>CAMHHO010000089.1:0-14281 GCA_946184965.1 uncultured Prevotellaceae bacterium | reverse complement strand
AGTTGGAGGCGATGCCCACCAGATCCACGAAGCCCATGCAGAAGAAGCAGAGCATGACGGGGATTAAGTAAATAGATTTGTTTTGATTACCCATATTGCTTTAGTATTTAATGTCGTAGATAGTTGCCTTGCCGCCCTTCACCTTAATATTATTGTAGGCTTCGGAGGGGAACACGAGGTTTGTCATTGCCACCTTGCCCTCAGCATCGAAGACCTCGATGCTGCAGCGGTCGATGAAGAGACGCAGCTGGCGGATGCTGCCGTAGGTGGGGGCCGTGGTCACGCAGGGGAAGGCCTCGCTGAAGCTGACGTCGCCGCTCTTCGTGCGGTCCATGGCGAAGGTCTGCTTGGCGGCGTCGTAGGTCATGATGACCTGCTCACCCTTCGTGTTCGACAGCACAATCTCGGTCTGACCTTTCATGTCGACCACGATTTCGCAGGTCTCCGTCGGCTTCTTCACCTTTGCGCCGCGAGCGGTCAGCATCTCCTTCGAGGGCACTACGCTGACGTAGGTCTCCTCGCCGTGGCGGAACAGTCCGAGGTCGCGGGGAATGGAGTTGGCTGAGCGGAACTGCTTGGTGGGCACCTGGTTGGCATACTGCCAGTTCGACATCCAGGCCAGCACCACGCGGCGGTTCTCGGGGGCGTTGTAGAACGATACGGTAGCGTAGTGGTCCTTGCCGTAGTCGAGCCAC
The DNA here is from genome assembly GCA_946184965.1 of uncultured Prevotellaceae bacterium. GTDB lineage: Bacteria > Bacteroidota > Bacteroidia > Bacteroidales > Bacteroidaceae > Prevotella. The sequence goes on along the minus strand of CAMHHO010000089.1, from coordinate 13,586 downwards.
TTGGTTACCTTAGGCATCGACTCGCAGGTGAACTTATGTCCGTCGAACTGTCCCACGAAATACTGTGTGGCGGAGCCTCCGAACGGGCCGCCGGGGTTGATGTTGCAGAGCAGCACCCACTTCTCGCCTATCTTAAACAGGTCGGGGCACTCCCACACGCCGCTATGGTTGCCGTATTCCTGACCGAAGGCCGACTCGTACTTCCAGTCCTTCAGGTCGGCTGAGGAATAGAGCTGCATCTCCTGGCCCACGGCGAGGATCATGATCCAGCGCTTCGTCGGCTCATACCAGAAGACGTTGGGGTCGCGGAAGTCGGGCTTGTCGCTGGTGATGACGGGGTTGCCCTCGTATTTCTTGAAAGTGCGGCCATTGTCGTTCGAGATAGCCATCGACTGCGTCTGGTGGTGTCCTGCTGAGGTGTAGAATGCCACCACCTCGTTGCCGTTGGTCACGCATGAGCCGCTGAAGATGCTGCCCAGCCAGTCGGGCTCGAAGGTGAGGGGCTGTGCCTCCCAATGGATTAGGTCCTTCGACGTGGAGTGTCCCCAGTGCATGTTCTCCCACTGCGAGCCGTAGGGGTTATACTGATAATAGAGGTGCCAGACGCCGTCCTTGTAGAACATACCGTTCGGGTCGTTCATCCAGCCGTAGACCGGCGTATGGTGGTAGGCCGGACGGAAGTGCTCGCGGTTAGCCGTGTCAAACGTGTTGGAAAACTTGATTTCCTTCCAGCAGACGAATTCGCCTACAGCACCTTTCTGTCGGCGGTCGCCGTGGAACTCGATGTCTAAAAGGCGGGCTCCCTTCAGCTCGTAGGGCACCCAGTAATCTACACGGTCGACGGCGAGCTTTACGTTAATGCGCTGCACCATTTCGTTACGTGAGTCGAGCACGGCGATGGCCGCAATCTCCTCGGTCTCCTGCACGGGCAGCAGCACGTACTTCGAACCACCAACACGGAGCATGGCGTGCTTCTCGCCCAGAACCATCGGCTTGACCTGTGCCTCGGCGAGGGTGAGCGTCATCAGCGCCATCAATGTCAAAAACAGTTTCTTCATTTCCTTCAGTTTTTAGTTTATTGAAAATTCTGCTGCAAAAATACCGCTTTTCCCTTAAATGCGCTATCATTTCCGTTACATTTACGAAAAAAAAACGTTCAATGAAACATTTTTCCATGTCATTGAACGATTATTGCTACTGGAATTCTTCGTGTCTCATCAAAAATATGTACCTTTGTACCGACTTATCGTTATAGCTATGAATAAGAGACTACTATCATTGCTTGTTATGATCGTGGCAGTTTTGGCTACGGCTTTGGGACAGACCAATTTCAGTAAAGCTACGACACTCTATCTGATGCACAGCAGCGGCAACCACATAGAGTGTGGTACCGATGATGGCGGATGGATTGAAGCATCGACCAAATCCAGTCCGCAGCAGATGACCGTGACCCCCGACGGCCAGGGCTACTACACCATTCAGGTGGCCGGTCAGGAGAAATACCTGTCACAGTCAGGACAGTGGAACTCGACATTCATAACGACCGCCTCGGGCGACGAAGCCAAATGGGCCATCGAGCAGGCCATGGGGCAGTATGTGAAGCTGCGCTGCAAGTCGAACAACAAATACCTGGGGACCGACAGCAACGATGCCCACCAGAAGGTGTTTACCGACAAGAACGGCTCGGATATGAAGCACCAGTGGTACTTCAGCGAGAACGTGAAGCAGGCACCGCCCACCGATACCCTAAGCTACACAATCTGTCCGCAGTTGGTGCGTCAGCACTTCGACGGCTGGGGCGTATCGCTCTGCTGGTGGGCAGGCCAGTGCGGCAAGTGGACTGACAAGAAGATTGACGAGATTGTAGAGTGGATGGTCAGTCCGACGGGGCTGAACTATTCTATATTCCGCTATAACATTGGCGGCGGCGACGACCCTGAGAACCGCCACTGCGACCAGCATCACATGGGGCGCGGCAAGGGCTTGCGCGCCGAGATGGAGGGCTTCAAGGACTTTAGCGGCGACGAATACCACTGGGACCGCGATGCCGCCCAGCGCAAGATTATGCTGAAAATCAAGGAGAAACGGCCTGATGCCGTGTTCGAGGCGTTCAGCAACTCCTGCCCCTACTACATGACCTACAGCGGCTGCGTAAGCGGCAATACCGACGGCGGCAAGGACAACCTGAAGCCAGAGTACTACGAGGAGTTTGCCCACTATCTGGTTGACGTCTGCAAGCACTACAAGGACGAGTACGGCATAGAGTTCAAGACGCTGGAGCCCTTCAACGAGTCGGTCACCAACTTCTGGTTCGCCAACGGTCCGCAGGAGGGCTGCCACTTCGACTACCAGTCGCAGGTGAAGTTCATCCGCGTGCTGGAGCCTATTCTGCGTGAGTCGGGGCTTAATACGGTCATCTCGGCTTCGGACGAGACCAACATCGGACTCAGCGTCGAGGGCTTCAAACAGTACAAGAGTGCTGGCGTTCTGCCTCTGGTGGGACAGTGGAATACGCACACCTATTCCGGCAACAATGCCGACCGCGCCCGTCTGGCCCTGCAGGCCCACCAGAACAAGAAGCCGCTTTGGATGAGCGAGACCGGCTCGGGCGGCAACGGCATTGGCGGCAACCTCGCGCTGACGCAGCGGCTCTTCGACGATATGCGCTACATACAGCCCGAAGCCTGGATTGACTGGCAGTATATGGAGGAGGCCAACGACCAGTGGTGTACCATCCGCGGCAGCTTTGCCAGCCAGACTTACCAGAAGGTGAAAAACTTCTACATACGCCAGCACTGCTCGCGCTTCATTCGCCACGGCTACGACATCATCACCTCACCCTGCGCGCAGTCATTAGCCGCCGTCAATGCCGACCGCGACACGCTGGTACTCGTACTGCTCAATGAGGGAGCCAAGACCATTCACAACATTGACCTCTCGCTCTTCAGCGACCTGCCCGCGCTCAGCAGCATCAAGGCTTACCGCACATCTACCAACGAGAATCTCACCAGTACAAAAACCGGGCTTTCCCTCAATGACAACGTGCTCAAGGTCACGATGCCTGCCCAGTCGATAGTCACGCTCCTCATTCCAGCCCGCAGCACGGCTGCTGGCCCGAAGGAACTGCTGCGCGATGGATGTGAATACCTCATCATACCGCGTCATGAGATGACACGCGCCATTACAGCAAAGGGTACGAAGGTGACTATCGAGGATATCAGCTACGGCGACGCCCAGCGCTGGAAACTGAGTGATACGGGCAGCGGCACATACACGCTGCAGAATGCCCTCGGTATGCGCCTCACCGCTCACCGCAACAATGGCAGTTCGTCGCTGACGGCTCAGAAGGCCGAGGCCAACGAGCAGGACTTCTACATCGATGTGGTCGACTATCCTTACTTCAAGATTCTGGCCAGCAAGGGCCGCAGTCACGGCTTCGACCTGACAAACGAGTCGACGGCTGCCGGCACTACGGTCACCGTTTGGCAGTATCAGGACAGCAACTCCACGCCCATCCACCGCCAATGGATGCTTATGCCGCTCACCGTCCCCCAGATTGCCGATGGAATCGAGGAAATTCCTCAATTCCATAACGCTCTAATAGCAAATCGTCAATCCGAGAATCGCCAATCATACGACCTCTCTGGCCGCCGCGTCAATAAGTTGCAACTGCAAAAGGGAATATACATCATTGATGGGCGGAAAGTGGTGATACCTTAATTTTCCTTCTTGTCACTCCTGCCTTTATATCGTTCCCACGGCCTGGGACGTTTGTCCCAGCCCTTGGGACATTTGTCCCACGCCGTGGGAACGTTCTAAACCGGCCGCCTTTCTTCGATTCACGTGCTTCCGTTAGGCGTGACGCGTATGATAATCCGTCGGTATGAGACGAGATGGTAAGGACCGCTGTCGTGAACTTCGCAGACGATGTGGATGGTGGTGTCACGGGCGTCGGCAGGGATGTGGACTGTGGCTGTCGGCTGATCGGGGTGTTCGATGACGGCTTTCGCCGTACCAATCTCCGGCTGTTGCCACCAGAGGAAGGTGAGGCTGTCGCCATCGGGATCTGCTGACTTGGAGGCATCGAGACGGACGGTATCGCCAGCCTTTGCGTCAATATGAATGGGCTGATGACCCTTGTGGCGGTCGATGTTGACCTGCGGGTTACGGTTGCCCTCGCCCTTCTCGGCCCATTGCATGCGAGCCAGGAAGTCGCTGAGCTCGTCGGGATAGAAACGCCGCTTATAGCCAACGCTGTTAGCGCGTACGTGCTCATTCCAGCAGCCCCAGGCCGTGGTGAGCGAGTCGGAGCAGCGTCCGCGTTCATGGTAGCCCGCCCATCCGGCCTGGCGCGGGTCTTCGGGGTCGTTCAGGCCGTTTGGCATGACGAAGAGCATGCTCGGCGTGTCGCCTTCGACGCCCCATTTGTAGGTGGGATATTCCTTGCCTAAGGCGCCATGCCCCTGTATGCCGTCCTTGTGCTGCTGCCAGTGCTGCTTGCCGAGCTCGCATTGCTCCTGCCAGGCACCCTCGTCCCAGACGAACTGCAAGTCGTCAGGGAAGTCCTTGCGCAGCCACTGGTGCGAACTGTAGGCAAGGTTCATGCGCATGTCGTATTTCATGTCCTGGTCGGTGATGGTGAAGAGCCGGAACTTGCGGACGAAGTTTCTGACTTCGTCAGCGCTCCGTGTCTGCTGCACCCGCCAAATGGCTTGCGCCAGCGTATTGGTCCCTCCCCATGCAGCCACGTAGATGGGGCGCTCGTCGGCTTCGTCGGCCAGACGGATGAGCAGACGGCTTCCCTCAGAGTCATTGCCCTCGCCAATAGCCTTGATGCCGCCATGCCGACTGCCCATCACGGCGCGGCTCCTGACGTACTCGACGCTTGGCCAGTAGCCGATATGCTGCCTGCCCTCGTTCGCCAGCGGCATGAACGCCGTCTGCCCAGACCGCCGCATCAGCTTCGGCACATCCTTGCCGTAAGCCTCGATGACGCGGTGCAGATACTGTGCCCATTCTGCAGGGTAGGGGTCGCAATTCCAGCCCACCGACGTGATAATGGCCTCAATCTCGAACATGTCGGCGTATGCCATCAGCCTGACCATCGACTCCATGTCGTCGGGTTCAACGTCAGCTGGCGCGATGTCAGTACACACCACGAGCCGCGGCTTCAGTTCGTCTTGCTCCTGCGACTCTGTCAATTGTTTCTTAATCGTGTATGTTCCGGCGTCATAATCTTTGCCTTTCTCCTCACCGGGGAGTGTCACGGTGGCGGTAGCTCCTTGGGGGATGGTAAAGGTCCATATCCACTCGTCGCCCTCATACTTCCAACTGCTCTTGATGAGGCCTGCGGCAGAACGATACGAGGCTTCGAGATGGCCTAGCCGGCGGTCGGGGATGGGGCGCATGATGATGTGCTTGAAACCCGGACAGGCGGGGTCGGCAGCGATGCCGGCACACGTCTGCCAAATCCACTGGCAGACGACGCCGTAGGCATAGTGGTTGAAGCTGTTCATGCCGTTGGGCCCCATGCCCTTATCCCTGGTGTAGCTGTTCCAGCGTTCCCAGATGGTGGTTGCTCCGTTGTCGATGGAGTAGAGCCAGCTGGGGTTCTTGCGCTGGAAGAGCAGGGTGTAGGCCACGTCGGCCATGCCGTTGTCTGTCAGCGTGGGCATCAGGATGGAGGTGCCGAGGAAGCCCGTCTGCAGGCAGTCGCCGTGCTGGCGGAAGTTCTCGCGCAGGCGCTCAATCATTCTGTCCTTGCCATTGCCGTCGAAGAGCTTGTTGTGCAGGGCGAAGAGGGCGGGCGTCTGCATGGTGTTGAGGACAGGCGTCTTAAAGGTGCCGTCGGCATTGAAGAAGTGCTCTCGCAGATAGTCCTTGGCCTTAGTCACCATCGTGTCATACTCTGCGGCGTTGCGCCCCGTGGCCCGGGCCATGTCGCTCATCATGGCGGCATCGATGGCCCAGTAGGAGGCGCACAGGTAGTTCCAGTAGTCGATGGCCTCGGGCAGCGGCTGTCCGTCCTTGAAGGCTCCGCCGCCGCAGCTCTCCAACGGCTCGTAGCTCAGCCAGTCGGCCCACTGGTAGTTTCCGTTCTCCTTGCTCAGTGCCACGTGGTCGTACTTCGTCGCGCTGATGTGGCTCATGTACCGCGTCATCGACTCCCAGCTCTCCTCGATAATCGTTGCATCGCCATACTGCTTCCAGATGGTCCATGGCACGATGATGCCGGCGTCGGCCCATCCCACGCGCATACACTCGTTCTGCCATGAGCCGTACTGTCCGGCGGGAGCCACTCCGGGGTAGCCGCCCTCCGCACTCTGCGTGTCGCGCAGGTCGCGCAGCCACTTATGGAAGAAGCGGAGGGTGTTGGCAAAGAAGGTGCCCGTCTCGCAGAACACCTGCGTGTCGGCTGTCCATCCTAACCGTTCGTTGCGCTGCGGACAGTCGGTGGGCACGCTGAGGTAGTTGGAGCGCATGCCCCAGAGGGTATTCGAGATGAGCTGGTTGACGAGGTTGTTGCCCGTGGTGATGTGGCCGGTCTCCATCTCCGGGGTGATGCTGCTGACGGGTACGGACTGTATACGCTCGATGACCACCTCATCGGTGACGGTGATGTCAACGTAGCGGTAGCCGAAGAAGGTGGCGCGGGGCGTGAAGTCGACCGCCTTCTTGCTGTCAGCAAAGGTGTAGTCGAGCCGGATGCTCTTCTCATGGATGCGCAGGTTACGGCGGTGAATACTGCCCTCAGGGCCGTCCATGCCGCGGCTCTTGGCTCCGTTGCCGTCGTTCAGCAGTTCGGCGGGCAGACAGCTGAGGTGCGTGCCTGCCTTGGCCTTGAAGCGGAATGAAGGCACGGCGGCGCAGTTCTGGCCGAAGTCGACGACGAGGTGCTCGCCTGGGCGGACGACCATCGGCTTGCCTTCCTGATATTCGCGTTCGACCAGAATCTTGCCGTAAGCCTCTGCGGTGGCGCCTTCTGTCGTGGAATAGACGTAGGCCCGCTTCGGGTTAAGTGCCAGTTCTGTAAGATGATAGACCTCTGCACCGTTCTCTGGCACAATGATGCCTTTATATTCCCGGCTGACGGCAGGTGTTTTGAGAACGACAGGCAGCTGATGCCCCTTGAGCTTGCGGGCATCATACTCTTCACCGTCGAAGATGGCGGCGTGGGTCACAGGTCCCGAGATGTCGGCCCGCCAGTCTTTGGTGTTGGTTCCGTATCTGCGTGTGGTGCCGTCGGCGAAGGTCAGTTCGAGCACGCCACGGAAGGCACACTTCTGCCCGTACATTCCGTTGCTTCCGCTGGGCGTGATAATCTTGTCGGCCCACCAGCCGGGGGTTACCTGGGCTTCGAGGTTGTTTTGCTGCCCCTTCTTCTTATGGAACTGCCTGGTAATGTCGTAGGTGAATGAATACTTCGTGCGGCTGTGGTGGGAGAACCCCGGCCGGAGCACTTCGCGGCCGATGCGCTCACCGTTCACGTAGAGTTCGTTCACGCCGAGGCTCACGGTCATCCACAGGGCTTTCACTACTTTTTGTTCGTTCCATATTGTTGTGAAGAACCAGCTGGCCCCGTCGGCAGCCCGTGTGTGGTCGTCAACACGCCCTGTCACTTCTGGTGCGTCGGCCACACAGATCCACTCTGATTCGCGCCAAGCCTCGTCGGGCAGGGCGCTTGTTAATTGGGCATTTGTCGTCATAGCGACGAACAACAGCAAGCATAGGATAATAGGCTTTTTCATAGGGTCAAACCTTATTTGTATTCAAACCAGTCAACATCGACGTAGCCCTGTCGGGTTTCGCTGTTGCTCTGCGTAAACAGCCCGAGCATGACACCCGTAAAGCCGCCGATGGTCTCGGTGCTCAAGAAGCGGTATTCCATCTTGGCCAACTCGACAAAGTCCGTGCCGTCTGAAGATACCTGCATGTAGTAGAAGTCTTTGTCGGAAGTGATGCGCAGATAGGCGTGGGTACCGTTAAGAACAAAATCTTTTTCGTTGTGACAGGTCTGGCCTAACCTTACATTCGACTTGATGACGATTTGTCCGTTCTGCTTCTCAGCCACCACGTCGTAGTGGTTCAGCGGTGCGGCGTAAGCCGTGATGCCAGCCTGCATGCCTTCTGTCAGGTGGGAAAGGTCCAATAGGGCCGTGGCGGTAAAGTTCAGTTCCGTCTGGCGGCGGGCAACGAAGGTGGGCGATGCTGCCTGGCTGAGGTCGATGGTGCTGGGGTAAAGTCTAAGGAATCCCTTACGCTCCGTCAGCGAATAGCATGAGTAGTCAGGGTTGCACAGGCTCATCCAGCCCATGGGCAGCCCTAAAGAATGGTAACTGTCAGCAGGAGCTGCACGCTCGACGTAATTGAACTCTTCACGCACAGGGTCTTGGACCAGCGGCACCAAGGGGAGCGTACGGCATTTCATGTCAGTCTGCAGCGTGCCGTCGCCGTTCACCACAGGCCAGCCGCCCTGCTCCCACGTCACGGGTGCCAACATGGTCTCGCGCCCCATGACGTGCTGCAGGTAGCCGCTGGTACGATAGCCCAGACAAATCATCCACCATGAGGAGTCGGGAGTCTGCACCAGGTCGGCATGTCCCAAACCCTGTATCTGGCTGTTCTGCATCTTCATGTTGAAGTGCGACAGGATGGGGTTGGCGGGATTCGGCTCGTAGGGCCCGAAGAGGTTTTTGCTGCGCAGGATGTTCACGTGGTGGCCATGCTCCGTGCCGCCCTCGGCCAGCAGCAGGTAGTAATAGCCGTCTTTCTTGTAGATATGTGGCCCTTCAGGATAGCGGCCGCCAAGACCTGTACCCAAGTGGTGTATCTCTCCCCGCTGCTTACCCGTCTTTATGTCAATCTCACATATCTTGATGTCGCCTTCTTTCCACAGGAAATAGCAGCGCCCATCCTCAAAGTAGAGCGTAGGGTCGCAGCTCCCGATGGCGAAGTCTATAACAATGGGGTCCGACCACTCACCGGCAGGATTGTCGGTCCAAACGTAAAAATGACGGCGCGAGGGGAACACCGTCGTCACCATGTAGAAACGCCCGTCGTTGTAGCGGATAGTGGGCGCATAGATGCCGCTGTTGCCGTCGGTACCCTTCAGGTCCACCTGCGACGGACGGGTAAGGCAGTTGCCCACCTGTTCCCAGTGTACCAAATCCTTCGAGTGGAACACGGGCACACCGGGGAAATACTGGAACGTGCTGTTTACGAGATAGAAGTCGTCGCCCGCCCGGCAGACGCTGGGGTCGGCGTGGAAGCCGGGCAGCACAGGATTGCGGAATCCCTGTGACCATGAGAAAAGAGTCAGCAGCACCAAGGCCGTCAGCAAAATGGGTTTCTTCATCTTCCTGATTTTTATGTCATTCATATAAGTAGAACATGCGCTCCATCATCTGCCACTTCTCGTCGCTCCGGGCGTCAGCACGACAGCCTTGGAGCCGCGCCACGAACGCCTCCCACTCTGCCTGACGCGGCAACGTGGCAAGTTTGTCCATGGCCGTCTGCCAGTCGAAGTCCTCGGGGGTATCGACAATCATGACGAGGCGCGTGCCGAGGATATAGATTTCCATCTCGAGTATACCGACTGCCTTGATGCCGTCGCGTATCTCTTTCCAGTGGTATTCCTCGGAGTGCCATTTGAGGTACTCCTTGATCATGTCGGGGTCGTCGCGAAGCTCCAGTGTCTGGACATATCGCTTCGTCTTGCAAGTGTAGTTTTTCTGTTTATAGCCGTTCATGGTCTCATTCTTTTATTACCTTTAAATCGCTATAGGCCGCAGTCCCTCCACACGGATGCCGTCGAGGGCGAGCTGGTTGAAAACGGTCAGCGTCTTGCGGTTAACATGGAGGCTGTTATTTACTGATGAGTCGGACGCCATAGATTTCGCCGATCTGCTTTTGGGGCTTTGCCACGAACTTGACGCGTATCTGCGTCTTGCCCTGCAGCATATTGGCGGGGATGTCAAATGTCTCGTACTTGAATTCCGAGATGCGGTACTTGCCCGTGTTGTTGATGCTGGTGAGCAACTGGTCGTCGATGAAAACGTCGAACTCATGGCTCTTCCATTCGCCTACGCCCCAGAACTTTAGGCGCAGCTGCAGATCGGTGTGGCCGGCGGTCTGCATGAGGTAGCTGAAGTAGTGGCCGTTGCTGGCATCGCGCCAGAACACGTCGTTGGTGTTACCCGTCTGCGAGCGGTCGGTCTCCATCTTGTGGTCGGTTTCGGGCTGCTGTTCGCCGGGTTGCACTTTGTCGACGGTGCGGGCCTCGAGAGCCTGACGCTCCTGCTCCTGCTTGGCCAGGTCGTCGAGATAGCTCTTATAGCTGTTCTCCGAGAGGGCGAGCCAGTACATCATGTAGCGCGAGTCGTGAATCTCGAAGAAAGGCTGCAGCTCGTTTTGGATGGCGTTTTCCATCTTCGTGCTGAGCGTGAAGTGCAGGGGCTTGCCTGGGATGGGCTGCAGCTGGTTGGCTATGTCCTCTATCTGATTGTTAATGAGGATGGGCGCCTCGTTGATGGGCAGCTTCTTGCCGCTTGCATACTGTCCGAAGCGGCTGTCGTCGGCCACGAGGTGAGCCAGGTCCTCCGTGCCCGTCTTCATGCCGAGCAGGATGGGGCCGTGCATCAGGGCGATGTACTGCGGCTTGTTGGGCAGGTATTTGATGGAGTTGTGCATGGGGAACTCGATGTCCACCACGTCGCCCTTCTTCCAGTTGCGGGTAATAGGGATGTAGCTCGACGGGCCGGTGGCGAGTCCGAACACTCCTTCAAATCCTCCCACGCCAAGGTCGGTGCCCACCAGTTTGCCGTTCACCTTCACCTGAAAATCATAGGGCTTCACCCAGCCTGGATAGCGCACCTGTAGGGTAAACTGCCCCTTACCCTCTGTGATGATGATGCGGCTGGTTTCGGCATAAGGGAAGGCGGTCTCCTGACGCAGCCCGAAGCCCTTGTCCCGCCAGTTCAGCTCTGATGCCACATAAAGGTTCACGAAAAGGTTATCCCCCTTTCTGGTATAGATGAACTGTCCGTACTTGCTATGGTTCTCCATACCCGTTCCCACGCAGCACCACATGGCCTCGTTGGGTGCCGAGTAGTTGCGGTAGTGGCGCGGACGGGCGGGAGTGAAGTAGACGTAGCCGCCGTGCCCGGGATGCTGCGAGGAAAGGATGTGGTTGAAGGTGGCCAGCTCATAGTAGTCGGCGAAGCGGGCCTCCGGGTTACGGTGGTGCAGCAGCTCCGTCAGCTTCAGCATATTGTTGGTGTTGCAGGTCTCGGGGCCGTCGATGTCGTTGATGAAGTCCATGCAGGCCTCACGGCTGGGGAAGTGCTCGCGGCGCGAGTTGCCGCCGAAGGCCAGTGAGCGCTGCCCAGTGACGATGTCCCAGAAGAACTGGGCAGCTTCGTGGTAGCTCTCATTGTCCGAATGGTTGCTGATGCGCTCGAAACCCACTACCTTGGGCACCTGCGTGTTGGCGTGCATGTTGTCCAGACAGTCCACGCGCTGTATCATCGGAGTGAGCAGCCGACGATGCGAGAAGCGCTTGGCCACGTCGAGATACTTCTCCTGACAGCCAGAGATGCAGTAGGCATCGTACAAGACCTCGTTCATGCCACCGTGCTCATTACCCAGCATGCGTTCCATCTGGTCGTCGCTGAGGCCTGCTGTGAGGTCGATGGCCCAGTCGCAGAAGCCGAGAAACAGCTTCTTGGCCTGCTCGTTGCCGCAATAGACCCATGCGTCGCGCAGGCCAGCGTACATCTTATGAAGATTATAGAATGGTGCCCATGAACCGAAGTAGACGCCGAAGTCGCCTTTCTTGAACGTCGACCAGATGCGCTCGCTGTTGGGCATACCACCTACATAACCCTTACCCCACTCGGGGTGGTTCTTCACGTTGGCATCGGCACAGAGTTGTAGCTCGCTGATCATATACTCCATACGGCGGCGGCATTCCTCGTTGCCAGTGGCGGCATTCATGGCCATTGCTGTCAGGTAGTGGCCGCCCACGTGGCCGTCCAGGCCGTCCCAGTTAGGATAGGTCTTGGCTCTCGGTTCCAAGCCCGCCTCCTTGCGGTAGGGAGCCAGCAGCCGGTCGCAGTCGTACTGCAGCAGCGTCTGGATGTTCAGGTCGCGCGCATGCTTCAGCGGACCGTCGAGCAGAGTAACATCACCGAGGGGGAACTCTTGGTAATACAGCCTCTCTTGAGCTTGGGTAGCCGCCATGGCGGCGGTCATACATACTAAAGCGATTATTCTTTCCATTTTGCTTTGTTATTTGGGTTTATGGTTTGTATAGTTAATGAGGCGGTGGGCAGGCTGCTCTTGATGCTGACCTGGGCGCGGCCTCGCTTGTCAGAGCTGCGCACTACAAGCAGGGCACGACCCTTCCAGGTGGTGACGCGGGGCGATGTGTACGGTTCGCGGTCCTTCAGGTCGGCAGAGGCGAAAGCGAGCAAGCTGCCTTGGCCTTTCACCAGGGCCTCGCAGGGGATGGCGGCATCGGGACAGACGCGGCCCTCGCTGTCAACTGCTTCGACGGTGATAAAGCAGAGGTCCTGGCCGTCGGCGGTGATGACACGGCGGTCGGGCGTCAGGCGCAGACGGGCAGGCTTGTCGGCGGTGGAAAGACACACAAGACCCACCCCCAGCCCCTCCCTGTGAGGGAGGGGAGTGGTTACTTCTGCGCGGAGGATACCGGGGGCGTAGGGAATGGTGAAGATGGCCTTGTACTCCGTTTCGCGACTGACGGACTTGGTGCCGATGAGCTGGTTGTTGAGATAGAGCTTGACCTCGGGGGCTTTCGTGTAGACCTCCACGTCGATGGGCTTGCCTTCCCAGCCCGGCCAGTTCCACGATTCCCAAGTGGGCCATACGCTCCACGCCGTCTCACGGATCTTGCCGCGATAGCCGTCGGGCTCGCGTACGGCAAGGTATATACTCCCCTCTTCCTTCGGAGAGGGGTCGGGGGTGAGGCTTCTCCACAGCATCTCCCGATAATGGCTTATCGGTTTCCTCCATCCCGTGATGTCCACGTCGCCACAGTAGGCACCGTGCCAGTCGGGCTGTCCGCCGCTGACGTAGTGCTCGCCCGGGCGTTCACCCTCGTAGTAGTAGCGGCCGATGCCCGACTCGCCCAGATAGTCGAGGCCCGTCCATACGATGTCACCTACAATGTAGGGATGGTCGTGTACCAGCGCCCAGTTGCGGAAGGCATCGCGCGGATAACTCTCCGTTTGCCACATTACTCGCTTGGGGTCGCGCTGGTGGTCGCCCTTGTGCTTGTGAATCATGTAGTTATAGCCTACCACGTCGAGCACCTCGGCGTGCGGGTCGTAGATTTCCCAGTCATTGTCCCACGCACAGAGTGCCTCGGTCACGGGGCGCGTGTCGTCGGCCTCGAGTATGGCCCTCTTCAGCTGTCGGGCGGTGGTAATGACGCGGATGTCCTTGCGCTCGATGACCTCGTTGCCGATGCTCCAGCAGACGACGCTGGGGTGGTTGCGGTCGCGCAGCACCATGGCGTGGATGTCCTCGCGGTAGCACGAGTCGATGAGTGTTGAGTAGTCGTA
>CAMHHO010000088.1:0-14487 GCA_946184965.1 uncultured Prevotellaceae bacterium | reverse complement strand
TCGCCCCCTGTGTGGGGGCGTGGATTGAAACTTAAAAAGTGTATATAGACCAAACGCGTTTTTGGGTCGCCCCCTGTGTGGGGGCGTGGATTGAAACGTCGTCAACAACTACCGCTCATGCCACTGGCTGAGTCGCCCCCTGTGTGGGGGCGTGGATTGAAACGTCTCTCTATGGCTGAGCGACGAGCACGAAGTTGTCGCCCCCTGTGTGGGGGCGTGGATTGAAACGAGCACGTAACATTCGAGCCAATCAAGGTTGACGTCGCCCCCTGTGTGGGGGCGTGGATTGAAACTCGCATGAGGCGCCGTTAGGCGCGTGGAGCGAGGTCGCCCCCTGTGTGGGGGCGTGGATTGAAACCCGAGCAGCAGCGCAATTATGATAAACAGGCGGTGTCGCCCCCTGTGTGGGGGCGTGGATTCAAACAAATAACCGTCAGCGGTTCGCTACAACGGGCTGGTCGGCGGCGCTCATCAAGCTCGTCAAATAGGTTGTGGCACGGGTTCTACCTATCATTCATTGCCAATCACGCCACGGGACTCCAATACTAAAAAGAGGGCGCATCATCTTTGATACGTCCTCTTTAAAAACTGTGGGGTTTGTTATCCGCTTACTTCTTGGCAGGATGAATCATCTTCCAGATGCCAGCGGCGCAGGCACCACCCACGAACGGGCCGACGATGAAGATCCAGAGGTTGGTCAGAGCGGTTCCACCCTGGAAGATGGCGGGAGCCAACGAGCGGGCGGGGTTCACCGACGTGCCGGTGTAGCGGATGCAGACGAGGTGGACGAGGATGAGCGACAGACCGATGGCCAGGCCGGCAAAGTTGTTGGTGGCGCCGTTGGTCTTCGAGGTAGCGCCCAGAACGACGAGCACAAAGACGCAGGTGAAGATAATCTCAGCCAGCAGACCACCCATCACGGTGACGTTAGCCTGCAGGTCGTTGGCACCTGTGCCTTCCAGTCCGGGAACATTAGCCGTCAGCAGGGCCAGCAGGGCCGAACCGATAAAAGCGCCGATACACTGGAACACCATGTACATGCAACCCTCCTTGGCATCCATGCGGCCCGTGAGGACGCAACCAAGGGTGATGGCCGGATTGATGTGGCAGCCAGAGATGCCGCCAATGGTGTAGGCCATAGCCACGACAGCCAAACCGAAGGCCATTGCCGTTCCCACCACAGCGGGAATGTTGTTGACAGGATCGCAACCCAGGCTCACGGCAACGCCGCAGCCCATCAGAACGAGCACCATCGTGCCCACCATTTCTGCTAAATACTTTTTCATAATTGCTAATTGTTTAAGGGTTAAATATAAAAGTAGAGTTTTTTTCCTAAATCCGCTGCAAAAATACGAAAAAAAAACTTACGCTCCAAACTTTTGGGCATAAAAAAAGGGGCTTCGCTAAGCCCCAACCTTTGTTAACCTTAAATCTAATACTATGAAAAACACGGTGCAAAGGTAATACCTTTTATATAAATATGCAATTTTCCATGCACTTTTTTCACCTTTGCATCACATTTTATTGACATAAATCAATCACAACGGCCTATAACTCAGTGATTTCGCCCACCCCGCTACGCTGCAGATGATTGTGGTGAGGCTTACCGCCGTACTTCAGCGAACCGACACCGCTGACCTCGGCCTCAATGCTCTCGGAAGCGTAGCAACTGATGCCGCCCACGCCGCTGACCTCGCCCTTCACCGACTTGGCTTTCAGGTCAGCAGCCTTGATGCTCCCCACGCCACTGCACTCCAGTTTGGCACGGTCGACCTCGCCGCTGAGTTCCATGCCGCCTACGCCGCTACACTCGGCAACGATGTCGACAAGCTGCAGGCCCGAGAGATAGATGCCGCCCACGCCAGAGTTCTCCACCTCCAGTCGGTCACCCTTCAGCCGGTCGATCTCGACGCTGGCCAAGCCGAGGTTTTCCAGTTTCCTAAGAGAAGGTGCATAGATGGTGATGTCGACGTTCCGGGCGTCGATATTGATGTTGTCGCGAAGGAAGTGGACTTCGAGCTCGCCGTCTTCGCGTACCCCAAAGCCAATCAGCTCCACATAGTTGTCAGGACACGACATCACCACGCGGTAGTCGCTGTCCTTGCTCTGCACGAACTTCACATTGGCAATGAGGTCGACCTCCACTTGGTCGAAGGCATCCATCTTGTACTCGTTCTTCACGATGTTACCACTCGGCTCAATCCTCGTTCCGTTGTTGATCTCAATCTTGCACGACGACAGCAGCACCGTACACAGCAATGCAAAAAACACACTCTTTTTCATAACCTTACTATTATTGTTTTTCTGTTTGACGTAAGACGGCCATGAAAAGTTGCAGCCAGCGAAGTTTTTTTGCAAAAAACACAAGGAATAAGGTGTTTTTTTGTATCTTTGTACCCCAAACAGAATCCTTGGTATGAAAAAGAACGTATTATTGAACCTGATAGCATTGCTCTGCTGGAGCAACCAAGCCAATGCAGAGAACTGGATGAGCCGACTGCCCGACGATGCTTACGTAGCCGTGGTGTCTATTCCCGGCGCGCACGATGCCGCCACAGGATGCGGATGGGACGAGGACAGCGAAGAACTCGGCGACAACTTCGCCAAGACGCAGGACCTCGACCTGAAGGCCCTCTGGAGTGCCGGCGTCAGGGCATTCGACTTCAGACCATGCGTGTATGAGGAGTATATGAACCTGAACCACGGCATCGTCCCGACAAAGATGCACTTCGAGGATGCACTCTCGATGCTGCGCGACTCGCTGACGGCCAACCCCTCGGAGTTTGCCGTCATCCATCTGCTGCACGAGCGCGACGGCGACCGCATAGAAGATGTCTACAACACCCGCCTGCTGGAGTTGCTGAGGCGCGACGACCTGAAAGACTACTTCGTAGACTTCAAGACCGACCTGAAGGTCAGCGAGATACGCGGCAAGATGCTGATACTGAGCCGCGACAGCTACTCGATAAATCCTGTCGGCGGCGTCTTCAAGAACTGGACAGGCGAGGTGAACTGGACCAAGCAGACGGCAGGGCGTATTGTCGGCCCAAGAGCGGCCACCGGATTCCTCTATATGCAGGACTTTTCAGACACCCATGCAGCAGGAGCCCTCGACACGAAGATTGCCGCCATCAACCGGATGCTGGACTTCAGCACAAAGCACGAAACGACAACCAAGTCGACCATCCGCTGGATACTGAACTTTGCGTCGGCCTACTCGAAGGTGTTGAACCTTTTCGGAACGGCCATCTCCACCAGCGACGGCTACCGCGACAATGCCAGCCATACACACGCTGCCTTCCTCAACTACTTCAGCACCCACGAGGCCGGACCGACGGGCATCGTGCTGATGGACTTTGCCGGAGTGGATACCAGCGAAGGCTATGAGGTGAAAGGGCGTCAGCTGGTGCAAGCTATCATCGAGAACAACTTCAAATACCTGCAGGGCAAGCCAAGTGCCCTTGTACCCATGCATGACAGCCCGAGCAGCCACAGTTTCTACTCGTTAGCAGGCACCCTCTCCTCCGTTCCACAGAAGGGACTCAACATAGCCCGCCAGACCGACGGTGCTGTCAGGAAAATCATTTATTAAGAAAGGAACACAATGGAACAACAGAACCAATACATCAAGCAGTTTCCCGAACTGATGAAGGGAAAGAAGATTATGTACGTCCACGGCTTTGCCAGCAGCGGACAGTCAGGAACGGCGAAACGCATCCGCACGGTGTTTCCCAATGCCACGGTCATTGCTCCCGACCTGCCCATTCACCCGCAGGAGGCCCTCGACCTGCTGCACAGAACGTGTGAAGCGGAGCGGCCCGACCTCATCATCGGCACGTCGATGGGCGGCATGTACACCGAGCAACTCTATGGCTTCGACCGCATCGTGGTAAACCCGGCCTTCCAGATTGCCGACACCATGCAGGAGCACGGGCTGACGGGCAAGCAGCAGTTTCTCTCGCCCCGTCAGGACGGCGTGCAGGAGTTTTATGTAGACAAGCCGCTGGTGAAGGAGTACCGCACAGCCACGGAGGGGAACTTCGCCCACGCCGACGATGCCGACGAGCAGCACCGCGTCTACGGACTCTTCGGCGACAAGGACGAACTGGTACACACATTCGACATCTTTCCCTACCAGCAGGGAATACCCTTCCACGGCGAGCACCGCATGAACGACCACTCGTTCATGCACGCAGTAGTGCCTGTGATTCGTTGGATTGACGACCGCCAGGAGGGGCGTGAGCGGCCCATCGTCTACATCGGGACCGAGACGCTCTGGCAGCCCGATGGCATGGTGCGCTCGTCGATGCAGAAAGCGGTGCGGCTGCTGATAGAACGCTATCAGGTGTATTTCGTATCGTACGACATGACAGCCGACGGCATAGTCCGGCTGAAGGAGCGGCTACAGGAACATATCAGCGTACCGGCCTGGGGGCACACCGTGATTACAAACCGGCGCCACCTGCTCTACGGCGACTACCTCATACAGGGAGCCTGCGGCGCACGCTGGCCCGGCAAGGAGCCGGAGCCGATGGCCACACCCATAGAGTTTGGCAGCGACACGTTCAAGACGTGGGACGATGTCATCGAGTACTTCTCGCGACTGGGCGGACAGTGAGCCTCAGACGGCACTGTAGCCCGTCGTAGCGATGGTGCGCATGACGTCCTTGATGTTCAGCTCGTCGTAGCCTTTCTGTTCGAGCTGGCAGCGGTTCTGCTTGAGGACGGCGTCCTCCTGCTCGTTGTTCTTGTAGGTGACGAACTTGCCCTTGGCCTCAGCGAGGAACCATCCCACGAGGGCTACGGCAATGAAAGCGGCAATTGCAATGATAGTAGTCATTTCTGTTCTGTTTTTTGATTCTATAATCGTTTATTCTTTTGGCAAAAGGACGACACCCGTCTGCTTCTTGCCGTCCATCATGATCTTCAGCGGACGCTTGAAGCGAACGTGACGGACGTACTCGGTCTCCTCGACGGCAGGCATACGGTCGAGCACGTCCTGCTGGAACAGACCGTCGCCGGTGTACGTGTTGATGGTGAAGTAACCGACGCCGAACGAGGTGAGGTTCTGGAAGAAGTGCGTGCCCTGCGACGGGTCCACGTGGTAGTTCTTCAGTCCCGACTCCACGATGACGCGGGCTGCCGAGATGTGGGGCCACTTCACGGGGATGCCGAGCCAGTAGTCGGAGCTGCCCCAGCGGCCGGGGCCTACAAGGACATAGTTTGCCCCCCCTACTGCCCCCGAGGGGGCTTCATTACCCTGTTCTCCCTGGGGGAGCGACAAGGGGGCCTCCAAGAATTTCTGGTTAATGCGCTCGATGTCGCGCGCTATGGCGGGATTGTTGGCCGCGGTGAAGTCCTCGCCGGCCTTGACATAGACGACATCGTAGACATCTTCATAGATGCCGTGGCCCAGCGAGTTGTCTGAGCGCAGCAGGCAGTCCTCGTCTGGAATCTGCTGCAGGTCCTCGTCGAGCACCTGCTTCGAGTCGACGATGGGGCGTATCTGCAGTAGGTAGAGCGTACCCGTCTTGTCGTCGTTCAGGTTGCAGGCCAGCTCAATTTCCACGGGCCGTCGCATCTCCTCCGAACCGTACTTCTGGACCATCTGCAGCAGTTCGGGTAGCGGGAAGATGCCCTGCTGGAGCACGCCGCAGAAGGTGATGACCTTTCGGCCGCCCTCGTAGATGCCGTCGCGGATGACCTGGTCGACGGGGTCGAAGGTCGAGGCGATGTAGGTGAGCGAGCCGTCCTGGTCGGCCTGCTTCACGCGCAGCTTCTTGATGTTGAAGCCGTCGTCGACCTTGAAGTCGGCACCGATGCGGCTCATGTCCAGGGCGTAGAAGCGGGTCTGGGTGTCGCGCAGTGCCGTCTCCATCTCCGAGGTCTGGAGTACCTGCGTGGGGTGATAGGGCGAGACGCGTAGCGTCTGGCCGCCGTCGACGATATATTTCCCCAGGCCTAAGGCCAGGGACGCTATGCCCTCTTCGGCCGTCTCGTCGCCGATGGGGTAGTAGTTCAGCGAGCGTAGCACGCCCGAGAAGGTCGGGTAGTAGTGGTCGCCGTACTGGTTACCAACCACCTCCTGCAGGATGACGGCCATCTTCTCCTGGTCGATGACGTTCTGCGTGGCAATCATGTAGGCCTTCGAGTCCTTGTAATAGACGGAGGCATAGACGCCCTTGATGGCACAGGCCAGCATGCGCAGCATCTCGTACTTGTCCTCTAAGTAAGGTATCATGTATGTTGAGTAGATGCCGGCAAAGGGCTGGTAGTGGCTGTCCTCCAAGAGCGATGACGAGCGCACGGCGATGGGCGACTTCACGGCGTCGAAGAACGTGAAGAAGTCGGCTATCAGCGAGTCGGGCAGCTGTGCCCGCAGGAAGTGCTGCAGGATTTCCTCGTCGGGGGCATCGCTGAGGGCTATGGGGTAGAGGTTGTTCTTCTCCATGAACTCGTCGAAGAAGTCGGTGCAGAGGACGACGGTCTTCGGAATCGACACCTCGGCGCCTGCAAACTGGTTCAGCTCGGGGTGGCGCTTGATGATGCGGTCGAGGAAGGCCAGGCCGCGGCCCTTGCCGCCGAGCGAGCCTTCGCCGATGCGGGCGAAGTGGGCATAGCGGTCGAACTTCAGTCGGTCGAAGACGGCCACCACGCCGATGTTCTTCATGCGGCGGTACTGTACGATGGCGTCGAAGATAATCTGCCGGTGGGCATCGATGTCCTGCAGCTTGTGCCACGTGACGTGCTTCAGGAAGGCCGATACGGGGAAGATGGCTCGCGCCGTGAGCCAGCGGCTCATGTTGTTGCGCATGACGTGGTAGCTGAGCGAGTCGGCGGGAATCTTGAAGATATTGTCCTGCAGGTCCTTCA
Organism: uncultured Prevotellaceae bacterium; assembly: GCA_946184965.1. Taxonomy (GTDB): domain Bacteria; phylum Bacteroidota; class Bacteroidia; order Bacteroidales; family Bacteroidaceae; genus Prevotella. Next base: position 7,614 of record CAMHHO010000088.1, on the reverse strand, counting down.
GCGAGGTGATGCGGGCAATCTCCTCATGGGTCTTCGGGTCGCGGAAGATGAAGTCGCCGAAGCCCATGTGCTCCTCCATCAGGCGGTGCAGGTCGACGTTCATCTTCGTCGAGTTCTTGTCAATGAAGTGGAAGCCCTCTGCATGTGCTCTCCCGGCGTTGACGGTCTCCGACGAGTCGAGAATCAGCGGTACGTACTCATCGCGCCTGCGAATCTCGCGCAGCAGCTTCAGTCCGGCCTCCGGGTCACCTTCCTCGACATGCGAGAGCCGTCCTGGCACGCTCTTCATCGGGAAGCGTGTGTCGGAGATGACGCCGAGCGTGTTCTCGTGGTACTTCTCATACAGTTCCATAGCCTCCTCGTAGTTCGTGGCCAGCACCACCTTCGGTCGGCCACGCTTGCGCTGTGCGGCGGCGTGGGGGTTCAGGGCCTCGGTCGAGAAGCGCTTCGACTGCGCCAGGATGTAGTTATATAGGTTTGGCAGCACCGAGGAGTAGAAGCGTATGTTGTCCTCGACCAGCAGTATCATCTGTACGCCCGCCTCGCGGATGTCGTGCTCAATGTTCATCTTGTCCTCCAGAAGCTTGATGATGCTCATGATGAGGTTTGTGTTGCCGAGCCAGCAGAAGACGTAGTCGAATACCGACATGTCCTCGTTCTCAATGCGCTTGGTGATGCCGTGCGAGAAAGGGGTCAGCACCACGCAGGGAATGGCCGGATGGGCGGCCTTCACCTCGCGGGCCACCGTAAAGGCGTCGTTGTCGGCATTACCGGGCATACAGATGACCAGGTCGATGTCCGTCGTCTGCAGTACGGCGTTGGCTTCCTCCTTTGTGCTGACCTGAGTGAACGAGGGCGGGTAGCGCATACCCAGTTCCATATACTCGTCGAAGATCTTCTCGTCGATGCGCCCGTCGTCCTCAAGCATGAAGGCGTCGTAGGGGTTGGCCACGATGAGCACGTTGAAGATGCGGCGCGTCATCAGGTTCACAAACGACACATCCTTCAGGTAGAACTTGTTCCACATTCCCGAGTCTTCCGGCTCGCCTACCCGCTGCCTTTCCTGTGGTATCTTGCTGGTTTCGTCCATTACCGGTAGTAAGTTTGTGTGCAAAGTTACAACTTTTTCGGCTAATTCACGCCTTTCCCTGCAGAAAAGTGTAGGGCGGAGGCCGTTTTTCCGATAAAATATGTATCTTTGCACCCATAAACGAGCTAAAAACCAAACAGAGTATGAAGAACATCCTGACACTAATCGTCGTTGCTCTGGGAGCCATCCTCCCGGCAACAGCAGCAGAACAACTGCCGCTTATCCAGAACGTGAACGCCTATGAGAGCACGTCGCTCAACGGCAAGTGGAACTACATCGTAGACGTCCAGGAAGAGGGTTACTACGACTACCGGATGAACCCCACCCGCTGGGGATTCTTCCAGAATGCCAAGCCGCAGAAACCGGAAGACCTCATCGAGTACGACTTCGACAAAGCGCCCACGATGCAGATTCCAGGCGACTGGAACACCCAGGACGATCGTCTATTCTTCTACGAGGGTACCGTCTGGTTCAAGAAGAGCTTCCAGGCCGTCCCCTCTAAAGAGTTCCGCACGCTGCTCTACTTCGGAGCCGTCAACTACGACTGCCACGTCTATGTAAACACACGTCACGTTGGTCGCCACATCGGCGGTTTCACGGCCTTCAACTACGACATCAGCGACCTGCTGAAGAATGGTGAGAACACGGTCATCGTCAAGGTCGACAACAAGCGCCACGCCGAGGACGTGCCCACGCAGATTTTCGACTGGTGGAACTACGGCGGCATCACCCGCGACGTGAAGCTGGTGAAAATACCCTTAGCCATTGGCCAGCCAAGCTATGTCGAGGACTATAGCTTGCAGCTGATGAAAGCCGATGTGAAGGCCAAACAGCGTGAGATACAGGTATCCGTAAAACTCAATCAGCCCCTTGAAGGTCATCTGCTCATGGTGAGCATCCCTGAACTGAAGCTGATGCTGCCGCTCAAGACCGATGCCAAGGGAACAGCCTCTGACATCGTGAAAGTACCTGCCAAGAAACTCTCGCTCTGGAGTCCCGACAACCCCAAGCGCTACCGTGTGGAAATCAAGCACTACAATACGAGTATCGCCGACAGCATCGGATTCCGCACCATCGAGACGCGCGACAAGCAGATACTGCTCAACGGCCAGCCCATCTACCTGAAGGGCATCTCCATCCACAACGAGAAGCCCAACGGCGGCGGGCGTGCCAACAGCGCCGAGGATGCCCGCACGCTACTCGGATGGGCCAAGGAACTGGGCTGCAACTTCGTGCGACTGGCCCACTATCCCCACCACGAAGAGATGGTGCGCGAGGCTGAGAAGATGGGCATCCTCGTATGGTCGGAGATTCCCGTCTACTGGACCATCGCCTGGAAGAACCCCAAGACCTACGAGAACGCACAGAACCAGCTGCGCGACATGATTGCCCGCGATCACAACCGCGCCAACATCATCATCTGGAGCATCGCCAATGAGACGCCCCACTCCCCCGAGCGCGACACCTTCCTCGGCAACCTTGCCAAGTATGCCCGCTCCCTCGACAACACCCGCCTCATCTCAATGGCGATGGAGGTGACGGGGGCACCTAACTACGTCAACCGCCTGAACGACAATATGCACGAATATGTCGACGTGGTGTCGTTCAACCAATACATCGGCTGGTATCGCGACGTGAACGACGCTCCGAAGATGCGCTGGGAGATTCCCTACAACAAGCCCGTCATCGTCAGCGAGTTCGGCGGCGGTGCCAAGTACGGCTACCACGGCGAGAAGAACCAGCGCTGGACGGAGGAGTTCCAGGAGAACCTCTACCGCGAGAATTGCGCCATGCTCGACAAGGTTGAGGGACTCGCAGGCACCACGCCCTGGATTCTGAAGGACTTCCGCTCGCCGCGCCGCGTGCTCAACGGCATCCAGGACTACTATAACCGCAAGGGCCTCGTCAGCGACAAGGGCGAGAAGAAGAAGGCTTTCTACGTACTCAAGGAGTGGTACGCGGGGAAGTAACTTTTACAGCCACCACACTCTCACCTACCCGTTTGTCTGCCTCGCGAGGCAGGTAAACGGGTATTTCCTTCTGCAGGGGCAGGATAAACAGCTGCAACTTGGAGCACTCGGCGGGCAGCCGCCAGAGACCGTAAAGAAACGGGCGCCCATACTGGAAGTTGTCGGCCACGAGCTTGCCGTCGACATAGAGGCGGGCGCAGTCGCCCTGATATGTGATGCTGAGGAGCCCCCCTCTATGGGAGGGGGCTGGGGGGAGGCTAATATCGTAGACGGCAGCCTGCTGCCAGTCCTCCTCTGAAGGAGCCTCAGCCACGCGGGCCTTGCCTTTCTTGACCGTTCGCAGCGGTCCTGCCTCCTTCACGCGCCGCCATTCCACGGGTGCCGTCTCTGCAGGCTGTGCAGGGGCGGCCTCCATCCCGAACATCTCCGCCTGCTGCTGTGTCAGCAGGTAGAGGTTTTTGTAGACGGGCTTCTCCGTGCCACGGGGCTTCACGTTGCGGAGCGTCTTGCCGTCGGCCATACTGATGGTCACGGGGATGCCGCCAACCTGCATCAGATAAATCTTGCCGTCGCGACGCGCCACCAACTGCGCCGTCGCATAGCGCATACCTTCTACGTTAACAGGGAAGATGGCCATCGCACCAGTAGGGATGGTCAGCTTCGGCAACGTCACGCCACACGCCTCCAGCTGCACGTCTTTCTTCGCTGAGAGCTGGCAGAAGCGCTCGTAATTGTTGACGAAGATAAAGCCGCTCTTACCGTCGGTGCGGATCGCCCACCTGAGGCTGCTGTCCTCGCCCCGCTTTAAGTCCTGAGCCGATGGGAACGAGGCTTCCATCGGTGCAAGCAGCTCGCCCCAGTCGTGCATGAAGAGATGCAGGGGGCGCAGCATGTAATACTGGGGATAAGGCTGTCCGAACTCTCCCAGCGGTGCCTGGAAGTCGTAAGTACAGACGGGCAGATCGTTGTTGGCCGTCCCTGGCGACGTCTGGCACTCGTTCAGCGTGTTGAGCACACCCTCGGGGTTCGTGCCGCCGTGGTACATATAATAGCCTAACAGGTTGGAGCCGCTGCCCAGCTTCACTAACGCCATCGAATAGGCGTCTTCGGGATAGACATACGGGCGGCGGTGATAGGCGGTGGCCATGCCGCCACCAAGTTCGCAGGTGAAGTAAGGATACTGGTCGTCGCCGGCATTGGTCTTCTCTTCCTGCTTTCCCAGGAGGTCGGTGCCGATGGCCGTCGACGAGCGGAATGCCTTGAAGTTGAAGGCCTTATAGTAGTTGCCGCAGCCCTCGGTGACTTGTTTGTCCCAAAAGCCGTCGGCATAGTCGCCATAGAGCGGCAGCATCTCGCCGTAGGGCACGGGCGTTCGCAGCTCGGGCCAGCCTGTACGGGTATAGAACGGCAGGTCGAAGCCAATGGCAAGAGCCGTCCGCTTCAGAGCCATCAGGTACTCGCCCCGCCCGCGATATTCATTGTCGAACTGCGCAGCCACGACGGGGCCGCCGTCCTTCCACTGCAACCCCTGCACCTGGGTGAAGATCTGCCGGTAGAGCAGCTCGACGTAGTGAAGGAACGCCGGATTCTCCTCACGCAGCTTGCAGCCCTTGGTGAACATCCAGTCGGGGATGCCGCCATTGCGCACCTCGCCGTGACAGAACGGTCCCAAGCGCAGCACCACGGGCATCTGCTCGTCGCGGCACACCTCAAGGAACCGGCGCAGCGACCGCTGGCCATCCCAGCGGAAGATGCCCTCCTGCTCCTCGACGTGGTTCCAGAACACATAGGCGGCAATGATAGTCACGCCGCCTTCCTTCATCTTCCGGATCTCCTGCTGCCACTCGTCGGCAGGTATGCGCGAATAGTGGACCTCGCCCATCACGGGACACACGCGCCGCCCGTCAATCATCAGGCTGTAGCGGTCCCACGTCACTTTCTTTCCGAAGTCACTTTCGCCATTCGTGGAAGCCCATGTTCCGACTGCCCCCAGAAGCCAGCAGGCGACAGCCGCCAGCAGTTTTTTGTTCATCTTCATATAATCCGTTTTTGTCTTGTTTGAGTGCAAAGATACAACTTTTATGCAAAAAGATGGTATTAATCCCGACTTTTTTGTAACTTTGCCCCCAAAAAAGGCAAGACAATGAAAAAGATACTGATTTCCTTTCTAAACATTGTTCTCTTTCTATACGGAGGAGCAGCGCAGGCTGCCAAAGGACTTGACGTCAGGGAAATCCGCCTGAGCAACGGTCTGACCGTCTGGCTGAACGAGGACCACTCGCAGCCGAAGGTCTACGGGGCACTGGTGGTCAGGGCCGGTGCGAAGGACTGTCCCAACACGGGCATTGCACACTATCTGGAGCATGTGCTGTTCAAGGGTACGCAGAAGATCGGCACTGTCGACTACGCTGCCGAGAAGCAGTGGCTCGACTCCATCTCGGCGAAGTACAACGAGCTGTCGCTGACGAAGGACGCCGCCCGGCGACTGCAGATTCAGCACGACATCAGCCGGCTGAGCCAGCGGGCTGCCGACTACGCCATCCCCAACGAGTTCGACCGCCTGATATCGAAGTACGGCGGCTCCGGCCTGAACGCCTCGACGTCGTGGGACCGCACGGAATATCACAACACCTTTGCGCCGCAGTTCCTCGAGCAGTGGTGCTGGCTGAACTCCGAGCGCATGATCAACCCCGTGTTCCGCCTGTTCCAGGGTGAGCTGGAGACGGTCTACGAGGAGAAGAACCGCGCTGCCGACGACATGCTGACGGGAGCCGTGGAGCACGTGATGGCGGCCGCCTTCAAGGGCCATCCCTACCAGTACCCCATCATCGGCAGTACGGAGAACCTGAAGAACCCGCGCCTGCAGGACATGGAGGACTTCTTCCGCAAGTATTACGTGGCCGGCAACATGGGGCTGATGCTCTGCGGCGACTTCCAGGCCGACGGCATCGAGCCGCTGCTGGAGCGCACCTTCGGCCGGTTGCCTCGGGGCGAAGTCAAAAGCGAAGGCGTGAATAGTGACAAGCTGCAGCCCTTCAACGGCGAGACCATCGACATCAAGGTGAAGATTCCCATCGTGAAGGCCGTCGGGCTGCTGTTCCGCGGACCGGTGGAGAAGGCCGCCGACTACCGCGCCCTGCAGCTGGCCATGAGCCTGCTGACCAACGACAACCAGACGGGTATGCTCGACTCGCTGCGCACGGCCCACAAGGTGATGATGGCCTTGGGCCAGAACTTTGCCCTCAACGAGGCGGGAGCCGTCGGACTGCTGGTCATCCCGAAGCTGCCCTTCGGCTCGAAGAAGAAGGCCGAACGTCTCTGCTGGCAGCAGATAGAGCGGCTGAAGCGCGGCGACTTCAGCGACGAGCAGCTGGAGCAGCTGAAGCTGGAGCTGGCACGCAATGCCGAGACCGAACTGGAGACCATCGGCAGCCGCGCCGCCGTGATGACCGAGGTCTTCTCGCAGGGCCGCTCGTGGAGCGACTATCTCCGGCAGTTGGACGACCTGAAGCGCATCAGCAAGGCCGACGTCGTCAGCGCCGCCAACCGCTATCTGATCAACGACCGCTACCTGCGCGGTGTGAAGAAGTACGGCTCCTACCCGAAGGACAAGGTAATGCAGCCCGACTACAAGCCCGTGGTGCCCAAGCACGCCAAGGAGCAGTCGGCCTACGCTAAGGAACTGGAGAAGCTGCCCGTGGCCGTCAGTACGCCGCGGCTCTTCGACCTCGACCATGATGCCGAGATGACGCGCCTCGGCGACCATACCATATTATATAAGGTTGACAATCCCGCCAACGACCTCTTCACGTTGTCGCTGAAGTGGTTCAAGGGCGAGCGCGACGAGCCGCGCCAGGCCCTGCTCGAATCCTATCTCAGCGAGCTGGGCACCGACTCGCTGACGAAGCACCAGCTGGGCGAGGCCTGGCAACGGTTGGGAACGACCTTCGAGGCCCAGTCGTCGGACAACTTCTTCATGCTGACGCTCACGGGCTTCGAGCACAACCTGGAGCCGTCGCTCCGGCTGCTTAGCCACGTGCTGACATCGCTGAAGCCCGACAAGAAGACCATGAGCGAACTGGCCAGCGAGTATAAGGTTGACCACAACCAGCTCGACCGCACCAATACCTCGGTCCTGCAGATGGTGGTCAGCAAGATTGCCAAGGGCGACAGGTCGAGCTACCTGCGCCAGCCGACGGTGGCCGAAGTGAAGAAGACCACCGGCGAAGAGCTGCTGCAGCTGTTTGCCGACCTGCGCCAATACGACTGCGCCGTGCTCTACTGCGGCCGTCAGCCGGCGGCAACGGTGGCCTCCTGCCTGCCAACGCTCGACTCGCGCCGCTCGCCCAACGACAACGAAATCCGTCTGCAGCAGGTCGCAGAGCCCGTGGTCTATGTCTACGACATGTCCGACAGCCGCCAGATGCTCATCGGCACCTTCGGCAGCGTGAAGCCCTCGCTCTCGGAGCGCGAGGAAGCCCAGCTGCGGCTCTGGAGTCAGTACATGGGCGGCGGCATGGGTTCCGTGCTGTTCCAGGAGATTCGCGAGTTCCG
>CAMHHO010000087.1:0-14708 GCA_946184965.1 uncultured Prevotellaceae bacterium | reverse complement strand
TTATCTCTATTTCTTACAATATAACGATCCTCAAACAATAATTTTATAGCCATATTATATTCATGTGACGGAATAGCTCCATAAAAGAACCCTTTGTAATCAATATAAGACCAGTTGCCATCGTTAGATTTGACTTCCGCATATAGACCAGTTAAATATGGTGATTTGTAAATACGAAAATTGCTGATTTTATCAAAAACGGTATCTATCCACAATATTCCATCATCTAAAATTACACCATATTTCCCTTTCTTTTCGACTATTGCATATTTTCTATTGTCTAATCCATGATTTTTCAGTTCTTCCTGATAATTGACATTATCTGTAAATGCTATAAAATCACTTATATCGCTATAATCTTTATTGACTATTATTGGTCCTATCTTGCTGATAAAATTAATTGCATAGTATTTATCATCTAAAATGATTTGAAATGTAGAACTATTCTTATAGCTCTTTATTTCATCATATATACATTCAAGTAACAGTTCGTTTTCATAAGAAACGATTCCATATTTGTCATTCATCTTAACTATAGCAAAGAAAGGCCAATATCGATCTTTGGTGGGAACGATTTCTATTGCGTCAAAAGCTGCAGGTATGTAAATCTTTGTTGCAGACATTACACCCAGATACCCATCTGACTTAAAACAATAAACATAGCCTTCTAGAGTATTTACCATTCCTTCTTCTTTAACTTCTGTTGAATAACTATATGTTTTCATTTTTAATTTATAAACTAAATTGTCCTTTCTAATGCAGTAACTCGGATCAACATGATACCGGATAATCGTATTCGCATGGATGTATTTCTGTACCATGGGAATAGAACTTGGTACGCCCTCCTTCTCGAATATAGGAGAAACTACTACAATGAGATAAATCCTCTATATTAAAAATAAAATGTGAATCAGGATATCCTTTCTCATTAACAAATGTCACTCGTAACTTATCCATTTTATTATTGGAATCTATACAGATTGTTCCTTTATAATCTTTAATTTGAATCTCTTTCATAATCTTTTTTGTGCAATGTTAGAGATTTTTTTTGAGATATGCAAACTCGTTTAATATGTTTAAGACATTATAGCAGCTATAATTATCTCGTCTATTCCTTTTGTTTATATTTATTTAACACATTATTAATGATTCTTCTCGACTATATAGTCTTTGTCATTCGAATCTGTTCCAATTGTCCAGGGATGATAGTACTTGTCAAATCTTCTTTTTAGTTCATTTTCTGCATCATCCTTTAGTTCATCCAAAGAATTGTACTTAAAATCTAAATCTTTATAATTGGGAGTATTTTCATCTTCAATATTAAGGTGCATAGCCTGATAAGTAATTGCCCTTACCTTCTGATCAAGTATTCCCCATTTGTTTCCTTTGCGTACAGCAGCATAATGCATATAATAATGACTTAGCACAGAATATTCATTTGCTAGCAACACACATTCTTCATAATCAGGTTTTACAGTATATAGATATTCAAAAGGGCCGTCATATGATGATCCTATTGTTGGTTGAAAGTCTCTTTGAACATAATAATACCCATATTCACAATAACCACATTTACTATCTTGATATAACAAGAAACTAACGCTCACAATTTCAGGATAATGACGATTCACGCAGCCAAGTTCGATAATATCATAATCAATAGGTATTTTTATTTTTCCATTCTCTGTGGAAATGCATCCCTGTTTACCATTCTTGATAACTTTAGCAAATTTCAGATGTGCTCTTATGTCATTATCGTTGTTATTCTCGAATAATGATATGTTATCATATATTTCTGAGAATACTTGTCCGTTTTTCATACAACCAAATGAATAACCTTCACTCTTTCTTATTACGAAATAGAAGTCATTCATAGGAATAATCTTTTCGAAGTTAATAGGAAGAATTTCTTTTTGCTTGTTATCAATAATACCATACTTTCCATCTACAGAAACAATAATTCTATCACCATAGCCATCAATTTCATAGCTCTCAATGGTATCATAAATAGGAGATATAACATCCCAATTCTTCCACAATCCAAATTTACTATCCTTTTCCAAGAGATATCCACAAAACTTATGTTTAGTGTTATAATGCTGTGAAATCTTGTCAAATTCCAAATCGGATAATATTCCATTTATATATAATCCATATTTGCGGGCTTTTCTTACAGTGAACTCGTATGTTGTAAAAGGAATAATTTCATCAAATTCGATAGGTATTATTTCTTTTCCAGAAGTATCAAGGGCTCCATATTTGTTATCTTTTTTTACTACGAATGTACGTGGAGTGATAATATCATCACCTTGTAGATTCTCGTTTATATCAAATACAGGTTCAACATCATCAGCATCGAACGTAAATTCTTCTACACCATTATTGTAGATATTTGCAATCAGAACTAATACTTTTCCATCTTGTTTGCAGATCCAATAACCCGTTCCTGCTCTTAGAACATAGTCACAATTGAAGTTTACTTCTTTTATAACTCTTTTATTATAATCCTTTGTTATAACTCTTACAATCCATTTGTAATCATTCCAAATGGGAGAAAAATGCCAACTAGTTTCTCCTGTATCATAACAGCATGGATTAGGCATGAGTTCAAATATACCGTCAAGCCCTTGTAGGTCACCATTCCAACTCGTCTTATAATAATGACCATCCTCTCTCTCTTTGTAATAACCTGTAGAATTAATCTTTACTTCTCTACCCAAGAAAATCACATCAGCTACTCCTCTTTCATTAAAATTGCCCACATTGTTAAAGATGAAAGGAATAGCTTCTTTACCATTAAAATCAATATAACCATAAAAATGACGAGCCCCCACTTTCTTGTAAACAGGCACAATTGGGTATTTATGGTCATAGCCAGCATTATAGTACTCTGCAATCTTATCACATTTCGATTTCGAGTAGACTATTATCCTATTATCAATCCCTAGAAGAATGGTATCATCAGATTCTCCAATATAATCAAACCATCTATTGAAGAATATATTTCCATCACTATCTATCATTGTGGTTTTTCTTCCTTCAGAAAAATCACGAACTACGAACGCTTTGGCATCAACAAATTCATTAACCGAATAATATATAGGAGGAATAACGACATTCAACTTCTTATCTACGAAACCATACAAGCCATTATGGCAGAATGAGGCTCTATTGCAATGGAATACTAATGATGAGTCATTCTTTAAGATTTCAATAACATCATCCAGTTTATCATTAGTTTCATCTATTTTCTGTAGAAGCTGATTATCTGAGGGCTTAATCTCCAAATCATACTCTTTGATAAGATTGCCATCTTCGTCTTTTACTTGTATAAGGTAGCCACCAGTCTCCAATGTTATCTTTAACATAGATTCTGATGCAACCTTGCCAGCGAGTTCCATATCAATGAAGACTTGGCAATCTTTGTCTGAAACGAATTTAACTATAGCCATAATAAACAAATCTGTATTGTTTTACTTTGACGACACCAGCAATTCCTTCACATCCACGTCGAGGTGGCGTGCTATCTCGTAGAGCTGTTCCACGGAGGGCTGTACCTTGTTGGTCATCCATCGTGAAACGGTACTGATGCTGTGGCCCATCTGCGCAGAGAGCCATGTGCCAGTTCTTTCTTTCTCAGCCAGTACAATCTTGACCTGCGGTCGAGCCTGTTATAGCGTTGTATCTCCATATCGCTTTTAATTATTCTTGCCCAACATTGAGCGTTCTGTGCGCAAATATAATCAAAAATATTGAGGATACAATAATTCAAGAACATAAATTAAGAAAAAGAGTAGTCTTTTCTCTTGATATGGAAACATTCCGCATGGATTTCTACTTGCAATACCATAGAAGGGTGTAGCCTAATACGCACTTTGTGGTGGAGTGCCACATAAAGATGCTTGTCTGCTTTCTGATTGAGCAAGCTCGGCAGACATTAGGTCTTCGTTTCCTTGAATTGTTATTTCATAGAACGGAATTTATTGAATGAGCTTATCTGGAAATCATGAAGTACCTTTGCCTGCATAATTCAAAAACAAAAACAGACATGGAAGTTATATCAATTGAGCGCAGTACCTACGAGGTAATCGGCTTGCCGCTTCGCTCGTCGAAGAACTGCTGACGAGCTTCAACAGTTTCGTCACAAAGATGAAGGAGATGGCCAATAGAGGCAAAGACAAAGGATTGGGTGATTGGCTTGATAACCAGGACGTTTGTCAAATGCTGAACATCAGTCCAAGAACATTACAGACTTTACGGGATAATGGGACGTTGGCCTATTCTCAAATCAACCGCAAGCTGTTCTATAAGTCTGTGGATGTGGAGAGTATTCTTCATGTTGTGGCTGGTAGGGATAAAGATGGCAAGGTGTATAACCTCAAAACGAAGTGCCTATGAACGAACTGATAATGCCGCATAACGTTGGAGTGAAGAACGCAGTGGAGAACATGAAGGAGGTGCTTGCCCTATACAAGAAGGTGATAGGAAATTATCGACCATTGCTTGAAGGTGAACGATATCTGACTCTTTTGGCATCCTTCACTATGCAAAATATAGCAGTTTGCGGAATAAGAAACGGTTGGTGAAAGGTGCGCCATTCTGCTCCGATTAGCGTTACCAATTAAGGAAGATTAACCCGCCTCAGAACCCATTTCTTGGGTTACGATTTGGCAACCTAACTCCTTCACCAATCCTCCACAATTTGCTTTTAGTCCCTATTTGAGCTTCCTCATTTTCCCTGTCTTGCCTTTATTTCTGGCCGAATTGCGTTAATCTTCCAAAATAGCTTCGTTACTACAACTTTTTTTCGTAACTTTGCGACAAAGTCGCGAAGTTACAACACTCGGCATAAAAAATAAATGAATTTATTTTGTTCTGCTCTCGTTTTTTCGTAACTTTGCAACGAAATATGGCTGAAAGATGTCTGATGTATGAGGTCTGATGGCTGATGTGAAATATAATGAGTAACGTCGCAAACGAGATATGAAAGAGAACAAAGAAAAGAACTTTGTGATGGATCAAGGATTTATCGGTGATATTCGTTCCATTATCCAATTGCGAACACGCTGCGTTCGCAATTGAATCGATCTCAGTATAAACTACTTATCTAATGAGGGTGTTATATAGACAGTATACATTTGAAGAACGAAATAAAAACGGAATAAAAACGTTATTGAAATAATGAACTATGAAAGCAATGAAAACGATGAAACAGATTAAGCTTTGGATGATTAGCGTCATCTTGACGTCCGGATTTGGACTTGTGTCTTGTACGAATGATGACGACCCGGTAGCACCGACACCTGTTGACGAGGTGGAGGCTCAGCTCCAGAAGATGACCCTGCGCGAAAAGGTGGGGCAGATGTTCTATGTGCGCCCCGAGTGCCTCGATACCACCATTCACTTCAACTTGCCCAGTGGTATCGACGAAAGTGCTGACGACATCAGGGAAATCAAGCTGCAGGCAGTAAACGCCACGATGAAGGGCGTGAACGAGAAATACCCCGTGGGCGGCATCATCCTCTATGCCCACAACATCAAGGACGAGGCCCAGCTGGCCCGGTTTATCCCTGAGATACGGGCCCTGAAAGGCTCGCCACTGCTCTGCATCGACGAGGAGGGCGGTCGCGTGGCACGTATTGCCAACAACGACAATTTCAACGAGAAGAAGTATGAGTCGATGGGTGCCATCGGTGCTACGGGCGACCCGCAGAATGCCTACGAGTGTGGCAATACCATCGGTACGTATCTCCGCCGTTATGGCTTCGACATCGACTTTGCTCCTGTTGCCGACGTGAACACCAACCCGGAGAATATCGTCATAGGCCAACGGGCCTTCTCGGACGACCCAGCCGTGGCCGCCCCGATGGTGACTAACTATCTGCAGGGACTGAAGGATGCCGGCGTGACGGGATGCATCAAGCACTTCCCCGGCCATGGCGACACCAAGTCAGACACGCACTATGGCTATGCCCAGAGCATGAAGACATGGGACGAGATGCTCGGTTGCGAGATGACCACCTTCAAGGCGGGCATTGCCTGGGGCTGCCAGCTGATAATGACCGCCCATATCGCTGCGCCCAATGTGACTGGGTCGGATGTGCCCTCAACGATGTCGCCTCTCATCTTGCAGGACAAGCTGCGCGGCGAGTTAGGCTATCAGAACATCATCATCACCGATGCCATGGAGATGGGAGCCATCACCCAGCAGTACAACTGTGCCGAGGCCACTGTGGGCTGTATCAAGGCCGGGGTGGACATCGTGCTGGGTCCGCAAAACTTCGTTCAAGCCTTTGATGCCGTCATTGCTGCCGTCAAGGATGGCACCATCACCGAGGAACGCATCAACCAGAGTGTACGCCGCATCCTGAAACTGAAGTCGAAATAAGATGAGTTAATATTCCAATAACCCAACAAATAACTAAAGAAGAATATGAAAGTCGGAATTCCAAAGGAGATTAAGAACAATGAGAACCGCGTGGGCATGACCCCGGCGGGAGTAGCAGAAATGATAAGGCACGGCCACGAGGTGGTGGTGCAGCATACGGCAGGCGAGGGTAGTGGCTTCGCCGACTCGGAGTATGTGGCCGTCGGCGCACAGATATTGCCGACCATCGAGGATGTCTACCGTGAGGCCGATATGATTGTGAAGGTGAAGGAGCCCATCGAGCCGGAGTACAAGCTGATCAGGAAAGGCCAGTTGCTGTTTACCTATTTCCATTTTGCCAGTGAGCGCGAGCTGACCGACGCCATGCTGAAGAGCGGAGCCGTCTGTCTGGCCTATGAGACGGTGCAGCTGCCGAACGGCTCGCTGCCCCTGCTGCAGCCCATGAGCGAGGTGGCTGGGCGCATGGCCGTACTCAACGGTGCCTATTACCTGCAGAAGACGCAGGGTGGCAAGGGCAAGCTCATCAATGGTGTGCCCGGCGTGCCTCCTGCGAAAGTGCTGGTGCTCGGCGGCGGTATCGTCGGCGAGGCCGCAGCAATGATGGCTGCCGGACTGGGCGCCGACGTGACCATCACCGACATCTCGCTGCCCCGTCTGCGTCAGCTCGATATCGAGACGCCGGCCAACGTACACACCCTGTACAGTTCAGAGCACAACATTGTCAAGCAACTGAAGAACGTCGACATCGTCATCGGTTCGGTGCTCGTGCCGGGCGACAAGACGCCCCACCTCATCACCAAGGAGATGCTGGCGCTGATGGAGCCGGGAACGGTACTCGTCGACGTGGCCATCGACCAGGGCGGATGCTTCGAGACCTCGCGGCCTACCACCCACAGCGATCCCGTCTACGTTGAGGACGGCATCATCCATTACTGTGTGGCCAACATCCCCGGAGCGGTGTCCCACACCTCGACGCTGGCCCTCACCAACGCCACCCTTCGCTATGCCCTCGCCCTGGCCGACAAAGGCTGGCAGCAGGCGTGCAAGGACGACTCGGCCCTGGCCAAGGGCCTGAACATCGTCGAGGGTAAGGTGGTATTCAAGGCCGTTGCCGATGTCTTCGGCCTGCCATATCAACCAATTTGAATGAATGGCAAAGAGCGATAACTATTAACTTGATAACACTTATGAGACTAAGACATTTTGCGTCATCAGCTTTTGTGGCTTTGTCGTTGGCTCCAACCAATGCGCAAGAGTATTACGACCTGACGGAGCACTACCTGACGAACAGCCTGTTCGACAGTCAGTATGACTACGATGTGAATCAGACAGGCAACGTGGCTCAGGAGATGCTGCCTGTGAAAGGTTGGACGAACGACTATGACGTTGACTACACCATTGTCGGTACCTATCAGGTGGGCACGAAGAAAACTTATAACAATGCGGCTATTCCAGCTGTCAATGCCGAAGGGACTACCGATGGCGGCGTGTTGGCACTGTCGACGGGTTGGGGCATTGAGTTGAGACTCTTTCAAGGTGTGTACCTGCCTGCCGGTAAGTACAAAATCGTGACTGCCTATTATAATGGCGATGCTTCCCAGACGGCAGGCACAAGTCTGGCGGGCTGGATTCCACAAAGCGGAACGAAGGCCATGTCGAAAGTCTCATCATTTACCCGAGGCCAGTGGATAACGGATGAAATCAGTTTCACGCTGACCAAGGCCACGATAGGCAAAGTGCAGGTGGGCTTTAAGGCTGTTCCTAATGTAGGGTCGGCCAGTGCAGCTAAGGTCGCCGTCGATTATGTGAAGCTGTTGCGCGATACGCCTTACGGTGAGGCCGATGAGGAATTGCTTAGCAACCCAGCGGGACCTGTCCCGACAGTAACCACCGATCCGCGCTTTGCGCGTGGAGCCACGATGGCCTTCGGACGTATGACGGTTGCCGACGGCGGTGCCGTCATCAAGGAGCAGGGCTTCTGCTACGCTGAGTCGTCAGAACCCACCATTGTTGATAATCGCTGCACAACGACCATGGTACACAACGGTACTATGTATTGGCTGAAGGACTTGAAGCCTGCTACGATGTACCATATGCGTGCCTACGCCATTACCGCTGGCAATCAGGTTGGCTATGGTGACATTATTAAGTTTAGCACTGTGCCAAAGGGCAATGTCACTTATTGGTATAACAATGGTGGAAGTGAAGCAGAAAACAAGCGCATCAATGACGCACTTACTGAGGCCTGTGACATCTTTAGTAACTTGACCAGCATCCAGAAACATTTTGCTGTAGGCTACGGCTCAGGCACACCTACCGCCGACTGTAACTATAAGGATGAACCTTGGATGAATGTTGGTCCAAACCAGTCGTATCAGCGTACGGGAACGATTATGCACGAGATGCAGCACGGATTGGGCGTCATTAGCTATTCAACCCAGTGGAGTAAAGGTAACCTGCGCTCAAGTAATGGTACAGGGCAGTGGCTGGGCGACCGTGTATCGGCCTTCCTCGACTTCTGGGACAATACCACCGGTTCACGTCTCAATGGCGATACACAGCACATGTGGCCATACGGCATTAATGGCGCTAATGAGGACAACGGAACTCTGCAACTATATTATGCCAACGCTATGATTGGTCAAGC
This sequence comes from uncultured Prevotellaceae bacterium, assembly GCA_946184965.1. GTDB lineage: Bacteria > Bacteroidota > Bacteroidia > Bacteroidales > Bacteroidaceae > Prevotella. The sequence goes on along the minus strand of CAMHHO010000087.1, from coordinate 5,673 downwards.
TCTTGGCGAGGATGGTCTTGAACACAAATCTGCAACCTTCGCCGACCCATATTACTCCCTCGATCAGGAAGACGATGTGAAATACTACATCAAAAATGAGGCAGAGAACCGTGGACGCTATACAGCATACTTGATGCCTAACAAGTCGGGGCAATTGAAGTGGGTTAGTATGACGGCTACCCAGGCTGCAGAGAATGATAGCACGGCTTGGTATGTCACCTTTACGCCCTCTAATCAGTACTACCAGTTGCGCAATGAAGCAACGGGCCAATACCTTACTTATAATAATGGTATCAAGACGGCCACGAAGTCGGCTCTGACGGCCAACGAGAACTGGCACCTGATGCGCGGCCGCGTCGATGTTGACGGACAGCGCGGTTATTGGATTATCCACCCCACAAACAACTGGACACCCCAGTGCCTGCAGGCCAACTCCAGCGGGGCTACGACGGCTGCTACGTTCAATATAGCCAACTCGGCTGAAACGCAGCGGTGGCTTATCCTGACTGCAGACGAGCTGACCGCCATTGAGACCAAGGCTGCAGAGCAGTGGAAGAAGGAAACCGAGGATATATTGAAGCACGTTAAGGCACTGCCCAATGTCGCCCATTTGGAGGACGTGAAGGGTGCTGATGAGACGCTGCTAACTACCATCAGTGGCATAGAAGCACGTATGGCAAGTTCCACCTCGATGGACGAGTTGTCGCTGTTGCCAGCCGAGGCCAAGGCTGCTGCGATGACATTCCTGCGGAGCGTCACGCCGACGGCCGGGCCTTTCGACCTGACGTGGCTGATTGTGAATCCCACGGTGGACGAGAGCATTGACGGCTGGACGACGGATGTGCCCATTACCGACCTGAAGTACGGTTGCGTGGAGTACTACCAAAAGACGTTCGACTTCTCGCAGACCATCACGGGACTGCCTGCTGGCGTATATGGCTTTGGCGCGCAAGCGTTCCAGCGTCCGGGATGGCCTGATACTTGTAGTGGAACAGCGGTGACGACTTCCGTTTATGCAGGCAGCGTGTCTCAACCCCTAGCTCATGCTGTAAGCAACGCACAGACTAACAAGTTGGGCGGTGCCGAGTCCGAAGTCGATGGCAAATATTTCCCCAATGATATGGTGGCTGCCAGTATTTATTTTGGCAATAATCTCTATCAGAATGAGGTCAAAAGTCAGGTTGCTATCGACAACGGCTCGCTGGCAGTTGGCCTGCGCTGCACGAAAACGGAAAGTGGCTATTGGACCATCTTCACAGGCTTCAACCTATATTATTATGGTAATGTGAAGCCCGGCGATGCTAACCGCGACGGACAGGTAGACGTCACAGATGTGGCTTGTGCCATCAGTCACTTGTTGGGGCTCAATCCCGACGTGTTCTCGCTGAAGGCCGCCGACCAGAACGCTGACGGTGTGGTGGACATCTTCGACGTGACCGCCCTTATTGAAAAGATACGAACAAAGCAATAAATAAACCACTACGACTATGAAACCAAGAACACTATTTCTTACCGCTCTTGCCGCACTGCTCACCCAGCAGGCGGTGGCACAGACACCGAAAGTAACTACTGACACCCGTTTTGCACGCGGCGCTACGATGGCCTTCGGGCGCATCAAGGGGGCGGCCTCTGCCAATGGCGGCTCGGCCATCCAGAAGCGCGGCTTTTGCTTGAGCGAGACGCCGGAGCCTACGGTCGACGACATCGTCAGCACCAAGCAGCTGTCGAACAACGGCATCATTTACTACTTCACCGACCTGAAGCCCGCCACGAAGTACTATATGCGTGCCTACGCCACCAACAAGGACGGCGTGACGGGCTACGGCGACGCCATCAAGTTCTACACCCTGCCGATGGGAACCATCAAGCTGTCGATGCGCGACGGCGGTGACCAGACCACTTATAACCGCATCAAGACGGCGGCAGAGACTGCCGTGAACTGGTGGAACAACCTGACCGAGATGAAGGGCTTCAACCCGAGTGTGGGCTATGCTTCGGGAACACCCACCGCCGACTGCTCGTATGGCGGCTGGATCCGCGTGGGTTCCAACGCCTCCTACCAGCGCTGCGGCACCATCATGCACGAGATGCTGCACGGCATCGGCGTCATTCCCTGGGCCGACACCGAGTGGAGCCGCCACAACCTGCGCTCGTCGGTCAATGGCGATGGCTACGGCACCGGCTACTGGCTGGGCGACCGCGTGACCGAGGTGCTGACGTTCTGGGACAACAAGACGCAGCAGCTGAACGGCGACTACCAGCACATGTGGCCCTACGGCATCAACGGTGCCAACGAGGACAACGGCACCGACCTGCTCTACATCGGCAACTCACTGGTCTGTCAGGCCTTGGGTGAGGACGGCCTGCAGCACACGTCGTCGCTCTTTGCCGAGCCTTACTATGCCCTCAACCAGGAGGACACCATCAAGTTCTACATCAAGAACGAGGCGCAGGACCGCGGGCTCTATACATCCTTCCTGAAACCCAACGCCAGCGGACAGCTGAAGTGGGTGGAAATGACGAGCACCGAGGCTGCCGGAAACGACAGCGCGGCCTGGTACATCACCTTCACCCCACAGAACCAGTACTACCAGCTGCGCAATGCCGCCACCGGCCAGTACATGACCTACAGCGGCGGCATCAAGACGGCCGCGAAGACGGCGCTGACGGCCAACGAGAACTGGCACCTGATGCGCGGTCGCGTCGATGTTGACGGACAGCGCGGCTACTGGATTATCCACCCCGAGTCGAACTGGACGCCGAAGTGCCTGCAGGCCAATGCCAACGGCAACACGGCTCAGGCAACGTTCAACATTGCCAATACCGCCGAGGCGCAGCGCTGGCTCATCATGACCATTGAGCAGACGAAGGCGGCTGAGGAGAAGGCCGTCGAGCTGATGAGGGGTCAGGTGGCCGAGGCTTTGCAGCAGGTGAAGTTGCTGGCTGAGGTGCCCCATGTCTGCGCCGATGCCGCTACCGACGGGCTCTTGCAGACCGTTCTGGCCAGCCTTGAGCAGCGCATGGCCGCAGCCGTGAGCACCACGGAGCTGCAGCAGATTAAGGATGAGGCCCGGCAGGCCGGCGCCGACTTCCTTGCTGCCGGAGTGTCGCCTACTGACCTGTCAAAACCTTTCGACCTGACCTATTTGCTCGTCAACCCCACCATCGACGAGAATACCGACGGCTGGACGGGTGCTGCGGTCATCAACTACGGCTGCGGCGAGTTCTATGAGAAGGCCTTCGACTTCAACCAGACGGTCAAGGACCTGCCCGCCGGAACCTACGCCTTCTGCGTGCAGGGCTTCCAGCGCCCCGGTTCTACGAGTGCGTCGTATCAGGACTACAAGGCCGGCACCAACAAGGTGAATGCCACCGTCTATGCGGGTGGCAGCAGTGCGAAGCTGGCCCATATCTGCGACACCATCCTGTCGCGTAAGATTGGTAAGGGCAATGAGTCGGCAGTGGCCAGCGGCAAGTATGTGCCCAACGACATGCAGGCTGCCAGCGCCTACTTCCAGAAGGGCTTCTACGAGAACCAGGTGCTGACCAGCGTGACTGCCGACGGCGGTTCGCTCAAGGTGGGCGTCAAGTCTACCAATATGTCTTCAGCCTACTGGGTCATCTTCGACAACTTCCGCCTCTACTACTACGGCAGCGTGTCGGCTGACGAGGTGACGGGCGTTGAGTCCCTTCACCCATCACCCATCACCCTTCACCCATCACCGGTCTACGACCTGCTGGGTCGTCGCGTAGCCAACCCCGTCAAGGGACTGTATATCGTGAACGGAAAGAAAATCGTGATTAAGTAAACTATGGACGAGAAACAGCGGATAGAGCAGCTGCGCCGCGAGCTGCACGAGCATAACCACCGATACTACGTCGAGAACCAGCCCAGCATCAGCGACTACGACTTCGACCAGCTGATGCACGAGCTGCAGCAGTTGGAGGCCCGCCATCCCGAGATGGCCGACCCCAACTCGCCAACCCAGCGCGTGGGCAGCGACCTGCAGACGGAGTTCCGGCAGGTGGCCCACAAGTACCCCATGCTCTCGCTGGCCAACACCTACAGCGAACAGGACGTGCGCGACTGGTACGACTCCGTCAGCCGTGGCCTGGCCGGAGAGCCGTTTGAGGTGTGCTGCGAAATGAAGTACGACGGACTGAGCATCTCGCTCACCTACGTCGATGGCCGACTTGTGCAGGCCGTCACCCGTGGCGACGGTGTGCAGGGCGACGACGTGACGCAGAACGTGCGCACCATTCGGGCTATACCCCTCGTGCTCTCTAGTGCGGGTTATCCGCATGAGTTCGAGATTCGCGGCGAGATACTGATGCCGTGGAAATCGTTCGAGCGGTTGAATGCCGAGCGCGAGGCCGCCGAGGAGCCGCTGTTTGCCAATCCGCGCAATGCCGCCAGCGGCACGCTGAAGAGCCTCGACTCCCGCGTGGTGGCCAGTCGCCAGCTCGATGCGTACCTCTATTATCTGTTGGGCGACGAACTGCCTGCCGACGGTCACTATGAGAACTTAGAGGCCGCCCGTCAGTGGGGCTTCAAGATCAGCGAGGGCATGAAGAAAGTCCATACGGTAGACGAAGTCATGGACTTCATCAACTACTGGGACTCGGAGCGCAAGAACCTGCCCGTAGCCACCGACGGCATCGTGCTCAAGGTCAACTCCCTGCGCCAGCAGCGCGCCCTCGGCTTCACGGCCAAGTCGCCCCGCTGGGCCATCGCCTATAAGTTCAAGGCCGAGCGCGCCTGCACCGAACTCTTAGAGGTCACCTATCAGGTGGGCCGAACGGGTGCCGTCACGCCTGTGGCCAATATGGCTCCCGTACAGCTGGCAGGCACCACCGTGCGCCGCGCCACGCTCAACAACGAGGACTTCATCCGCTCGTTCGACCTCCACATCGGCGACCATGTCTATGTGGAGAAAGGCGGCGAGATCATCCCCAAGATTGTGGGTGTCGACATCGACCAGCGTCCCATCATCGCCCAGCCCGTGCAGTTCATCAAGCGCTGTCCAGAGTGCGGCACGCCGCTCATTCGTTATGAGGACGAGGCTGTCTGGTACTGCCCCAACGACACCGGCTGTCCGCCGCAGATCAAGGGCCGCATCGAGCACTTCATTGCCCGCAAGGCCATGAACATCGACTCGCTGGGGCCTGAGACTGTCGACGAGTACTACCGTCGCGGACTCATCCACAACGTGGCCGACCTCTACGACATCGAGGTGCAGCAGATTAACGGCGACGGAAGCCGCACGAAGTCGGCGCAACGCATCGTCAACGGCATCCAGAAGTCGAAGGAGGTGCCTTTTGAGCGCGTCGTCTTCGCCCTCGGCATCCGCTTCGTCGGCGAGACCTCAGCCCGCCTCTTGGCCCGCCACTTCAAGTCGATGGACGCCCTGATGCAGGCCGGACTGGAGGAACTGCAGGAGGTGGAGGGCATCGGCGAGGTGATGGCCAAGAGCATCATCAGCTACTTCCACAACGAGCAGAACCGCCAAATAGTGGAGCGGCTGCGCGGCTACGGCCTGAAGTTCGCGCTCTCGACCGAGCAGACAGCGGCCCAGAGCGACAAGCTCGCCGGACAGTCCATCGTCATCAGCGGTGTGTTCCAGCACCACAGCCGCGACGAGTACAAGCTCCTCATCGAGCAGAATGGCGGCA
>CAMHHO010000086.1:0-14753 GCA_946184965.1 uncultured Prevotellaceae bacterium | reverse complement strand
CGTTTGTTGACAGTGGTGCGCCCATCCTCACCGACGCCGACCGTCCTCAGGGCGTGCGCGGTGGACAGGCCATCGACGTCGACGTGTTCCAGGACCCGAAGTCGGGTAAGTGCTACATCTACTGGGGTAACGGCTTCATGGCCGGCGCCGAGCTGAACGACGACATGACGAGCGTGAAGAAGGAGACCATCGTCAACCTGACGCCCAAGGGCGGCTCGCTCGAGACCTGGGCCTTCCGCGAGGGTGCCTACGTCTTCTACCGCAAGGGCACGTACTACTTCCTCTGGAGTGTCGACGACACGGGAAGCCCCAACTACCACGTCTGCTACGGCACGGCAAAGTCGCCCCTCGGTCCCATCACCATCGACGAGCAGAACTACCTGGTCATCCGTCAGAAGCCCGAAGATAAGATCTACGGCACGGCCCATAACAGCATCCTCCAGATTCCCGGCAAGGACGAGTGGTACATTGTCTACCACCGCATCAACAAGAACTTCGTCGACCGTGAGCCGGGCATCCACCGCGAGGTGTGCATCGACCGCCTGACGTTCGACAAGAAGGGCAAGATTATTCCCGTGACGCCGACGCTCGACGGTCCGGCGCCGCTGAAGTAAATGGAACGCAACAAGGAAATTTACAAGGTAACACTGGTGGGCGGCGCCGTGAACGTCGTGCTGCTGGTGTTCAAGTTCGTGGCGGGCATCGTGGGCCATAGTGCGGCGATGGTGGCCGATGCTGTCCACTCGCTGTCCGACTTCGTGACCGACATCATCGTGCTGGCGTTCGTACACATCAGCGACAAGCCCGAGGACAAGTCGCACGACTACGGTCACGGCAAGTACGAGACGCTGGCCACTACGATTATCGGCTTAGCGCTGCTGGTCGTGGCCGTCGGCATCGTCTACAGCGGCGCAGTGAAGATTGCCGCCTGGCTCGGAGGCCAGCAGCTGGAGGCGCCCGGCCTGTTGGCACTGTGGGCGGCCCTGCTGTCCATCGTGCTGAAGGAGGGTGTCTACCGCTACTCGATGGTCAAGGCCCGACAGCTGAAGTCGCAGGCCGTGGAGGCCAACGCCTGGCATCACCGCAGCGACGCACTGTCATCCGTCGGGACGGCGGTGGGCATCGGTGGTGCCATTTTCTTAGGGCAGCGCTGGACGGTGCTCGACCCTGCAGCTTCGGTCATTGTGGGCGCGTTCATCGTGAAGGTGGCCATCGACCTGCTGCGCAACGGTATCGGCGACTTGATGGAGCAGTCGCTGCCCGATGCCGTCGAGAACGAAATCCTGCGGCTGGCTGCCTCGGTGCCTGGCGTCAGCATGCCCCACGACCTGCGCACGCGCCGCATTGGCAACCACTACGCCATCGAGCTGCACATCCTCATGGACGGCGACATGAGCCTGCGCGAAGCCCACGACAAGGCAACGGAGGTTGAAGACACATTAAAAGGCCACTATGGGCAGGACACCCACGTGGCCGTTCATGTTGAGCCGAAGTAAAAATCACCTCCTGCCCCTCAGTTCGCTATGCTGCGGCGTTGCCGCAGCCCCCCTTCTCACTCATCCGGCAGGAAGAGCGGATCCTCAGGCATCACCATGACGGGCTCCTGCTCGGCAGCCTGGAGAATCTTCTCGGGCACGTACTTCTTGTCGACCACCAGGCGGAACATATACTCGCGGAACCAGCGGTCGGTCATAATCAGGCAGCCCTTCTGTCCCCAGTCGGCACCCCAGGAGTTCTCTACCTTCCACTTCGTGGCGTTGCCCTTATCATCAAGGTCGACGGCACAGAGCGTCATGGCATGGGTGGAGCCGCTGTCGAAGGTCGAGATGCGCTGCGCCTTGTCCATGCCGAAGGTGGTGTCGAAGAGCGAGCCGTAGTCGAAGTTCTCAAGGTCGGCATAGCCGCGCTTGCGGTCAAGGAACTTACCCACGTCGTAGCTGCTGTAGAGCTTGCGGCCGTCGCGGAGCGAGGCGATGGCCATTTTTTCTATCTCGTCCATCGGCAGATTGATGTACTTCCAGTTGTGGCCGTCGTAGGTATGGCGGTCCCACTCCACCTCGTAGGTCTTGTAGTAGGGACGGCGCGGGTCGTTCATAGCCATGATGAACGTGCCGTTCAGCTGGCCGCCGACCACCTCCTGATAGAACGACAGTGGCGTGTACTCCTTGGCACGGCCCACGCTGCGCCCGTCCTTGGTCTTGAAGGCGTAAGTGAACTTCTGCGGCGGCTGGCCGATGGTCATCTCGAGCATGTGGTAGATCTGGGCGAGCATGCGCACCTTGGCCTTGTTGATGGCCGTCTGGCTTTTGTCTTTCTGCACCATGTCGCGCAGCTGCAGACCATACTCGCGCAGCTTCGAGGCTATCAGCGAGCGGGCCTTCGACGTGTTGTCTGACGAGAACGACTCGGGCATTACCTCCTTGGGCACCAGTCCGTACTTCTCGCAGAGGTCGGCCACGCCGCAGAACGTGCCGCCATCGCTCAGAGGATAGTGGAAGAAGAACTGCACGCGCTGGTCGTCGATGGGTTTCTTGCCCGTATCGGCAATGCCCTGCAGCATGAGGTTGGCCTTCTCTAACTGGTCATAGAAGAATAGGTACGCCTGCGAGAACTCCAGCTGTATGGAGTCGCGCTGCTCGGTGTAGTTGGAGCGCAGCACGTTGAAGCCGCTGAACATCCAGCAGCGGCCGCTCGACTTCTGGTCGGTTATCGACTGCCGCTTGGTCTCGATGCTGAAGTAGGTGTCGAGCGCACCGGCATTGGCGTGGTTCTTGGCCAGGTCGTCGATGGCATTGGCAGCGACGGCATTGACCAGCGCCTTGTTCACGGGCAGCTGCTTCTGCTCCTTCACAATGTCCTTCATCATGGCAGCCGAGATGCCACCGTCCTTGGTCTGTGCAGTGGCCAGACCCAGCCCGCCCATCACGCAGATGGCCAAAATCATTGTACGTTTCATAACTGTCTTGTTTTAGTTCTGATGCAAAGATACGCTTTTCTGTCCACATTCCGGCGTTTCACCTTATTTATTTATAGGTTTTTAATTGACTTAAGTCATGTTTGCGCACACAATCCGTAAAAAAGATTAAAAAAAGAACATTATTCTACAAACTACCCGTACCTTTGCACAAGAAAATTTAATCACTTAGGATAATAACCCTTTAAAAAGAAAGAAAAATGAAGAAGATTTTAATGACATTGGTTGCTGCTTTTGCAGCTGTTAGCATGAATGCTCAGACAAACATGTACATCGGTGGTTCACTGGGATACTCTACCACATCGCACGACGGTTCTACTCTGAACACCAAGTTCTCTTTCATCCCTCACTTCGGCGTACGCTTCACCGACACAATGGGCGTTGGCGTGGAGATTGGCTACAGCTCTAACAAGAACGAGAAGAGCGAGCCCACGGTTACGACATCGGAATTCACCTTCGCTCCCTACTTCCGCTACACCGCTATCAAGATGGGCAACCTGGCCTTCTTCGGCGACGGTAAGTTCGGCTACACCACAAGCAAGGACGAGTACAAGTATGCCACAGGCAACACAACCGACATGACGACCAACTCTTGGGGCCTCTACGTGCAGCCCGGTATGGCTTACAGCCTGAACCAGAACTTCGGTCTCGTTGCCAAGTTCGGTAACATCCTCGGCTACACCAGCAGCAAGCCCGACGTGAGCGGTGCCAAGGCTACTTCGAAGTTCGAGTTCCTGAACCTGAGCAACAACATCCAGTTCGGTGTGTTCTACAACTTCTAAGCCCTGAAGTATTAAACCATATTAAAACGGCCACATCGCTTGCAGATGTGGCCTTTTTTGTTTAACTTTGCAGCCATTATGCCACAGGAACAGTCAGCAACACGTGAACGACAGCGCACCGACCTGCGCGAACCGCGACGATACAAGGTGACCATCTACAACGACGACTTCACCACGATGGAGTTTGTCGTGAAGGTGCTGGTCGAGGTGTTTTTCAAGAGCGACGCCGAGGCCGAGGCGCTGATGCTGCAGGTGCACCACTCTGACAAGGCCGTCGTGGGCATCTACTCCTACGACATCGCCGTCTCGAAGGTGCAGAAGGCCACGCTGATGGCCCGCGAAGAGAACTTCCCCCTGCGGCTGACCTATGAACCGGAATAGAAAAGAGAAATGGCTGAGATAAAACAAACTGAACGCGCAAGCAGACTACTGAACAAGTCGCTGCAATGCTGTCTGGACTGGCGGCATGAATTCATCATGCCCGAGCATCTGCTCATGACCTTGCTCGACGACGACAACTTCCACGCGGCGCTTAACATCTTCTATTCGCCTGAGGCCTTGGCCGACCGCCTAGAGAAGCAGCTGGCGACCATCGAGACGATACCCGAGGACCGCAAATACATGCCCGAGACGTCGGTGCAGATGTCGAAACTACTGGAGATTGCCTGCCAGCAGGTGCTGAACAGCAGTGCAAAGGCCGTCGACACACCCCATCTGGTGACGGGGCTCCTGCATCTGGAGGATTCGTGGGCCTGCTACCTGCTGAAGGACGCCCTTTACGGCAAGGAGGGCAACTTCATGAGCCACCTCATCAACTTCTGTGACTTCGACGACCACCTGGAGGAGGAGTACGGCACGGAGGGCGACAAGCAGCCGACGGCCTGGCGGAAACTGGTGACGTGCATGAACGACCACGTCGAAGAGAAGAATCCGCTCATCGGCCGCGAGCAGGAGCTGGAGCGCACCATACAGGTGCTCTGCCGCCGCGACAAGAACAACCCGCTGCACGTCGGCGAGCCGGGCGTGGGCAAGACGGCACTCGTCTGGGGACTGGTGCGCCGCATCAAGGACGGCAACGTGCCCACGCGGCTGAAGGACAGCCACGTCTACCTGCTCGACATGGGAACGCTGCTGGCCGGCACCCAGTATCGCGGCGACTTCGAGAACCGCATCAAGATGATTATGGACGGCATCAGCGGCGAGGCCCAGAACAACGTGGTCTACATCGACGAGATCCACACGCTCGTAGGAGCCGGCGCCACCGGCGAAGGCTCGATGGACGCCTCGAACATGCTGAAGCCCTATCTCGAGGCGGGCTGCCTGCGCTTCATCGGCTCGACCACCTACGAGGAGTATAACCGCCACTTCTCGCGCTCGAAGGGACTGGTGCGCCGCTTCCAGCAGATTGACATCGCCGAGCCAAGCGTCGACGAGACGAAGCACATCCTGCGCCAACTGCGCCCGAAGTACGAAGAGTTCCACAACGTGGTCTACGAGGACGCCGCCCTCGACTTTGCCGTCGAGGCCAGCGCCAAGTACGTCAACGACCGATTTCTGCCCGACAAGGCCATCGACCTCATCGACGAGGCCGGCGCCGCCCTGGAAATCGCCCATCCCACCCATAATGCCCAAATTACCCATCCAGCCCACTCCCCCCAGGCCATCCCCTACCCCGTCGTCACCCGCCAGCTCATTGCCGACATCCTGGCCAAGACCTGCAAGGTCGAGGCCATGGCCATGAAGGACGACGACAACGCTGCCCTCGAGACGCTCAGTGAGCGCATCCTCGCGAAGATATACGGCCAGGACGAGGCCGTCCGCCAGGTGGTGGAGGCCGTGCAGATGTCGAAGGCCGGACTGCTCGACGACAACAAGCCGCTGGCATCGCTGCTCTTCGTCGGTCCCACGGGTGTCGGCAAGACCGAGGTGGCCCGCGTGCTGGCCAAGGAGCTGGGCATCGAACTGCTGCGCTTCGACATGAGCGAATACGCCGAGAAGCACACCGTGGCCAAGCTCATTGGCTCGCCCGCCGGCTACGTGGGCTACGAGGACGGCGGCCTACTGACCGACGCCATCCGCAAGACGCCCAACTGCGTGCTGCTACTCGACGAGATAGAGAAGGCCCACCAGGACATCTACAACATCCTGCTGCAGGTGATGGACTACGCCCGACTGACCGACAACAAGGGCCGCAAGGCCGACTTCCGCAACGTGGTGCTCATCATGACGTCGAACGCCGGCGCACAGCACGCCTCGCAGGCCAACATCGGCTTCAGCGGCAACACCTCGCGCGGCGAGGCCATGCTCAGTCAGGTGAAGAAGACGTTCAAGCCTGAGTTCATCAACCGCCTCAGCGGTACGGTGGTGTTCCACGACATGGACCGCACGATGGCGACGCTCATCCTACGCAAGAAGCTCGGCGAACTGCAAGAGAAGCTGACCGCCAAGCGCGTGACGATGACGCTGACCGACGAGGCCTTCGACCACCTGCTCAACCAAGGTTTCACCCGCGAGTACGGTGCCCGCGAGATGGACCGCGTCATCGGTCAGCAGCTGAAGCCCCTGCTCATGCGCGAAATCCTCTTCGGCCGACTCAAGGAGGGCGGCGACGTCACTGTATCAATTCTCAATTCTCATCTCTCAATTCTCAATTCATAAGGTGGTTTGCGAATTAGATGACGACCTGTGGTTCCCCGACCCACACTATGGTGACGACGACGGCTGCATAGCCGTGGGCGGCGACCTGAGCGTCGACCGCCTGCTGCTGGCCTACAGCAACGGCATCTTCCCCTGGTACGCCTTCCGCCGCGACGACCCTGTCTGGTACTGTCCCATGCAGCGCTTCGTCATCTTCCCCAACGAGATTCACGTCAGCCACTCCATGCGCACGCTGATGAACAAGGGCCAGTACCGCCTGAGCATCAATGAGGACTTCCGGGGCGTCATTAGCAACTGCAGCCGCCTGCGCATCGACGAGGACGGTGCCTGGCTCGGCCCCGACATGATTGCCGCTTACACGGAGCTCCACCGCGAGGGCTTCGCCGCCAGCGTCGAGGTGTGGGAGGACAAACGGCTGGTCGGCGGCCTCTACGGTGTCAACATCGGGCGTGCCTTCTTCGGCGAGAGCATGTTCTCGCTCGTGCCCAGTGCCTCAAAGCTGGCCCTCATCCATCTGGCTCGTACAATGCAAGAAACTGGCGGTACGGTTATCGACTGCCAGTTTCATACGCCTCACCTCGAATCAATGGGAGGGCGGTATATCAGTTATACTGACTACATGAAGTTACTGCAGTGACAGCACCTTCTCAATGAGCTTCGTCACGTCGGTAATGTCAACATTGCCGTCGCCGTTTAAGTCGGCGGCCCTATCGAAGAATCCAACGGGCTTATCGCCGAGAATACTGTTTACAAGTGCTTTCACGTCGTTAATGTCAATCACACCGCTACCGTCAACGTCGCCCTTCTCCACAGCCCTCTTAAGGCTGAGGTCGGCAATCGCGAAATGCTTATTGGCATAAATCTTCAGAATGGAGTTGTCGGCAGTGGGAGTAATCTGGAAGGTCAAAGTCTGGAAAGGATTCTCTGTCGCATTGTTAATGCGCTTTACATTCGGCGTCACTTCCTGCTTCACACCGTCAAAATCAATAGAGAATACGGTTGGCAAATCGCCGTCACGCCAGCCAGAAACCTTCAATGTCAGCTCATAAAACTGATGCTTGGCCAAAGGCATCGTGTAACCCGTCTGTTCTCCATAAGTCAGTGTTGTTGCACCCCAGGAGAATACGGCAGCCTTACCGTCGGTGTATGCCAAGCCCGGGTCTTTGCTGACATCCTTCACCAACAGGCGAATGCCGTTTACCTTCGTCCATCCAGGCAGGTTGATGTCGCCCGACGTTGCGTTTGCAGCAGTATTGGCAAACTGTCCGTCGTAGATGGCATTCAACTCCTCGCTGTTCTGCTGCCAACTAGTCTGTTTCAGAATGTCGCAACTCGTCTGGAAGTTGGGGTCGGCAACCTTCATGGCCTTAACCACAGCCAAAGCATTGAGGATAGTCGTATTATTATATGGTGCATACTTCCCACTCTCAAAGCCTAACTGATGAGCCTCTGCCTCAGCGATGAGTGCTGGCAGTTCCTCTAAGTCAGCAAATACAGGCGCCGCCACCACATCGCTGGTGGCACTGCCACCGTAGAGCGTCGTTGAAGTGGCACGGAACTGACCACCTGAAATATCAAGGTCGTCGAAGCTGGCAGTCATCGTCACAGTATTGCTCTCCAGCAGGTTGCGGTCGTCGCTCAACGTCAAGAGTGTTTGCCAGCTGCTGCCGTCAGCACTGTATTCTATCAGCAATTGGTCGGTAGCATCTGCATTGCCGTTACCCACGGTAAAGGTCACTGTCTGCTCTTCCATATTGACAGTATAGGTCAGCGTCGGTTTCTGAGCACTAGGTGCCCACCAGGCTGGTACCTTGGTATAGTTCGAATTATATGCAAAGGTAGAACGGTGGTCACGGTACACCTGACCAGCAGGGGTAAGACCCTTACTGACGTTTTGGTCCCAGTACATATTGTTGCGCCACCAGTCGAAGCCATAGATGGCATAACGCTCTATGTAATCGCTCTCCTCTAAACGCTGCAGTAAAGCCTGCAGATATTCACGGGCTTTGTCGTCAGAGGTGATGACCGAACTCGCATCGTTCCATGTAGCACCAACCTCTAGCTCCGTCAGCCAGATGGGGCGCTTAACACTGTTCCAAAGATTCCAGTATGTGTCTGTGACATATTTTGCATAGTTGTCTGCATTGCGCGAACCGATAGGCAGATAGGAATGGCTGACAGCAATATCACAACGCGAATGATTATTATTCTCATCAACATATTTGAAGAACTGCGTCAGATAGCTGAAGTCAGCATTGTTTTGCGGCTGCGGTGAACCAATGCGGCCGCCACCGGCCTGAAAATCCTCACTTAAACCGTATGTCGTCCATTCTATGATTTTTTTGCTGTCTTTATCGACAGGGCAGGTGCACGGTTTTGTTTCATGTTGCGTATGTTGCTCCGGGTGGTCAGGCTCATTGATAGATATAGCAGCTGTTGCCGTCTTGCTGTTCACTTCATCAGCATTTGGCCAATATACGTGTTGCCGGCAGGGCACATACTCCATATCCGTTGTCGAGCTGTAGCCGGCACTCCACGACCAGAACCACGTGGCTCTCAGTCCGGGGCCGCCGCTGGAGCCGCTTGTGTTGCCCCACCCTTTCTTCGACAGATACTGCCAAGGTTTAATGTTAACCGACGTCACGCGCTTAGTCAGTGCATTAGGCAGCGTAACCACCTGGTCGGCATGGTCGGCCACGAAGACGCGACTATACCACGAACCGTTTGTGCCGCAAGCTAAGGTGGCCATATAACCACGACGCAAGGTGAAACTAGTCATTGTATTACTCTGCTCCACCTCCGAGAGGTCTTTATGATTGCCAACGGCCAACGTGAACTCGCCCTCCGTACCGTCGCAGGTCATAGCGACTTCGGGCAGGGGAATGACGGCGGCACCGTTCAAGTAGATGGCCACACGACAATTCGTACCATTCTTTGCCGCATCTCCGTTGATGGTCACATACTTCAGGTAGGTGCTGATCACCTGACTCGGTATGATGTTGTCGAAGATGAGCCAAGTGCGGTCGCTGCCGAGATTCACAGAACTACTGCCAAAGATCGGGTTGTCGTTCGACGTGATGTGGATGTCTACAGCATCGCTGCGGTCAATCTCTTTGTTGTTCAGCTGGCAGTAGTCCACCTCGTTCACGCCCTGGGCATTCTCGTAGTTGCCCGAGCAGTAGGCCTGGCGCGCCTCGTCCCAGGAACTGCCCACGGCAGGAATCACCGAGAACTGTCCGTGACTGCTCTTCCGCTTGTCATAATATACGCTAACATAATCTTTGCCCTTACTGGCACCGTCGATGCCTACGTAGCTGCTACTATTCTTCTTGTTCGTCAAGTAGGCATAGCTGTCGGGGCCTGTCATCTTCCAGCGGAAACGGGTGTCAGTAGATTTCGACTCTAAGGTGATGCTCCAGTTATTGCTGCCACTGGCTGCCAAGTACTTGCCGCTGCTCTTCTGACGCAGCAGGAAGTAGCCGCTCTCACCAGAAGCTTCGGCCACGAAAACATAGCCGTCGCTCTTGGTTCCGTACGCCGACAGGGCCGGCCCGTCACCCGCCTCGTTCGTTCCCAACAGCTTCTCGTAGATGTTCAGCCAGATGTAGTACTCGCCGCCGGCCTTGAGCTCGGCTTTTACCGACAAGCAGTTCACGACGATGACGCAAAGCGTGATTAGTAGTTTTCTCATATTGTAAATAGCTATTAGTTTGGACTGCAAAATTACAACTTTTTTCTCACATATCCAAATTATTTGGCTTTTTATAGGAAATTCCCCTATACGATGTTCACCTCGGGATGGATGTCAATACCGAACCGCTGACCGACGTCGTGGCGGATGGCCTCGCAGAGCGCAACGATTTCCTGCCCCGTGGCACCGCCGAGGTTCACCAAAACCAAGGCCTGCTTCGGGTGGACTCCGGCACGGCCCATCGAACGACCCTTCCAGCCGCACTGATCAATCATCCAGCCGGCGGGAATCTTCTCGTGCTCATCATCGACGTGGTAGTGGGGCATATCGGGATACTGTGCCAACAGCTGCTCGAACTTCTCGCGGCCGACGACGGGGTTCATGAAGAAGCTGCCGGCATTGCCCGTCACCTCAGGGTCGGGCAGTTTCTCGCGGCGGATGTCGATAATCGTCTGGCGCAACTGTTGGGGCGTCGGTTCTGCAATGCCGCGCCGCTGCAGTTCGGCACGTATGTTGCCGTAGTCCAGACGAGGCGAGAATTCAGCAGCAAACTGATAGGTGACGCGGGTTATCAGGTAGTGGTTCTTCCAGTCCTGCTTGAAGCGGCTCTGGCGGTAGCCGTAGCAGCAGTCGGCGTTTGTCAGCACGCACCGACGGCCCGACGCTATCTCAACGCACTCCACCTCGCGAATGAGGTCCTTCGCCTCAGCACCGTAGGCACCGATGTTCTGAACGGCACTGGCTCCCACGTCGCCGGGAATCAGCGACAGGTTCTCGGCCCCGAAGAGTCCGCTGTCTAAGCTCACCTTTACGACGTCGTCCCACGTCATGCCGCTGCCGCAGGTCATCAGCGTCCCGTCTGTCTCGTAGCCCTTGATGGCCGAATGTACCACGATGCCGTCGAAGTCGCGCGTCAGCAGCAGATTGCTGCCCCCGCCTATTATAATAAAAGGTCTGATCTCACGGCCCAGCAGCTCAGCCACATCAGCAGCCTCCTCCACCGTCTCGTATTCCAGGAAACGGCGGCAGCGGGCGTCAATGCCAAACGTGTTGTGTCTCTTCAGGCTATAGTCCAGCAGGTCTCTCATTCCTCATTCCCTCATCTTCACCAGTTTCCACTGTCCGTCGCTGCGGCGGAACGTCATCTCCACCTCCATGCCGTTGGCAATGCCGCGCATCATGAAAATCTTCTCGTCGGAGTCTTCCTCTTGCTTGCCATAGACGATGTTGTAGATCATGCGGTCGGGCAGCTCGGGCGCGAAGGCCGGCCACGTGTCAGGCGTCAATATGCCCTCCATCTGGGCAAAGTCGTCGTCAGGGTCTGGCCCCACGAAGGTCACCGTCTCGTTCAGGCTTTCTGTCTGGAATATGGAATCGGTCACAAACTGGTGGTAGAACTCCAGGAACGATGCATTGCGGTTCGAGGCTATCGGCTCCGTCCTGACCTCCAGCAGCATCCACGCACCCTTGACGCGGCGGAACTGGTACTGAATCACGGCACCCGTGTTGAAGTAAATCTTCTCGACCGTAGCCTGGCTCACCGACGTGTCGCGCACCAGTTCCATCTGCTGCTGGTTGTCGAAGAGCACGGTGTAGTAATCCTGACGCATGAAGAAGTGCTCCATCTTCCACTCGCCCTTGCCCACCTGCGTCGTCTTGCCGTTGCGCACATTCGGCAACGGGAAGTTCACGCGCTCCATCTGCAGGTTGCGGTTGGCGGCGAAGTTGAACAGGAAGTCGTCGAACAGCTCGTCGGCGGCCCTCGGCATCGGTGTCTCGGCAATCAGCTGCTCCAGCGTGTCAACCGGCTCCACAGAGTCCGTGGCTGTTGTGTCGGCAGTGTCGGCCGACGTCGTGTCCGCCGGTGCTGCCGCCTGCCTGCCTCCGCACGAAAGTGTCAGCAAGGCCAGTGCCATTGCAACAAAAGAAAGCCTCTTCATTGCTCGTCTTTCAAATTCAGCGTGCAAAGTTAATAAATTATTGTGAATTATGAATTATGAATTAAAAAAAATTCGTACCTTTGCACCCGAAATTAAAAAATCACCCTATTGATATGTTACTTGACAAGATAGACGAACTTCTGAAAGAAGTACAGACGCTGAGCGCAAAGAATGCAGACGAAGTGGAACAGCTGCGACTGAAGTACCTCAGCAAGAAGGGCGAAATCACCGCCCTGATGAACGATTTCCGCAACGTGGCTGCCGACGAGAAGAAGACCGTGGGCATGAAGATCAACGAGCTGAAGCAGATGGCCTTAGAGCGCATCAACCAGCTGCGCGAGGAGTGTGAGACCCAGGAGACGGGCGACGAGCAGATGGACCTGACGCGCACCCCCTACCCCATTAAGCTCGGCACGCGCCACCCGCTGACCATCGTGACCAACGAAATCATCGACATCTTCTCGCGCATGGGCTTCGTGCTGGCCGACGGGCCCGAGGTGGAGGACGACCTCCACGTCTTCACGAAGATGAACTTCGCCGCTGACCACCCCGCCCGCGACATGCAGGACACGTTCTTCGTCTCGCAGCATCCTGACGACGTGACCAAGAACATTCTGCTGCGCTCGCACACCTCATCGGTGCAAGCCCGCGTGATGGAGCAGATGCACGACGAGAACGGACTGCTGACGGCGCCCATCCGCGTCATCTGTCCGGGCCGCGTCTATCGCAACGAGGCCATCACCGCCCGCGCCCACTGCTTCTTCCACCAGGTGGAGGGTCTCTACATCGACAAGGACGTCTCGTTCACCGACCTGAAGCAGGTGCTGCTCTCGTTTGCCAAGGAGATGTTTGGCGCCGACACGAAGATCCGCCTGCGCCCCTCGTACTTCCCGTTCACGGAGCCAAGTGCCGAGATGGACATCTCGTGCTTCATCTGCGGCGGCGAGGGCTGCGGCTTCTGCAAGCACACGGGCTGGGTCGAAATCCTTGGTTGTGGCATGGTCGACCCCAACGTGCTCGAGCAGTGCGGCATCGACTCCAAGATTTACTCAGGCTATGCCTTCGGCATGGGCGTCGAGCGCATCACCAACCTGAAGTACCGCGTCAACGACCTGCGCCTGTTCTCCGAGAACGACACCCGCTTCCTCGAGGAGTTCGAGGCTGCCGACTAACGCATAAGTCAATTCAGCACATAAGGCGGCGCTTTTCTGGTTGAAAGGCGCCGCCTTATTGGTACAGGTGCAATTAACTATAGCCCACCATCAGCTATCCAGATATGCTTTTCGTTGTCGTTTCTGATTGCAATGTGCCTCTGCTCTTGTTTCCCATCGGGATGCGTCAAGGTGTAGAATACGTATGTGCCAACATAATCGCCGTCGCGACGTTCTTTGAAGTCTGAGACTATACATCCTTTCATATTCTCGCTCAGTGTGGGGAGCACGCTCTTGTAATATACAAGTGCTTCACTGGCTTGGCTGTAGTCGGCGCTGATGATGGCTTGGAGTATGCGCTGAGCGGCTTGTGTGGCAGTTTCATTTTGCAGTTTGCTGGGTCTGTCGTCGGCTGTCGAAGATGTCATTTCTGTTACATCCGTCCATTGAGTGTCTGGGATTTGAATCAGATTGGCACGACTCATCATAACGTTATATTGGATATTGTCGATATGAAGCAGAAGGGTCTTCTGGCCATCATTGACAACCCAGAGTTTGACAAAGCGCAGTAGCCCGTCGTTTTTTGTGAATACATTCTCTACTTCCACCTCGCAATCACCCATTCTTCCTGTCTCAAGCAGTTGCTGCAGGTCGCTGTTTTTCTCGGTTCCCTTGAATGTCAGGGTGATGGTCGAATCGCTTTCTGTGCGTGCCACTTCGTTCTTCTTGGAGAAATCGATGGCAGATTTCTGCATAGCCAGCAGGCGTTCGGGGTAGAGCAGGTTGACAAAGTATTCAAGGAAGTTGGCAACACGAGGCCCTTTTACGTAGAGCGCGTTGGGAACCCACATATATTGGGTCTGGCCGTCGAATACGATAGCACGCCCGTTTTGCTTCTCCACACGATAGAACACGCTGTCGTTCTGTCTCAGTAGTCCGATGTCTATTTTCACGAAGTCGGCTTTTGGGTCGAAATAGGCTAAGTTGTCATTGGGCGTGGTACGGGCATATACTGCCATTTGGAAACTGCCCACATTCTGCACACTTTTAATCCATTGCTCAAAGAGCTGGCCGCGTGGAGTCTCGGCCACAGCGGACGTTGAGAAAAGGTGGCTCCAACCGATAAAGAATCCCAGGAGGAACACGGCAGCGGCAGCGATGGGGCGCCAGAGATGGTGCTGATTGCGGGAAGGTTTGCTGATAGTCTGTTTGGCTGTCTCTTGTGGTTGTAGGGCGTTAAATGCTTCGGCCAGTTCTTCATAATAGGCCTTACACACGGGGCACTCCGCCATGTGTGCCCTGCATTCCGCCTGTGTCTGAATATCGATTGTGGTGTCAAAAAGGTCTGCCACTTTATCCTTAAATTCATTGCAATTCATGATCAATGTCTGTTTAATGTTAATGATTTGTTTGTTTCATTGCCTTGCGGATTTTCTCCAGTCCGTAAAGGAAACGGGATTTCACCGTAGGCAGAGGGAGAGCAAGAATCTCGGCCACATCGGCAAAGCTGTTGTTGCCATAGATTCGGAGACGGATAACTTCGGCCTGTTCCTCTGG
>CAMHHO010000085.1:0-14867 GCA_946184965.1 uncultured Prevotellaceae bacterium | reverse complement strand
AGATAGGGCATTCGCTATGAACATCAAGGAGAAAAGCCCTAATCGTAGGTGGGGAATTCCCTAAAACAGCCTCCAGCTGATTGGATATCAGAAAAAAATCGTAACTTTGCAGCGAAAACTAAAAGAAAACGTATGAAAGTAGTCTACGAGGACAACCACATCATCATCGTCGCGAAGGAGAGCGGCGAGATTGTGCAGGGCGACAAGACGGGCGACACGCCGCTGTCAGACCTGGTGAAGCAGTATATCAAGGAGAAGTACCAGAAGCCGGGCGAGGTGTTCCTCGGCGTCTGCCACCGCCTGGACCGTCCCGTCGCCGGACTCGTCGTCTTCGCACGCACGTCGAAGGCACTGGCCCGACTCAACAAGATGTTCGCCGAGGGCGAG
Source organism: uncultured Prevotellaceae bacterium (assembly GCA_946184965.1). Lineage (GTDB taxonomy): Bacteria > Bacteroidota > Bacteroidia > Bacteroidales > Bacteroidaceae > Prevotella. Next base: position 14,480 of record CAMHHO010000085.1, on the reverse strand, counting down.
GTGCATAAGACGTATTGGGCGATAGTTCAGGCAAGGGATGCGGCGGAAGAAGGACTTCTCACCCACTGGCTCGTACGCAACGAGAAGCAGAACAAGTCGTATGCCTACGACCGCGAGGTGCCGCACTCGAAGAAGGCACAGCTGCGCTACCGGGTCATCGGGCAGGGCGACCGCTACATGCTGCTGGAAGTGGAACTGCTCACAGGGCGCCACCACCAGATTCGCTGCCAGCTGGCCAAGGTGGGTATGCCCATCAAGGGCGACCTGAAATACGGCGCTCCGCGCTCAAACCCCGACGGCTCCATCTCGCTGCTCTCACGCCGCGTGGAGTTCATCCATCCCGTGTCGAAGCAACAGATTGCCGTAGAAGCACCAGTGCCTGCCGACAATCTGTGGCAGGCACTGGCAAACTCTGATAAGATTTGATTACTCGATGACGACGGTCGTCCAGCCGTGCTTGTCCTCGATTTCGCCGTACTGAATGCCGCGCAGCGTGTCGAAAAGCTTCTTTGACATCGGGCCGGGCTTCTCGCCAAACGAGTAGCGCTTGCCGGTGTCGAGGTCATCAATATAACTGATTGGTGAAATCACGGCAGCCGTTCCGCAAGCGCCAGCCTCCTCGAAGGTCTCGAGCTCCTCTTCGGGAATAGGACGGCGCTCCACCTTCATGCCCAGATCCTCAGCCACCTGCATCAGACTCTTGTTGGTGATACTGGGCAGGATCGACGTTGACTTCGGCGTGACGTAGGTGTTGTTCTTGATGCCGAAGAAGTTAGCAGCACCACACTCGTCCATGTATTTCTTCTCCTTGGCGTCGAGGTAGAACTCGCAGGCGTAACCCTTCTCGTGGGCCAGGTTGTTGGCAAAGAGCGAGGCAGCATAGTTGCCACCCACCTTGTACTTACCCGTGCCGAGCGGGGCCGAGCGATCGTAGTCGCGGATGATGACGTAGGGATTGGCAGCGAAGCCCCCCTTGAAGTACGGGCCGACGGGCGTAACGAAAATCAGGAAGCAATACTCCTTGGCGGGGTGAACACCCACCTGGGCGCTCGTACCTATTAACAACGGACGGATGTAGAGCGTGGCACCGCTCTCGTAGGTGGGAATCCACTCCTGGTTCAGGCGCACCACCTTCTTCACCATCTCCGTGAACAGTTCAGTCGACACCTCGGGCATCATAATGCCGCGGCAGGTCGACTGCAGTCGGGCGGCATTCTCGTCGACACGGAAAATGCGCACCTTGCCGTCGGGGCAGCGATAGGCCTTCAGGCCCTCGAAGGCCTCCTGACCGTAGTGCAGGCAGGTAGCAGCCATGTGCAGGTTCAGATACTCGTCGGAGCAGACCTCAATCTCGCCCCATTTGCCGTCGCGATAGTAGCAACGCACGTTGTAGTCGGTCTTCATATAGCCGAACGACAGACTACCCCAATCTAAGTTCTTCATTGTCTTTTCTATGCTTAAAGTTTCGTTTCTGCTTGCAAAAGTACACAAAATCTTGCGTTTAAGCAACAAAAACCAACGAAAATCCGCTTTTTTCTTTCTTTTTCTTGTCTATCTTCCGATAAACAAGTATCTTTGCAGCAGTTTGTTTAATATCCACAAGTAACACGAGAAAGATGAAGAAGCTATTTTTTATGGCATTCCTGGCCGTCGGAATGACTGCCAATGCCGAGACATTCTTTGAAGACGATGACGACAATGCCAAGGAAGGTCTTGAGTTATCGAAGGATGAGGACGAAAGCTGGTCAATGCACCTTCAGTTGGGTGTCGACATCCCCACCGGAGCTCCTGACGGCGTTGATTTTGCCCCGTTCCGTTCCTGGGAGTTTCAATGGACTATACTTCAGTATGGATACACTCCGAAGAATACGAAGACAACATTCTCGGTCGGCATGGGATTCAACTGGCGCAACTATACCCTGAGTGGCCACGACAAGATGTTTAGCAAGGTAAACGACGTCACGCTCGTCACTCCGTCAGCTTCAACGATGCACGAACTCAGTTCGTCAATCCACACGACATCACTTTCCATGCCCCTGCTCGTCAAGCAGAGGTTCAGCAAGGACTTCGCCCTTTCGCTGGGGGCACAGCTTAACTACAACTTCCATGGCCGCGTCATAAACGAATATGAACATGGTGACGACGACGTAGACATTTCCACGAAGAAGATTGGCGAGCGTCCCTTTACCGTCGATCTGTTAGGCATCGTCCACGTCTGGCAACTCGGCATCTACTGCAAGTACTCGCCCATGAGCGTGCTGAAGAAGGACCGCGGTCCCGAGTTCAAGTCGCTCGCCGTCGGCATCTACTTCTAAACTGTATTTGTCAAAGGCACGAAAAGACGGGTTCCTGATTGAGGTTTATGTCCAATCAGGAACCCGTCTATTTGAAATTCGCCTAATTTACTGTGCGGGCTTTTCAGGAGCAGCGGGAGCCTCCTGAGCGGGAGCAGCGTCCTTCTGCTGACTGGCACCGAAGCCGGGCAGGTTGTTCGGGTTGGTAACGGGGTTCTCAATACCCTCCATCACAGAACCGTCGGAAGTAGCCTGGGGAGCAACGTATGCACAGGCAACGCTGATGACGACCATAGCAATGGCCAGACCCCAAGTGGTCTTCTCGATAAAGTCGGTAGTCTTGCGAACACCGCCGATCTGGTTGTAGGTTGAGAAGTTTGAGGCCAAACCACCACCCTTAGACTCTTGTATGAGCACGATGCCGATCATCAGCACGGCTGCAATCACGATAAGAATAATTAATAAAGTGTACATTTTTTTTACTTGTTATTTTTGTTGTTGTTTATTATCAATTTCTCTAAGAAACGTATTTGGTCTGCAAAGTAAGCATTTTTTTTCGGATATTGCAAACTTAATCGCCGAATAATTTCAAGAGCCTTCGAATATCTGCCCTGTTTTATGTAAATTCGGGCTAAAGTTTCGGTAAAGTACCCCTCTTCGGGCTCCTTTTCATCCTCTTTCGACTCGTTTTCGACATCGGGGGTATACTCCGGTGTTTCGTTCAGAACAATCTTGCCTTTGTCATTATTTATGAATGTGTCGATAAGGTTCTGGCCGATGAGTTTCGGCGTTTCTTCGGCGGTGTCTTCGCTGGTCTCGCTCTCGAGCAGAAAGGCCACGTAGTCGACGGCGGCATCGGCAGGTGTCGGCTTGCGCTTGGGCTTGCCCGACTCGACCTTTTCTTCTTCCTTGGGTATGGAGTCGAGGAAGGAGTCAATGAGCGTGATGGTGCGGTTCTCGCGCTCGGCCGCATTATCTGCAGCGTGTACGTTCAGCTGCGGAGTCCTGAGCTGGTAATGGGCAGCTTCAATCATCTGGAACAGCACGCGGCGGTCGGTGATGTAGATGGCAGCACGCCGCAACTCCTCGTCGAATGATGGGTCGTGCAGCAGATAGAGGTTCTGGAGCAACAGGAGGCGGGCCGTCTGGTAATAGGGATAGAGTGCCAGCATGGAGCGCAACTCATAAAGCGTGTCGCGGTCAAGTTGTTCCGGGTGTCTTATCAGCTCGGTTAGTTCCATGTCTGTTTCTGCTTTACCAGTTGGCTACGGTGGCGTTGAAAATCTGGTCACAGATATTCTGTATGATTTCCGTCACTAATTGTTCTTGCACAGAGCTCAGCGACTCTGTCGTGTTGAACGACGACTGGCCCGTGAAGGTGCGTTCGAAATCTTCTTCGTGCTTCTGGTTGTTGGTGAAGCGTACATTGACGGTAATCGACAGTTCCGTCTGTGCCGAGTAGCCCTCGCTGCTCACCGACTTGTTGCGCTGGTCGTAGCGGGTTATCTCGCCCTCAATCTTCAGGTCACCGTTGCGCTTCACCTGAATCAGTTTGGTGTGGTTGGCAAACTGGTCCTTCAGCTGGTTGTTGAAAATACCGGCCATAGGCGCCCAAACATAGCTTGAGCGTATGGGGAAGTCGGTTATCTGAATAGTCTTGGTCTTCGTGTAGTCGATGCTGGCCTGATTGAACTTGTAGCTGACGGAGCACGAAATGAGCAGCAGGCAGGCAATCATAGCCAGTCCGAACTGCTTAAGACGACGGTAGAGGGTACGGTCGCTGATACCCAGTTCCTGGGCGGCCTTCTTACGGTTGCCGTTGTTACGCTCGAGTGCTTTCTCGAGCATCTGCCGCCCGAGGTCGTTCAGGTTAAGATTCTCCGGCTCCTTCACGGGCTCTATGTATTCCTCGGCGATGGCATCCTCGAGCGCGGGCTGGATAGGCGTCATGGGCTGGATGGAACCAATGGGCTGTAGAGAGGATGAGGTGGCCTGCACGTCGTCCATCTGCTTCTTGAGTTGACTGATTTCACGACGCATGTCGCTGACGTTGCCACGCAGCTCGAAGAGAATCTTGTAGAGGATTTCGCGCTCGTTCTCGAACGAGTGATCGCCGCCGTCGCGGGGGATGGTGGCCAACTGAGTGCTCTCGCGGTCCTGTGGAATAAACTTGGCGAGAACGTCGGGGGTAATGAGGCGGTCCTTGCTGAGCACGGAGATTTGCTCGGTGATGTTCTTCAGTTGGCGCACGTTACCCGGCCACTTGTAACGCATGAGCATCTGCTTGGCCTCCTCGGTCAGCACCACGCGATCCATCTTGTACTTCTCGGCCATCTGCATGGCAAACAGCCGGAACAGCAGCACCACGTCCTCGCCGCGCTCGCGGAGGGGCGGCATCTGCAGCGGGATGGAATTAAGACGATAGAAGAGGTCTTCGCGGAAGCGGCCTTCGCTGATGGCTTTCTGGATGTTGAGGTTAGTGGCCGCCACAATGCGCACGTCGGTCTTGCGCGTCTCCGTGCCACCGACGGGGATATACTCGCCCGTCTCTAATACACGCAACAACCGAGCCTGGGTGGCCAGCGGCAGTTCGCCCACCTCGTCGAGGAACAGCGTGCCCTTGTTGGCCACGCCGAAGTAGCCAGGCGAGTCGTTGATGGCACCTGTGTAGGAGCCTTTCACGTGGCCGAAGAGTTCAGAGTCGATGGTGCCCTCAGGGATAGCACCGCAGTTGATGGCAAAATACTTCTCGCGGCGGCGCGGAGAATTGTCGTGGATGACGCGGGGGATGATCTCCTTGCCGACGCCACTCTCGCCGATGATGAGCACGCTGAGGTCGGTCGGCGCCACCTGCAGGGCGACGTCGAGCACGTGGTTCAGTGCATCGCAGTTGCCCACGATGTTGTACCGTTGTTTGATGCCTTGTAGCTCTGTACTCTTCATTCTTTCTCTGTCTCCTCCTTGTCCTTGAACTTCGGCACGGCAAAACGAACTTTTTCACTGTCGTCGCGCTTCTCTTTGTAGAGCTTCGGCAGGGGGTTACCCAAAGGCTCGTCGTAGTTGATGCGGTTGCGGAACACATCGATGCCCAGGTAAATGGCGCGGCGAAGCGGAGCCTCGTCAGCACAGCCCTTTCCTGCCACATCGTACTGCACGCCAATCTCGGGACTGGTACACACGAAGGGCATACCTGTTGACAGGTTGACACTCTCCTCCTGTGCGAGTGTCTTCAAAGGTGCCATCCCTTGATCATGGTACATGGCCAGAACACCGTCGAACTTGGTATAGTAGCCATTTCCAAAGAACGTGTCGGCAAAGCACGGGCCAAAGGCCTGGATGTTCATCTGTGCCAGTTCGTCGATGGCGGGAATAATCATTTCCTTTTCCTCCTCGCCCCACGGGTCAGTCTCGTTGCCTGTCGGCGGATTGAGCGAGAGAACTGCAATACGGGGACTCGAGATACGCAGGTCGCGACGCAGGCAGGTGTGCATGATTTTCCCCTTCTCAACAATCTTCTGCTTTGTGATAGCCTCGGGCACATCCTTGATAGCCATCTGATTGGTAATAAGAGCTATGCGAAGGTCTTCAGCAATCCTGATGCGCAGCACCTCAGGCTCTTTCGACAGGAAGTCGGGCAGGTTGTCGGGAGCCATCACCAGCACGTCGGCCAGTCCCTGCTGAACGTCGACGATGGCGCGCTTCAGGGCCTTGCGTGCAGCACCGGTAGCCTCCTCAGAGGGCTGACCTATTTCCACCTTGATTTCCTCGTCAAAGGTGGTCAGCAGGTTCAAGCGGTTCTCCTTAGCATCGCTGGCGGTACTAATGATGCTGAACTGAGTCTGCATGTTCAGGGCCTTGCGGTGATAAGTTGCCACCTTGGGCGAGCCGTAGATGATGGGCGTGCAGAGCTCCAGCATCTCTGGATCGTCGAAGATTTTAAAAATCAGCTCGTATCCGACACCGTTGGTGTCGCCGTGCGTAATGGCTACGCGGGGTTTTCTTTCTTGTTCCATAGATATCTCAGGGTTGTATTATTGGGGGTTATGGGCAATTTGGGCATCATGGGATTTCTGGGCGGTGGAGAGCAGGCCGCAGGCGGCGAAGATGTCCTGGCCGCGGCTGGCGCGGATGGTGGTGAAGACGCCGTGCGCCGTCAGGTAGTCGCGCAGCCGCTCCATGCGCTGCTCGTCGGCGCCGGGCAGGTCGACGCCGGGAATGGGGTGGAAGCGTATCAGGTTGACGCGGCACTCCAGCCCCTCGACCAGTTTGACGATTTCGCGCGCATGGACCATCGTGTCGTTCAGGCCACCAAAGCAGATGTACTCGAACGAGCAGCGGCGCTGGTGGGTGAAGTCGTACTGCCTGAGCAAAGCAACCACCTCCTCGATGGTCATCTGGCCCTCGGCGGGCATCAGCTGGCGGCGCTGTTCGTGCAGCGGCGTGTGCATCGATATGGCCACGTGGCACTGGCTCTCGTCGAGAAACCGCTTCAGCTTGTTCTTCACGCCGACGCTGCTCACGGTGATGCGCTTGGGACTCCAGGCGTAGCCGTCGTCGGCTGTCAGTATCTCCGTAGCGCGCAGCACGGCGTCGAGGTTGTCCATCGGCTCGCCTTGTCCCATGAAGACGACGTTGGTCAGCAGCTCGCGCTCCGGTAAAGAGTATATCTGGTTCAGGATGTCAGCTGCCGTGAGGTCGCCTTCCCAGCCCTGCTTACCCGTCTGACAGAAGAGGCAGTTCATCTTGCAGCCCACCTGGCACGACACGCAGAGCGTGCCCCGCTCGCCGTCGGGGATGAACACCGTCTCGACAAACTTCCCGCTCGCCGTCGGAAACAGGTACTTCACCGTGCCGTCCTTGCTGCGCTGGCAGTCGAGTGGGGGCATGGCCCCGACGGTGTAGTGCTCCTTCAGCCGTTCGCGGTTCTGCTTCGAGATGTTGGTCATCGCGTCGATGTCGGCGACGTGCTGCAGGTAGAGCCAACGGGCAATCTGCCCACCCGTGAAGGCAGGCATACCCAATGTCCGAACCGCTTCTTTCAGTTCGGAACAGGTCATTCCCATGAGCACTTTCTTCTCGCTGACCATTACTGACTATCGTAATTTGCGTGCAAAGTTACGAAAAACTTCTTAAATCATTCTCCTGTTACAGAAATAATTTGTATTTTTGCAAGAAATTTTTAGGAATATGAGACAAATGATTGATTGCTTCCTCCCCGACTTCGACCGCGAGGCGATGGCGCCAGTCGTGGCGCAGCTCAGCGAGAGCAGGGCAGTGAGGCATTTTTTCTGGACTGAAGGGATGGCCGCCGCAAGTGCCGTCAAAGGCATGGCGGCACGCGCGCAGGCGCCCTACGTCCTGCTGTTTACCAAGCCTTCCGCCGTCACGTTAGGACAGGGCGCGCTCGAGCGCATGCTCCGCGTGGCTGTCGACTCTGGAGCCGCACTCGTCTATGCCGACCGCCGGGGCCATCCTGCCATCGACTACCAGCTCGGCTCTATCCGCGACGACTTCGACTTCGGCTCGCTGTGGCTCGTCAAGGCGCAGCTGCTGCAAGCTTTCGCCCAGGCCGACACTCCCGACTATCAGTATGCCGGCCTCTACGCCCTGCGCCTGTTCCTCAGCCGTGAGGGGCAGCTGCTGCACCTCAACGAGCCGCTGTACACCGAAGAAGAGCTCGACACGCGGGCCTCCGGCGTCAAGCAGTTCGACTATGTCAATCCGCGCAACCGCGAGGTGCAGGTTGAGATGGAGCAGGCCGCCACGGCCCACCTGGCTGCCATCGGTGCCAAGATAGACCCCTCTTACTACCGCACGCCCGACTTCGGCGAACAGGAGTTCCCGGTCGAGGCCTCGGTCGTCATTCCCGTCTACAACCGTGCCAAGACCATTGCCGACGCCGTCGGCAGTGCCCTGCAGCAGAAGACCACCTTTAAATATAATGTCATCGTCGTCGACAACCACTCCACCGACGGCACCACCGCCATCCTGTCCCGTATGTTGCCATACCATGGCAACAAACTGAACGTCATCACCCCCGCCCGCCACGACCTCGGCATCGGCGGCTGCTGGAACGAGGCCATCAACGACCCCCGCTGCGGCCGCTTCGCCGTGCAGCTCGACTCCGACGACCTCTACTCGTCGCCCTCGACGCTGCAGCAGGTGGTCGACGCTTTCCGCAAGCAGCAGGCAGCGATGGTCATCGGCAGCTACCGCATGTGCGACTTCGACCTGAACACGCTGCCGCCCGGACTGATTGACCACCGCGAGTGGACCGACGAGAACGGCCCCAACAACGCCCTGCGCATCAACGGCCTCGGCGCGCCCCGTGCCTTCTTCACGCCAATACTGCGCCAGCTGCAGTTTCCCAATACCAGCTACGGCGAGGACTATGCCCTCGGTCTGGCTTTCTCGCGCCACTATCGCATCGGGCGCATCTACGACGAACTGTACCTCTGCCGTCGCTGGGGCGGCAACAGCGACGCTGCCCTCTCTGTTGAGAAGGTCAACGCCAACAACCTATATAAAGACCGCCTGCGCACGCTCGAGATCGAGGCCCGCCAGCGCATGGTGGCCGGCAAGGCCGACCTGGCCATGCCCGAGTCGCCCCTGCAGCGCTTCTTCGACCGCCAGCTTGCGACGTGGCCCGACGTGCGCCGCCGCTACCGCGAGCTGAACAGCGTCAAGACGCGCGAGCTCAGCGACGGCACTGCCACGGTCGTGCTGCAGTGGAACCCCGCCCGCATCGGCTCGACGGGAGCCAAGATTGACAGCCGCAGCCTCAGCGAGCGCCCCTGCTTCCTCTGTGCCCAGAACCGCCCCGCCGAACAGCTGAAGCGGACGGTCGACGGCAAGTGGGAACTGCTGGTCAACCCGTTCCCCATCCTGCCCATGCACTTCACCCTGCCCACGCTGAAGCACCGCCCGCAGGCCATCAAAGACATGTACGGCGAAATCTACCGGCTGCTGGGCAGTTATCCCGAGCTGATGGTCTTCTACAACGGTCCCAAGTGCGGCGCCTCAGCCCCCGACCACGCCCATCTGCAGGCCGGCATCCCGGGCGTGCTGCCGCTGTTGGACTCCTGGCAGCGCATGGCGCGCGAACTGACGCCTGTGGTCAGTCTCGCCGACGACGAAGGCATCTCCGTCATCAACGACTATCCCTGTCCGGCATTGGTCATCCGCAGTCGCAGCCGTGAGTCGGGCGAACGGCTGTTCCGCCGCCTGTATGCGGCTCTTCCTTGTCGGAGCGATGAGACGGAGCCGATGATGAACATCGTGGCGTGGTATCGCGACGGCGAATACCTCTCGGTGGTGTTCCCCCGCGAAAAGCACCGCCCCGACTGCTACGGCGAGGTGCTCGTATCGCCCGGTGCCATCGATATGGCGGGCCTCATCATCACCCCGCGTGAAGCTGACTTCGAGTCACTCACGGCCGAGCAGGCCATTGCCATTCTGAAGGAAGTAGCGCTGTCGGAAGAAGCCTTCGCCAATGTGATAGAAAAGCTGAAGGCACCCTCACACATCGCTAACTTCTCACCGATTCTTGCCAAGGAGCCGACGGTCAGCGTCGGCATCGTCAGCGGCCAGAAGATAGTCTTCAACCTCAATGCCCCCTACACAGCCAAGGGTGCCGCCTACACGGGCGAGCAGGTGGTGGAGTTCAGCGAGGGTGGCCTGTTGTGGCGCGGCCAGCAGTATCACGAGCTGCTCTTCATGCCGCAGTCGGCCGATGCCTCGTTCTCGCTGCACGACGTAACCATCGGCGTGGGCTTCCATTGGGAGCGCAAGCAGACGCAGCGCTTCAACGGCTCGCTTCGACTGGTTGTCGACAGCGACCATATCACGGCCATCAACGAACTGCCCGTCGAGCGCTACCTCACCAGCGTCATCTCGAGCGAGATGTCGGCCACGTCGTCGCCCGAACTGCTCAAGGCCCACGCCGTCATCAGCCGTTCGTGGCTCCTGGCACAGATGGAGAAGCGCCGCCGCATGAGCACCGGGGGCGACAACTTCTTCTCGTTCACGAAGAAGGACGACGAGCTCATCCGCTGGTACGACCGCGAGGACCACACCATCTTCGACGTCTGCGCCGACGACCACTGCCAGCGCTATCAGGGCATCACCAATGCTGAGAACCCCTCGGTGGTCGAGGCCGTCCGTCAGACGCGTGGCCAGATTCTGACCTACGACGGCGAAATCTGCGACACGCGCTTCTCGAAGTGCTGCGGCGGGCGGACGGAGGAGTTCCAGTATTGCTGGGAGAACACGCCCAAGCCCTACCTCACGTCGGTGCCCTGTCCCTACTGCGACACCACCGACCGCCATATCCTGTCGCAGGTGCTCAACGACTACGACCAGGAGACGCCCGACTTCTACCGCTGGACGGTCCGTTACACGCAGCGCGAACTGACCGAGCTGGTCAGCCACAAGCTGAAGATCGACCTCGGCGACATCCTCGACCTCGAACCCCTGGAGCGTGGCCGCAGCGGCCGCATCTGGAAGCTCCGCATCGTCGGCTCCAAGCGCTCGTTCACCATCGGCAAGGAACTCGAGATACGCCGCACGCTGAGCGAGAGCCACCTCTACAGCTCGGCCTTCGACGTCGAGCGCGACGGCACCAGCTTCATCCTCCACGGTCGCGGCTGGGGCCACGGCGTGGGACTCTGCCAGATAGGTGCCGCCGTCATGGGCGAGCAGGGCAAGACCTACGACGAGATACTGCTCTATTACTATCGCAACGCTGAAATCAAGAAGAACTATGAATAAAAGAAACCCGTGGGCCTGGGTGCCCACACTCTACTTCGCCGAAGGCGTGCCCTACGTGGCAGTCATGACCATCTCGCTCATCCTCTATAAGCGGTTGGGCATGTCGAACACCGACATCACCCTCTACACCTCGTGGCTCTACCTGCCGTGGGTCATCAAGCCGCTGTGGAGCCCCTTTGTCGACATGATGAAGTCGAAGCGCTGGTGGATAGTCACCATGCAGCTGCTCGTCGGTGCTGCCCTTGGCGGCGTCGCCTTCACCATCCCCGTGTCATGGTGGCTGCAGGGTTCGCTCTGCTTCTTCTGGCTGATGGCCTTCGCCAGCGCCACTCACGACATTGCCGCCGACGGCTTCTACATGATGGGACTCGACGAGCACGAGCAGGCCTACTTCGTGGGCATACGCTCAACCTTCTACCGCATAGCCACCATCTTCTCCTCGGGACTGCTGGTCGGACTGGCCGGTGCCCTGCAGGTCATCACGCGCAGCATACGCTACTCGTGGAGCCTCGTCTTCTACCTCATGGCGGGACTCTTCATCGCCTTCTGGCTCTACCACAACTGGATACTGCCGCGCCCCTCGGAGGACAGCGAGAAGCAGACGAAGACCGTCAGCGGCATCTGGAATGAGTTCTGCCAGACGCTCATCACCTTCTTCCAGAAGCCGCAGGTGCTGGCGGGCATCTGCTTCATGCTCTTCTACCGTATGCCCGAGGGACTGCTGGCCAAGGTATCTGCCCTCTTCCTGGTCGACGCGCCCCACAACGGCGGCCTCGGACTGAGCGACGGCGAATACGGCTTGGTGCAGGGCACTGTGGGCGTCATCGGACTCACCATCGGCGGTATACTCGGCGGTTTCTGCGCCAGTCGCGACGGCCTGAAGCGCTGGCTCTGGCCGATGGTGCTGGCCATCACGCTGCCCGACATCGTCTACGTGCTGCTGGCCTACCTGCTGCCTTCGAGCCTGGTCACCATCAGCGTCTGCGTCTTCATCGAGCAGTTCGGCTACGGCTTCGGATTCTCGGCCTACATGCTATACCTTATTTATTATAGCCAGGGCGAGCACAAGACGTCGCACTACGCCCTCTGCACCGCCTTCATGGCCCTGTCGATGATGATTCCCGGCCTCTTCGCCGGTGCCCTGCAGGAGAGCGTCGGCTACCGCATGTTCTTCATCATCGTCATGCTGGCCTGCGCCATGACCTACGCCGTCACCGCCTGTCTGAAGATCGACCCGGAGTTCGGCAAGAAGGCCTCGTGCGAATAATTGTCTTTCACGGGAAACAACCAACACTTCCGACACTTCCCACACCTGTTGAACTTTTTTAGGTGTAGGAAGTGTCAGAAGTGTCGGATAAAAAGTGCAAATGACAATCATGATAGCGAAATGAGCTGCCGCGCCAGCAGGAAAAAGGGCGCGCCGACCATTGCTGAGCGTGGGAACCGTCACCTGAACCGACACCTCATAAAGAACCGGCGCCTTTTACGCAAAACCCGCCGGTTTATTGGCAAAACCCGCCGGGTTTTGGAAAAAAGGCGCCGCCTTTTGGGCGAAAGTCGCCACTTTACACTATATCCCCAACCCTCCCTGGAACGAGGTGTCAACGGCCTTCGACTGCTGAATGCGCGAGTAGGGCGGCACGGAGTTTGTCACCCAGATATTGCCGCCGATGATGGAGTGGTGGCCGATGGTAATGCGGCCCAGGATGGACGCGTTGGAATAGATGGTGACGTGGTCCTCAATGATGGGGTGGCGCGGCACGTTGAGCATGTTGCCGTTCTCGTCGTACTTGAAGCTCTTGGCACCGAGGGTGACGCCCTGGTAGAGCGTGACGTGGTTGCCGATGATGCAGGTCTCGCCGATGACGACGCCCGTGCCGTGGTCGATGGCGAAGTACTCGCCTATCTGCGCGCCGGGATGGATGTCGATGCCCGTCTTCGAGTGGGCCTGCTCGGTGATGATGCGGGGAATGATGGGAATTTGCATCTTGTGCAGGGCATGGGCAATGCGATAGTGGGTCATCGTGTTCACCACCGGGTAGCTGAAGATGACCTCGCCGTAGGTCTGTGCTGCCGGGTCGTTGTCGAACATGGCCTGGACGTCGGTGTAGAGCAGACGCTTGATTTCGGGCAGCTCGTCGATGAAGCGCAGGGCGAGTCCCTCAGCCTGTTCTTCGACGTTGCAGCCGCACTCCGTGCAGAACTGCAGGCCGCAGGCTATCTGCCGGCGCAGCAGCTCGTAAAGCTCCTCCATGTTGACGCCGATGACGTAGGCGCGCATCTGCTCGTCGGCCTGGCGCTTGTGGAAGTAGTCGGTGAAGATGATGACCTTCGACAGCTGCACGATGCGCTTCACCTCCTCGACCGAAGGCAGCGGCGCCCCTGTGGCGGGCATCATGCTGTCCTCCTTCTCGGTGTGGGCGGCCATGATGGCCACGTTGCGCTGCAGTATCTCGTTGATGTCTTTCTTTCCCATTCTTTTTTACCCTTTTACTTTTTACCTTTATCTGATAAACAACAGTTCGCGGTATTTGGGCAGCGTCCAGAGGCCGTCCTCGACAATCAGCTCCAGCTTGTCAATCTCGCTGCGAATATCCTCCATCTTCGGGCAGACGGTGTCATGGTACTGGATGGCGCGCTGGTGGATGTCCTGAATGCGGTTGGCAATGCGGCGGGCCTCGGTCAGCTCTTCGGCCAGCTGCTCAATGCGCTCGGTACGCTCGGCAATCTCCTCGATGAGCTTCATGTTGCGCGCCGACAGCCGTTCGGCCTTGTCGGCGGGGAACACGTCCTTCATGCCCTGCACGTTCTTGATGAGTTGGCTCTGGTAGTGGGTCGAGACGGGTATGATGTGGTTCATCGACAGGTCGCCCAGCACGCGGGCCTCTATCTGCACCGTCTTGACGTACATCTCCCACTTCACCTCGTTGCGGGCCTCCAGCTCCTTGCGCGTCATGACCTTGGTCGACTCGAACATCTTGACCGACGCGTCGTCGAGGTAGTGCTCGATGATGACGGGACACGATTTCTCGACGTCGAGCCCCCGTCGGGCTGCCTCCTTCACCCACTCGTCAGAGTAGCCGTTGCCGTCGAAGCGGATGGGCTTGCAGGTCTTGATATCCTCGCGCAGCACGTCGATGATGGCGTGGAACTTGGCCGTGTGGCCCGAGGGTGAACCGTCGGCAACGGGAGCAAAGAGCGGGTCGTTGGCTATCTGGGCTATGCGCAGGTCGACCCTCTGCTTGAACGACGTGAGGGCTTCGGCCATGGCGGCGTTCAGCGCAATCATGGCCGAGGCGCAGTTGATGCTCGAACCCGGCGCACGGAACTCGAAGCGGTTGCCGGTGAAGGCGAAGGGCGACGTGCGGTTGCGGTCGGTATTGTCGACGATGAGGTCGGGAATCTGCGGAATGTCAA
>CAMHHO010000084.1:0-15114 GCA_946184965.1 uncultured Prevotellaceae bacterium | reverse complement strand
GGAGGGAGCAGGATTCTCCCCCTGAGTCAGGGGGAGTTAGAGGGGGTCTGAACCCACGGCCGATCTGCTTGTTCAGACCACCCCTAGCCCCTCCTCGCTCGGCCGAAGGACGCTTGCAATGCAAGAACTCAGGAGGGGAAATCGGAGGGAGCAGGATTCTCCCCCTGAGTCAGGGGGAGTTAGAGGGGGTCTGAACGGCCTTATGTCTTTGCCCCTGTTCAGACCACCCCTAGCCCCTCCTAACTTAGGAGGGGAAAAGGAGGGAGCGGGATTGACTCAGGAGGGGAAATCGGAGGGGAAGAGGTTTTGTAAAGAAAAACGGTGCACAAAATTGCGGGTTTGTGCAGTACAAAAAAATAAACAGAAAAAAGTGCCTTTTTGTTTGGAGCGACGCTTTTTTCTTCTTACCTTTGCAGATTGAACGGAAATGCTGCAAGAACGGGCCGGACCCCTGAAACGGGGCGGCCGACACTGCATGAGAATGCGTGGTTCTTGCCACCGATTCGCCCAAGGCAGGGCGGGTCGTTTTTTCGTTTATGGTAGTAATCGAACTCCTAAAAATCCTCATGAGCAACAGCACCAGCAACCCCCAGAAAGCCGTCAGCCCCGCAGAAATTGTGGAGTGCGTGAGGTCGTGTCTGAAGGCGAATGGGCTGGACAGCACCAGGAGCAACTTCGACGGTATGGAGCGCCTGCTGTCGAGACTGCCTTTCTGGGCTGAGGTGAAGCAGGCAACAGACGATCTGTTTGCCGAGGAACGCAAGCGTGAGGAGGACCTGGTATTGGCCCGCGCGCGTGCTGCTGCGCCTACCATCGTGCAGATGATGCCGGGCGCCCAGGCGGGCGTGCTCAACAGTATTCAGTTCAACGATACGGTTGGACAGTTTATAGAACATGTAGACAACATCAACAAACAGCATAGCTTAGATTGACGACAATGAGAAACGAGACTAACGACAATCGCCCCCAGCGCACTTACAACTTCAACGCGCCTATTGGGCAGTTTATTGACCATGTGGACACCATCAACTTCCGAATGGACGGCAACGGTGAGTTTCACTTTGGCAAGGTTGACAATATTCAGACGAAGAGGAAGGAGCTGAGCAACGAGCAGCTGGCGCGTGCCATAGAACGCTGTCAGAAGTATTTCTGGGGTAACAGCGCCTATGCCGTTGTGTTCTGTCTTTGCCGTGATGAGTACGACTCGAAGATGACCCAGATGGGGTTCGAGAAGATGGTGGAAGCGCTGCCTTACCAGAATGCCAGAGACTACAACTGTCCTTTGGGTACAATTGCCAATGCTTTCAGCGACAACCCGATTTTTCGTGAAAAAACAGATAGTTGGGATGACTTTAAACCCTTGCCGCGCATCATAAAGCTGCGCGATGAGCTGCGTAAGGAATTAAAGTTATAGGAATAGTTATATAAGTTCTATAGGTGTCTAAAGCTTCTTTAGGCACCTATTTTTTTGTCGTACCTTTGTCATTGGAAATCAGCCAGGAATGGGACTCGATAAACTCCCGGACCGCTGGTTCCACCTATTTACATTATTAACAATTAAAACTATTAGCATTATGACAAAGAGACAAGAAAAGGAAGCCAACAGAAAGGTTGGCAGCGTGAACAAACAGGAGCAGCGGATGTCGTCGCTCGACATTGCCGCCATCACTGGAAAAGAACACAAGAATGTGCTCAGAGCCATCCGTGAGATGGAGCCCGCTTGGGAAAATGAATGTGGGCTCAAATTTGAGCTCACATCGGAAAGGGTGAAGATGCCGCAGGGCGGCGTGAGGCTGATACCCGTTTTTCGTCTGACGAAAACTGAAAGCCTGTACGTGGCCACGAAGTTCAACGACGAGGCACGCGCCCGACTGGTGCTGAGGTGGGAGCAGCTGGAGCTGGAGCGGCTCGACCGGCAACACGCCCAACGCGAGCCGAAGCTGCTGGAGACTGAGCAGGAACTGATGAGACGGACTGACGAGATTCGCCGGGGGCTGATAGCTGTGGAGAACGCGCCGAGCGACGGCTGCATGACCGTGAGCCAGATAGCGCAGATGCTGGGAACGACGGTGAAGAAGCTTAACAAACGCCTTGTGAAGGAGGGTCTACAGTACTGGAAAGGCGGTGGCTACAAGCTGACCAAGCGCTACGCTGAATGTGAGTATGCAAAGGAACGCAAGTTCCACTACTACGCGCTGGACGGTGAGAAGAAGGAGCGCAGCTATCTGGTCTGGACGCCTGCAGGCATGGAGATGATGAGAACCATATTGTAAAAACGCGTTTTGAGAGTTAGAACAGGTATGATGAGGACAACGGAGATTCTGATTGAGAAACTGATGGAGACGGAGGGGCTCAGGCTGGAGGCCTACCGCGACGCTGCAGGGGTGCTGACGATTGGCTACGGACACACGAAGGGGGTGCGCGAGGGTGACCGCATCTCAGCCTACTGGGCGAAGGAGCTGCTGAAAGAGGACGTTGAGGAGGTGGCACAGGACGTACTCTCGCTGGGCGTGGCTCGCACGGAGGGACAGCTTGATGCGCTGACGTCGTTTGCGTTTAACGTGGGGTTCGGGCGCCTATGCCGCTCGACGCTGCTGAAGACGATTCGCCGGGGCGGCAGCCGCAACCAGATCATGCGGGAGTTCAAGCGGTGGGTGTATGCCGACGGGAAGAGGCTCCGAGGGTTGGAGAAGCGGCGCGAGTGGGAAGCGAGGAGATTCTTTGAGAAGTGAGAAGGGAGAAGTGAAAGGTGAAGAGTGAAGAGTGAAGAGTGAAAGGTGATTTTATTATGAGGAAATATGTTGACATTTCCATGGAGGCGCTGGAGCGGCTCGTGGACGGAAAGAGAGTGGAAGGTTCACTTCGCAGAGACGAGTGGACGGGTGTGATAACCTTCAGGGCGTACAACCGCCAGCCGCGCAGGTACAGCCGCGACAGGCTTCTGAGAAAGCTGCCGTGGGGCTGGGTGAAGGAGTCGATAGAGCGCGTCAAGGTGTTTGGCAGCTTCCCCAAGGCCGAGGGTACGGCCACCGTGATGGGGATGATTGACGGGCACACGCGCGAGGCGAAGGACGCGCTGATTGACCGCGAACTGGACCTGATTGAGTTTTGCTGAGCAAGGAGGGCAGGAAGATTATGTCGAGAATTGACTTAGGCGACAACATGAGGAATCCCAAGACCGTGGCTGCCACGGTCGAGGGCTTCTACATGAGGGTTGACAGCGAACAGACGGGCCGCATCTGCGCCGAGCTGGCCGACGCCCTGGAGCAGCACCTGAGGGGCGGGCTGACGAAGGAGGAGTATAAGGCGAGGAAGGCTGAGCTGAAGCTGGGCGACGGATTCTACACGCCCCACGCCCACTTCAAGCGGGGCTACAAGAGCTCGGAGGGCGAGCCGGTGGACTCGGGCAAGGCGGTGATTGACCTTGACGGCTGCGGGGGCTTTGCCGAGCTGTATGGGCAGCGACTGAAGGGGCGCGAGCGGCAGCTGGGCATCAACATGGTGAACAGGTCGGTGAGCGGCACTGGGGGCCACGTGCTGTTCGACATTCCCGAGGGGCTGGACCGCCAGCAGGCGCAGGCGTGGATGGCCCACGAGATGGGCGACGTGGACTACGACAAGGCGGTGCATGAGCGCGAGCGCGGCATCTACCTGCCCTGCCGTGAGTATATCCTCTACATCGACCATGAACTGATGTTCGGCGACGAGCTGCACGGGGCCAGGCTGAGCGACGACGAGCTGGCAAGGTGGACTAGGGCAGCGGCCGGCGAGACGAAGCCCGCGACGGTCAGGGCGCAGCAGGAGCCGGAGGCTACGGAACCCTCGGCCAGGGCGCTGGCTGCCTTCGACGAGACGCTGGCCATGACGGGGCTCGACCTGGAGACGCTGAACAGCGAGGGCGTGCGCCACAACACGCTGAAGCTGCTGCTGCCGACGCTCTGCCAGATGATGCCGCAGGAGGAGCTGATGGGCGTGCTGCGGCTGAAGATGCCCGACTACTCGAGGGAGGCTGACTGCCAGATGCTGGTGAGCAACTTCTATGAGAAATATGTCGACCAGAACCGCCCGATGAACCTCAGGCAGAAGGAGGTGTTCCTGCGCTCGCTAAAGGCGGGGATGGCTCAGGACGACCCGATGGCCGAGCAGGGCCAGACGGCGGGCACGGGCAGCAAGGGGCCGACGCTCACCATCGATGCGCAGAAGCTGCCCATTGGGCTGAAGGAGAGCCTGAAACCCTATCCTGAGAGCATGTGGCCGCCATTGGTGGTGGGACAGATGCCGGCCCTGATGGCTCTGGCCGACGGCGTCAGCTACCGCTACTGCGACGGCAAGACGGGGCAGCTGGGCGGCATGGCCATCGTCATGGGCGAGCAGGCGTCGAACAAGTCGGCCATCGAGGACGCCATTGAGCGCTGGCTGACTGAGGTGCGCCAGGAGGATGCGGCCGTGAAGAACAAAGAGGATCAGGTGCGCGATGCCAACAAGCGGCGCAAGGCCAACGAGCGCGCCCAGGAGGCTCCGGCAGGCGTGGTCAGGGTGGTGCCCATCACCATCTCGTGCTCGAAGCTGCTGAAGCGGCTGAAGCAGTCGCAGGGCCACTGTCTGTACTCCATCTCGACGGAGGCCGAGACGCTGCTGAAGACGAACAGCGGCGGCTCGTGGGCCGAGAAGTGGGACATCTACCGCAACGCCTTCTCGCGCGAGTGGTGGGGCACGGACTACAACTCGGACCAGTCGGAGAGCGGCGACGTGCATGTGGCCTACAACTGGACCATTCTGGGCACGCCGCGAACGGTGATGAAGATGTTCAAGGGCAGGAACGAGTCGAACGCTGAGAACGGCCTGTCGAGCCGTCTGATGCTATCGGAGATGCCCGACACGATGTTTGCCCCCATCACCGTGTTCAGGGAGCTGAACGAGACCGACACGAACCGCATCATACAGGCTACGTCACTGCTGCGCTCGGCCTCAGGCTTCTACGACACGCCTCGGCTGCGCAAGGCCATCAACCGCTGGCTGGAGGAGAAGCGCGTGGAGTCGTCGCTCGACATGAACGTCATCAAGGACCGCTTCCGCCGACGTGCGGGCGTGATAGGATTCAGGTGCGGCGTGGTGTTCATGCTGCTGGCGGGCAAGGAGTCGAACGCGTGTATCGACTTTGCCGTCAGGATGGCCGAGTACACGCTGCAGATGCAGCTCAAGGTGTTCGGACCGCTGCTGGCCAGACAGTATGCCGGCAACGACGACAACCCCATGGGCAGCAGCGTCAACGGCAGCATCTACGAGCGGCTGCCGTCGCCGTTCAGCATGCAGGACCTGCGGCGGCTGAAGGGCTCTGACTTCAGCGACAGCGCGCTCTATACCATCATAAGCCGCTGGAAGAGCGAGGGCTGGGTGGAGAAGGTGGGCAAGAGCTGGAACAAGCGGCGCCAGCCCACCCCCTGAAAAATCTTACAATCTTACAATCTTACATTCTTACAATCTTACACGGGCGACAGGCGCGTTTCCCACTCGGAGCTATTCGGCGGGTTTCAGCAGCTTGTCGCCCGTGCGGCTGATGAGCTCGCGACGATAGGCCTCAGGATAGCCGGGACGCTGAACGCGGTCGCCAAGACCATACTTGCTGCGCTTGAAGTTGCCCTTCTCGTCGACAGGACGAACGGCCATGTCGTTGTGGCGCACGATGAGGAACGTGGCCAGCTGGCGCCAGCGCTGAATCATCTTGTCGGCCTGCATACAGGTATACTTGGTCAGGAAGTCAACGCGGTCGGCGCCCTCCTTGGACAGAGCGGTCTGCTCGATGCCATTCTGCACGAAGAAGTAGGAACTCTCGAGCGAGTCGCGCACCTGCCTGAGGTCGGGGAACAGGGCTGAGTAGCGGGGATAGACCATGTTACTGACCCAGTTCTCTACCCAGAAGGCGTTGTCCATCGAGAAGGTGACGTCGTCGGCACCCTTGCCGCTGTAGCAGTCGGGCTGACGGGTGGCGCAGCAGTAGACGGGGGTGTAGGCCACCATGTTGCAGTCGTCGTTGCCGAACCAGAAGCAGCCGCCAATCTCGCGGGGCAGCCAGGAGCGCATCTGCGAGACGAATGTCCAGGCCGTCTGCTGGGTGGAGGTGGGACGCTCGTTGAAGCACTTCTTGCCGTCGACCTCGAAGTAGAGCGGCGTCACGCGATAGGGCATCTGCCAGATGCCGCCGCCGATGTCGGCCTTGTCGGCAGACTGGTCGGAGACGTCGAAGGGGGTGCCTTCAAAGTGGTCGCGCATGGCTGCCTGAACGTCCTGAACGGTCAGCAAGCAGTTGGGCTTCACCCAGAGGGGCATCGGCTCGGCATTGGCGTCACGGCCTTCAGCCCAGGGGATGTAGCGGTCCATGCCGTCGGCATAGCGGCGGAAGAACTGCCAGACGCGGGCATCGCAGATGCGGCGGCCTGAGAAGTCGGGCTTGGCGTAGGCTGCATTGTAAGAGAAGTCAGCGTCGTTGCCACTGTACCAGCCCATCTTCCTGGCATACGAGACGACATTCTTCGACCACAGGACGGTCTCCTGCCCCTTCTTCTGCTTCTTGGCGGGCATGAAGGTGGTGATGCGGCTCTGGTTGGCGTGACCGCAGATCATGTCGTCGGGCACGCGCATGGCCACCCAGACGGTGCGCTCCTTCGAGACGGTGCGGTCGGCGGCACAGCCCATCATCTCCATAATCCAGGCTTCGTTGGGGTCGCAGATGGTAAACGTCTCGCCCTCGGAGCAGTAGCCGTACTGCTCGACGAGCGTCGTCATCACGGTGATGGCCTCGCGGGCGGTCTTGGAGCGCTGCAGGGCGATGTAGATGAGCGAGCCGTAGTCGATGATACCAGTGCTGTCGACCATCTCCTCGCGGCCGCCGAAGGTGGTCTCGCCGATGGTCACCTGCCACTCGTTGATGTTGCCGATGACGTTATAGGTCTCAGCAGCCTCAGGAATCTCGCCGAGGTACTTGTTGGTGTCCCACTCATAGATTTTCCGCATCTCGCCCGGCTGGTGCTTGCCGGCAGGATAGTGATACAGATACATGAAGGCGCCGTAGCTGTCGGCATTGTAGCTGCAGATGACGCTTCCGTCGGCAGACGCTTTCTTGCCGACAATGAAATTGGTGCAGGCCATTGCTCCAGCCGCAGCCATCAGCATGGCAGATAAAAAGATATGTCTCTTCATTTTGCTAATAGATAAATGTTGTTTCGTAGGTTTGTCTGTTCAGTAGATGATCGAACACTTCGAAGCACAGACGATGGGTAGCGCCCGTACGACGAAGCCACGACTCACGCAGCTCGCAAGCGAAGGTGGTGGTCTTCTCAATAGCGTCGAAGACGACGAAACGACCGTCGACAGTAGCCTTCCACGTGGAGACACCACTTCCAGCATCAGTGACGTTCAGCCTCAAGACATCGCCCGTCAGCGTGATTGGGTCGACGGTGGGAGGCTGGTCGTCGTAGGCCAGCTGATAGCAACTGCCCAACTCGCGGATACGGCCTGTAACCCAACCGTCTTTATAATATGTTTCACCTGTGCTGCGGCCGCGCTCGTCGATGATATAGAGCTTTGTCAGGTCATAATCACCAGGATGAGGCGGACGGATACAGAGGCTAAGCCAGGCATCACGCATCAAGGGCAGCGATGTGGCCGAGAACTGACAGGCGTCCGACCAACCGTCGGGATTGCGCGTGATGATGGGGGTGATAGGCGTATCGACAGCCAGAAGACCGTAAGGGACAATCAGCTGAACGCCAGGGCGGCTGATGCTGTTGGTACGGTTCCAGCGGAGGAGAGAAGACCCCTCCGACCTCCCCTGTTTAGGGGAGGCAACTGATGCAGCAGTCCCCCTTACCGTAAAAGGATAACGGACTTCGTTGCCCTTGTAGTCGCGAAGGACGTATTCGAGATGGTAGTCGCGCTCCTCGTTGAAGTCGACGATGCCGCGATTGCTGTCGGCTGTGAGGAAGGGCAGCGTGTTGCCTGGTTCGATGAACGACTTCATGTACCAGCGGCGGGTGTGGAGCCAATGGTCGTAGTAGCCCCAGGAGTTGACCATGCGGTTCATGCTGACAGGAATGTCGTCGACTGTGCTATGGAACACCTGCTCGCCATCGACGAAGAGCTGCGTCTCGTGAATGCCGTAGTGGTTGTAGGAGCCTTGCATGTAGTCGTCGGCCCAGACGGCGAAGCCGACACGGCCCCAGGCAGTGTGATCAGGTGATGGGTGAAGGGTGGGCTCGAGCTTGCTCGCTTTGCTTGCAAAGAAGGGTGAAGGGCTGCCGTTGAACGTTCCTCCTTCTGGAATGGCCATAATGTCATGAATCTGAGGGGGAACGGTGTCCTGGATAAAGTCATTCAGGAACTGGTAGGGGTCGAGCATGTTCCACGTGCGAGTGTCGTGGATTTCGAGGTGCAGGTGGGGAGCCGTCGAAGCACCAGTATTGCCGCTGAGGGCGATGAACTGCCCTTGGCTCACGGGTACGTCGAGCGGCGTCAGACGGGCATCGGCCTCGTTGGTGCCGTGACTGTACTGATACTTACGAAGGGCCCGCTTGATACGGGGCGAGAATGACTTCAGGTGGCAGTAGACAGACGTCTGGCCCGTGGGATGGGTGATGTAGACAGCATTGCCGAAGCCCTCTTTTCCGACGGTGATGCGCGACACATAGCCGTCGCCAATAGCGTAGATATGCTTGCCCTCGACGCCCTCAGTGCGTATGTCTAGCCCGCCGTGAAAATGGTTCGGCCGCGGTTCACCAAAGTTCCCCGCCAGCGAGATTTCATAATCCACTGGCGGGGTAAATATGCTTAGTAGTATACTCAGGACGGTGCTTAGCATGCCTTAAACGACATATCAAGGCCCTTGACGCTGTGAGTCAAAGCGCCGACGCTGATGAAGTCGACACCCTGCTCGGCATAGTCGCGGATGGTGTCGAAGGTGATGCCGCCCGACGACTCAGTCTCGAAGCGGTGGTTGATGATGTCGACAGCCTTCTTCGTATCGGGCACAGAGAAGTTGTCGAGCATGATGCGGTCGACGCCGCCGTGGTCGAGCACCTGCTGCAGTTCGTCGAACGAGCGCACCTCGATCTCAATCTTCAGGTCGAGACCCTTTTCCTTCAGGTACTGGTGGCAGCGGTCGATGGCGTTGACAATGCCGCCAGCAAAGTCGACGTGGTTGTCCTTCAGCAGAATCATGTCGAAGAGACCAATACGATGGTTGCAGCCGCCGCCAATCTTCACGGCCTGCTTCTCGAGCATGCGCATGCCAGGAGTGGTCTTGCGGGTGTCGAGCACGCGGGTGCCTGTTCCCTCCAGTCGCTTCACGTACTTATCGGTCATGGTGGCAATACCGCTCATGCGCTGCATGATGTTCAGCATCAGGCGCTCGGTCTGAAGCAGAGAGCGCACCTTGCCCGTCACGATCATGGCGATGTCGCCCTTCTTCACCCTACTTCCGTCGCCCATCAGCACTTCCACCTGCATCGTTGGGTCGAAGCGGCGGAACACCTCCTTGGCAATCTCCACACCTGCCAGTATGCCGTCTTCCTTAATGAGAAGATGGCTCTTACCCATCGCATCTTCAGGAATGCAGCAGAGGGTGGTGTGGTCGCCGTCGCCAATGTCCTCGGCAAACGACAGGTCGATGAGCCTGTCGACTAATTCTTCAACGCTCAGCATAAACCACTATTCATTAAAGAGGTAAACACCAAAGCCGATGCGGAAACCGTAGCTGGAGTTGTCGATGTCCTTGGTGGAGAGATTGAAGTACAACTCAGGCTCTACCGTTACGGTGCGGTTGAGGAAGAAGGCGTAGCCCAAAGAAATGTTAGGCTGGAAGTCCAGATCGTTGGTCATGTCGACCAGCTTGGCTCCTGCGCCGAGGAAAATACCGTTCTGCTCAATATAATAGCGCAGGCCGGCACCAATAGAGAAAATGCCGTCGGCATCTTTCATGTAGTTGTACGACACGTCGCCAAGCGCCAGGATATTGTCGGTCAGCATATAGCCACCCTTGGCACTGAGGTCGACGTGGAATTTCGACATCACGCTGCCAATATCGAAGCTCGACATGGAAGCACCTACATAGATTTTACCCTGTCCAAAGGGAGGTGTGTCGTAAGTTGACTGGGCGTTAACAGCCATTGTGGCCATGAGGCCGACAATCATAGTTAAAATCTTCTTTTTCATAGGGATAGAATTTTATTTGTTAATATTAGAGTTTTTACGATACCAGAAGGCGAACCACACCAGAGAAACCACGCAGGCTACAGCTGCAACAATCCACGCATGATACTGACCCAGGCTGAACAGCTGCTCAGACAAGAGGAACGAAGTGCATACCGACGTCATAAAGACAGCAGGAATCAGCGTGATGATGTACGGCTTCTTCTGCTGAACGAAATAGACAGTCACCGCCCACAGCATGAAGACTGAGAGCGTCTGATTGCTCCAGCCGAACCAATTCCATATCTTTGCGAAGCCCGACTTGTCGGACATCTGCCAAACCAAAAGGGAGATGACGGCAGCAAACATGGGGATACAGATATAGAGACGCTTGCGGATGGTTCGCTGTTCGAGCTTGACGAAGTCAGCAATAATCAGACGAGCCGAGCGCAGGGCCGTGTCGCCACTCGTAATCGGCGCTGCCACCACACCCAACAGGGCAAGCACGCCTCCAAAGACACCCAGCCAGTCGTTACAGATGAGATTCACGATCGAAGGGGCATCATTCTTGGCTGCAAGACCTCCTTCCATCAGTTCATAGCCTGGTGTAGGCTGGTCGTAGAAGAAATACATGGCCACCGTAGCCCAGATGAGGGCGACGATGCCTTCAGTAATCATCGCACCATAGAAGATGGGCCTACCCATGTGCTCGCTCTTCATACAACGCGCCATCAGAGGACTCTGCGTAGCGTGGAAACCACTGATGGCTCCACAGGCAATGGTGATGAACAGACAGGGGAAGATGCTCTTCGGCGTCAAGGCAGGCACGCTCAGTCCCTCCCAAATCTCAGGAATGTCAGGTTGCTTCACCAGCAGCATCACCAACAGGGCAGCAGCCATAAACAGCAACGAGAAGGCAAAGAGCGGATAGACCTTGCCAATAATCTTGTCGATAGGCAGCATCGTGGCGATGATATAGTAGATGAAGATGATAATAATCCAGAACGTGTATTTTCCAAGGTTCTCAATGGCATAGGCAGGTTCCCACATGTCGCCCAGAATCTTGGCAGGACTGAACACGAAAACGGCACCCACCATCATCAGCAGGAAAACCGAGAACACCAGCATCACCTGCTTAGTGGTCTTACCCAGATAGCGGCCAATGATTTCCGGCTGGTTGGCACCTCCGAGGCGTATTGACAGCATACCCGACAGATAGTCATGGACAGAACCTGCGAATATACAGCCCAGCACAATCCACAGATAGGCAGCAGGACCGAACGCGGCTCCCATGATGGCGCCGAAGATGGGGCCAGTGCCTGCGATGTTCAGAAACTGAATCATGAAAACCTTCCAGTTGGGAAGCACAATAAAATCGACGCCGTCGGCCTTGGCCACGGCGGGCGTCACGCGGTCGTCTGGGCCGAACACACGCTCGACAAAGCGTCCGTAGAGCAGATAACCCAAAACAAGAGCCACAAGACTCAGAACAAATGAAATCATTTTTCTATTAAGACTTTAAAGTTTTATGATGCAAAGTTAATACTTTTATTTGAGAAATGAAAAAAATATCGTAATTTTGCAGGCAAATTAAAAACAAATAACGAATTGAGAGCAAAAATCATCCTTATACTGGCACTTATGTGCCTGACTGTACAAGCCCAGAAGCATGAAGTGCGAGCCGTCTGGCTCACCACCATCGGCGGCATCGACTGGCCAAGGTCGCACAATTCAGCAGAGCAAAGGCGCGAGATGACCCAGATTCTGGACCAGCTGAAGCGGGTGAACATCAATACCGTACTTATTCAGACGCGCGTGCGCGCATCGACCATTTATCCCTCGGCCATTGAGCCCTTTGACATGTGCCTGACGGGCACGCACGGCCGCAATCCAGGCTACGACCCTCTGAAGTTCATCGTCGACGAGTGCCATAAGCGCGGAATGGAGTGCCACGCCTGGATAGTCACCATTCCCGTCGGCAAGACCAACGAGGCACGCTTCAAGGAGTTCAAGCGCAAGAACCCGAAGCTGGCACGAAGCATTGGGCAGGACGGCTTCATGAATCCTGAAGACCCCGCTACGGGCGACTACATAGCACGTATCTGCGCCGAGGTGACACGCAACTACGACATCGACGGCATTCACCTCGACTACATCCGCTACCCAGAGACGTGGCCCAAGAAGGGAGCCAAGCCCCACGAGCGCCGCCTCAACATCACCAGCATCGTGCGCAAGATTAACCAGGCCGTGAAGTCGCTCAAGCCCTGGGTCAAGCTGTCGTGCTCGCCCATAGGCAAGTCGGGCGACCTGAGCCGCTACCGCAGCGGCGGCTGGAATGCCTACAACGCCGTGTTCCAGGACGCTCAGGGCTGGCTCCGCGACGGACTGATGGACCAGCTCTACCCGATGATGTACTTCCGCGACAACAACTTCTTCCCCTTTGCCCTCGACTGGCAGGAGCGCTCCTACGGCCGAACCATCGTCAGCGGTCTTGGCATCTACTTCCTCTCGCCCCGCGAAGGCAACTGGACCCTCAACGACGTGAGCCGCGAGATGTACTTCGTGCGCCAGAACGGCATCGGCCACTGCTACTTCCGCTCGAAGTTCCTGACCGACAACACGCGAGGCATCTACGACTTCGCGCGCCATTTTGACGACACGCCAGCACTCATTCCTCCCATGACGTGGGCCTGGAACGAAGCCCCCGACTCCCCTACCCGACTCGACCTGAGCCGCGGCTCATCGACCGACCGGCTGACGTGGAGCGGAGCCGTCGACCGTTCGCGGGCTTCCTACCTATTATATAATGTGTATGCATCGACCACGCCCGATGTTGATGTCAGCGAACCGCGCAACCTGATAGCCACCCGACTGCAGGGCCAGCAGCTCTACGTGCCGCACACCAACGGCCAGACCGTCTACTACGCCGTCACGGCACTCGACCGCTACGGCAACGAGAGCAGCCCCGTCTACACCGACGTTGCTACAGCAGCCTCTGGCGCCGCACCCGCCAGAAGGTCATTGAGCCCGAACGACACGCACATTCCTCCCTTCTACTACTTCTGGAGCAAGAAACAACAAAAGAAATACAACAAAACCCACTAAAACCCCTGTAAAGACTATGGAAAGAACCTGGAGATGGTTTGGCAAGAAAGACAAGATTACGCTTGCCATGTTAAGACAAATCGGCGTCGAGGGCATCGTCACCGCCCTGCACGACGTGCCCCTTGGCGAAGTATGGACCCGCGAGAAGATTCGCGACCTGCGCGAGTATATCGAGAGCTACGGCATGCGCTGGAGCGTCGTCGAGAGCCTGCCCGTGGTGGAGACCATCAAGTACGGCGGCCCTGACCGCGACCACCAGATTGAGGTCTACAAGGAGTCGCTGCGCAACCTCTCGGCTGAGGGCATTCACTGTATCTGCTACAACTTCATGCCCGTGCTCGACTGGGCACGTACCGACCTGCTGCACACGAACCCCAACGGCTCGACAAACCTCTACTTCAACTACGCCGAGTTTGCCTACTTCGACATCTATATCCTGAAGCGTGAGGGTGCACGCGAGGAATGGGCCCAGTTTGAATTTCCTGCCGGCGTAGGTCAGGGCCGCAACGTACTGGCTGAGTGCGACGAACTGGCCAAGACGATGACGCCCGAGAAGGAGCACAAGCTCGTCGAGAACATCATCATCAAGACTCAGGGTTTCGTCAGCGGCAACTTCAGCGAGAACGACGAAGCGCCCATCCAGAAGTTCCGCGACTTCCTCGACCTCTATAAAGGCATTGATAAGAAGCAGTTGCGTGAGAATATGAAATACTTCCTCGAGGCCATCATGCCCGTCTGCGAGGAATGCGGCATGAATATGTGCGTTCACCCCGACGACCCGCCCATCGAGATTCTCGGCCTGCCGCGCATCGTCCGCACCGAGGAGGACATTCAGTGGTTCCTCGACGCCGTACCCAACAAGCACAACGGCCTGACGTTCTGTGCCGGTTCGCTCTCGGCCGGAGCCTATAACAACGTGGTCGAGATGGCCCGCAAGTTTGCCTCGCGCACCCACTTCGTACACCTCCGCTCGTGCCACATCTTCCCCAACGGCGACTTCACCGAGGCCAGCCACCTGGGCGGACGTGCCGACATCATCGAGCTCTGCAAAATCTTTGAGAAAGAGAACCCGCAGCTGCCTATGCGCGTCGATCACGGCATGACCTTCACCGACGAGCCCGGCGGCATCATGGACGAGTCGAGTCACGGCCACAATGCCGGCTACACGCTCCTCGGCCGAATGTTCGCCCTCGGTCAGGTACAGGGAATCCTCGCCACCGTCGACCGCGAACTGGGCCTCCCCTACAAGCAGCCCGGCTTCTTCGACTAAGCCAAAGTCGCCCGCTTACGATTGTTCCCACGCCCTTGTGTCGATTGTCACAGGCCGTGGGAACACTCTTTGGCGTCGCCAGGCTTATCACCTCACATTGATTTTAACGCTTATCAGGCACACCAAAGTCAGCCCAGCGCTCCTGAGGATAATAGCCTTTGAGCGTCTTTTTCTTCTCAGCGTAGGCCTCCTTCACGCGAGCCATCACGGCATTCATCTGCTTAACCTTTGGTGCCAGTTCCTCGCGCAGACGGTCAACCTCGGCATTGGCAGCCTCCAGCTCGCCGACGGCCTCCTCCATAGCGTTAATTTCTTCATTGGTTACTCCGCCGCCAATACCTTTCAGGTGCTTGCGCAGGCCCTCTACCAGATTGCGGCTCTTCTCAATCTGAATTTCTACTGTCTTTGACATAATTCTTTTACTTAAAGTGTTGATTTGGGGTTAGAATTCTATCGCAAAATTAGCAAAAAAATTCGATTTTACGAATACCACAAAGCATCACTTTTTCATTTTTTTAAGATGAGAACGGCCATGTATTTAACTTTTCTTTGCAGCT
>CAMHHO010000083.1:0-15285 GCA_946184965.1 uncultured Prevotellaceae bacterium | reverse complement strand
GCACGGCTGACGGCCCACGCCACATCCTCGGCGCGCCGTATCTGGTACGACCACTTCGAGATTGGCTGTGCCACGCCGACGAGGTCGACCTCCTGGAAAGCATCCGTACCCAGCGCCGTAATGGGCACCTGTCCGGCTATCACCACGATGGGAGTCGAGTCGAGCATGGCGTCGGCAATGCCCGTCAGCGTGTTGGTGACGCCGGGGCCGCTGGTGACGAGTGCCACGCCCACCTCACCGCTGACGCGGGCATAGCCCTCGGCGGCGTGGGTAGCACCCTGCTCATGGCGCACCAGTATGTGGTCAAAGCATTTCTTCTCTCCTCGCGTATAGTCGAACAGCGCATCGTAGACGGGCATGATGGTGCCGCCGGGGTAGCCGAAGATGGTCTTTACGCCCTCGGCCTTCAGAGCCCTCATCAGCGCTTTCGATCCTGTTATTCTGTCTCTCATATATCGTTTTGTAACATTCTGTAACGAAAAAACGGTGCAAAGTTACAAAATTTCAATCAAACGAGCGCAGAAAAAACACTTTTTTTGCCGTGAGCGGGTATTTAGGGCCGTTCTGCTGTGCAATTATCCTCGCTTGAGAATCCCGATGATGATGAGCAGGTAGCCCGCCAGACACAGTATCGGGGCAACGACTATCCTGCGCGCCGAGAAGATGTCGGGATTGAAGGAATGCGCCGTACTGCCCGGGCCCGACATCAGGACGTAGCCAAGGATTATCAGCATGCAGGCTGCGACGAGGATGCTGCGACTGGCGGTGCGGAAGATGAAGGGGCGCTTAGCCCTGTTTGATGAAGTGTTCATAAGGCTCGATGTAATGATTTGACAATTCTGTTCTCTCAAACTGCACGGCCAGACGGAGTGCCTGCTCCATAGTCTGCAGCCAGATGTGGCGGGAGTAGAGCGACCCGCCGCGGCGCGAGGGCCTGATGGTGTCAATCCACGAGAGCCACTCGGCTGAACGGCGCAGCAGGTCGCCGACAATGGCGTCGCCCAGCTCAGGCTGACGGGCCGTGTAATAGCAGCGGGCCATAGCCAGCGCGTACTCCGTATAGGGAACGTTCTCGTGGGGCATCTCCTGCTGCCACTTCCGACATACCGTCAGAGCCCGCTCTGTGTCGCCCTGCTCGAGGAGCGAGTCGATGAGCACACCCATGATGAGCTGGTGGTAATAAGCCATACGCTTGATGTCTTCATCGACGTAGATGCCCTTCTTGTTCAGACCGCCATAGCGGAAGCGGTGCATGATGTTGTCGTAAAGCCGTTCAACGTCAATCTGCTTCCCCGCTGCTATCGGGCTAATGCGATAGGCCAGCCCTTCGAGCACCAGGTGGTCGCGCAGGAAGGGCATCATGTCGGAGCCTAAGCTGATGGAAACATAGACGGGGCGCTCCCACTTGGCCTGCGACAACATCTCGAGCACCATCAGCTCGTTCTTGTAAAGCCCCTGAACGCCCTTCAGCGAGATGACCGTCTGGCCGATGGTGAGGCTGTCGGCAGCGACGGGCACATACTCCATCCGCCCCTCCTTGTAGTCGTCGTGCTCCATGCTGATGGGCAGGGCCGGCGAATCGTAGGCAGGGCGCTTCATCTGGTCGATATACCAGTCGGTCTGCAGGTATTCCAGGTTGCAGTCGCGGGTATCGGTTCTGAAGCCCTCCACCTCGTGGTTATACCAGAGGGGGAACGTGTCGTTGTCGCCGTTGGTCAGGATGATGGGCTTCCCCTCGCGCTGCATGCTCTCCAGATAGTTGGCGCCGAAGTCGCGACAGGTGTAACGGCCCGAGCGGTCGTGGTCGTCCCACGTCTGCGTAGCCATCTGCAGGGGGACTAAAAGGCTGCCAATACACAGGGCGAAAGACAACTTTTCACTCTTCACTTTTATCTTCTCACTCATCCCAGCCACTCCCAAGCCAATCCAAATGGCGAAGGCATAGAAGGAGCCGGCGTAAGCATAGTCGCGCTCACGCGGCTGGAGCGGCGTCTGGTTGAGGTAGACCACGATGGCAAGGCCCGTCATCACGAAAAGCAGCGCGACGACGAGCAGCTGCTGGCGGCCCTCACGCCCCCGGCGCCACTGCCACAGCATACCCAGCAGCCCGAGCAGCAACGGCATGCCGTAGAACACGTTGCGCCCCTTGTTCTGCGCCAGGTCAGTCGGCAGCTTCGATGTGTCGCAGCCCAAGAGCCAGTCGTCAATCCAGCGGAAGCCGGTTATCCAGTTGCCGTGTTCTGCCTCGCCGTGTCCCTGAATGTTGTTCTGCCGCCCCACGAAGTTCCACAGGAAGTAGCGCCAGTACATGAAGTTCACCTGATAGGTCAGGAAGAAGCGCAGGTTCTCGGCCATCGTCGGCACGCCGTTCCGCTTCTCGACGCTTTGTAGCCAGTCCTCGTAGGCCTTGGCGTGGCGGGCAGAGTGCATGCGAGGGAACAGCATGTTGTTCTTATAGACATAGTCTATGTCCTTGCGCACCACCTCGTACTCATGCTTCGCCGAGTCGGCCACAGGGCGGTAAATGGCCTTCCCCTCCTTCTGTCGCGGCACCAGGTAGTCG
Source organism: uncultured Prevotellaceae bacterium (assembly GCA_946184965.1). Classification (GTDB taxonomy): domain Bacteria; phylum Bacteroidota; class Bacteroidia; order Bacteroidales; family Bacteroidaceae; genus Prevotella. Next base: position 12,722 of record CAMHHO010000083.1, on the reverse strand, counting down.
CCCTCCACCGTGCGGTCTACCTCGCTGCAGTACGCCGGCCCGTAGAGCAGCGGCGTCTTGCCGTACTGCTCGCGGTTCAGGTAGCTGCCCAACGAGAAGATGTTGTCGGGGGCATTCTCGCACATCGGCGGCCGGGCATTGGCTCGGATGAAGATGACGCCGTAGCTGCTGTAGCCTGCCAGCACCATCAGCAGACAGGCTATTGACAGCCTGAACGCCCGCCGCTCCACCTTATAATAGAGCGCGACGAGCGCTGCCGTCAGCGCGACGATATAGCACACGAGGCCCGTGTTGTAGGCACAGCCCAGCCCGTTGGTGAACAGCAGTTCGAACCAGCCGCCCATCAGCACCACGCCGGGAATGACGCCATAGAGGATAACGGCCACCAGCAGGCCGCCCGCCAGGAGCGTCATCGTCATGCCTCGCCACGTCACCCGCTTTATACGCCGGAAATAGACCACGAACGACATGGCGGGCAGGCAGAGCAGGCACAGCAGGTGAACACCGATGGAGAGACCGGTGATGTAGGCAATGAGGATAATCCAGCGGTCGCTGCGCGGACTGTCCAGCTCGTCGCTCCACTTCAGAATCAGCCAGAACATCAGAGCCGTCAGGAAGCTGGAGAAGGCATAGACCTCGGCCTCGACGGCCGAGAACCAGAACGTATCGCTGAACGTATAGGTCAAGGCGCCCACCACGCCGCACGCCTCAATCCTGACGACCTGGGAAAGGGTAAAGCCCAGCTCTGAAGGACAAACCAGCTTCCGGGCCAGGTGGGTGATTGTGAGAAACAGGAAGAAGATGCAGCCGGCACTCAGCAGCGCCGACAGCAGATTAACCATCAAGGCCACCTTCGACACGTCGCCGGCCAGCTGGGCGAACAGATTGGCTGCCAGCATAAAGACGGGTGCCCCGGGCGGATGGCCAATCTCCAACTTGTAACCACACGCAATAAACTCCGGGCAGTCCCAGAAGCTGGCCGTCGGCTCGACCGTCAGACCATACACCGCAGCGGCAATGGCAAAGACAAGCCACGCCACACGGGTGTTCAGTTTCATAAATGTTGTTGCTTTCATCATACGTTTGCTGTCGTTTTACTGACGCAAAGGTATGAAGAGAATCGACGACCTCCAAAAATAAAGCCTGACATTTGTCTGACAATTCGCTGACAGACGGCTAACTACTTGACTTTCAACTCGTATGCCCGACCTCTGTCCGACTCTATTTTCAGGTTGGAATGTTCTTCGACGATGGGCTTCAGGCGCCGGATCAGGGTGTAGAGCGTGTCGTTGGCATCGTCTTTCTTGGGCCAGAGGGCGTCGCAGATTTCGGTCTTCGTCAGCTGGTGCGACTCGCTGCGGAAGAACATCTCCATCAGTTGCTGCTGCATGGGCGTGAGCCTCACCTGCTTGCCCAGCTTGTTATAGAACCGCCCTTCGCGCTCGGCATAGGCCAAGCCGCCGAACGTCATGAGCGGCACCTCGCGCCTGAAGCGCCAGAAGCAATAAAGCGCCCACAGTATGGCGACGGTCCACAGCACCGAAGCCGGCCGCTGGTCGGACATCGAGAAGATGGTGGCCGCCGAGCACTTGGCCTCGCAGCGCAGCCCGTCCTGGCGGGTGGCAACGGCCAATACGGCATGACCGCGCAACTGCTCCATCTTCAGATAGCTGTTGAACGTGCGGATGGTGTCGGGGGTGATGGCGTCGCTCTGCTGTTCGGCCAGCGCCTTCGTCAGCGCACACTCCATATCCTCGGCCACAATCCTCTCCGTCGCCTGATAACAGCCAATACTCGTCAGCCCCGATGCGATGATCAGGGCAAACAGGATGGTGAGTGCATACTTCTGTTTCATTGCCTGATGATTTCGTTAATCGATGATTCGCACACCGCCCTTGTCGGCCGAGCTGACGCTCTGGGCATAGGCGCGCAGAGCCTTGCTGACCACGCGGTTGCGCTTTAGCGGCTGCTGCGGACGGGCGGCCAGCTCCTCGTCGCTGAGCTTCACGCTGATGGAGCGCGAGGGGATGTCGATGACGATGATGTCGCCGTCCTTGATCTTACCGATGTTACCGCCGTTGGCAGCCTCGGGCGAAATGTGGCCAATGGAGAGGCCGCTGGTGCCGCCCGAGAAGCGGCCGTCGGTAATCAGGGCGCACTCCTTGCCCAGGTGCATCGACTTGATATAAGAGGTGGGATAGAGCATCTCCTGCATACCCGGACCGCCCTTGGGTCCCTCGTGGGTAATGACCACGCAGTCGCCCTTCTTCACCCGTCCGCCGAGGATGCCCTCGCAGGCGTCCTCCTGGCTGTCGAAGCAGACGGCAGGACCCTCGAAGTGCCAAAGGCTTTCGTCGACGCCGGCCGTCTTCACCACGCAGCCGTCCTGGGCAATATTGCCGAAGAGCACGGCCAGTCCGCCGTCCTTAGTATAGGCATGCTCGATGTCGCGTATGCAGCCGTTCTCGCGGTCGAGGTCGAGTGAGGGGTAATACTCACACTGACTTCCCATCTCCGTAGAGAATCGTCCACCGGGGGCACTGGAGTAGATGGCGATCTCGTCTTCCAGTCCGTTGACGTCGTATTTCTGTATAGCCTCGCTGAGCGTCATGCCGTCGACGCGCTTTGCCGAGCCGTCAATCAGTCCGCCCTTGTCGAGTTCGTTGAGGATGCCGAGTATGCCGCCGGCGCGGTTGCACTCCTGCACCGAGTATTTCTGCGTATTCGGCGCCAGTTTGCAGAGGCAGGGCGTCTTGCGGCTCAGCTGGTCGATGTCCTTCATGGTGAAGTCGACGCCGGCCTCCTGGGCAACGGCCAGCAGGTGGAGCACGGTGTTCGTAGAGCCGCCCATGGCGATGTCGAGCGTCATAGCGTTGAGGAAGGCCTGGCGTGTGGCTATCGAGCGCGGCAGCACGCTCTCGTCGCCGTCCTCATAGTATGCCAGCGCGTTCTTCACAATCTGGCGGGCGGCCTTGCGGAACAGTTCGACGCGGTTCGTATGTGTAGCCAGGATGGTGCCGTTGCCGGGCAGCGACAGTCCGATGGCCTCGGTCAGCGAGTTCATCGAGTTGGCGGTGAACATGCCCGAGCACGAGCCGCAGCCCGGACAGGCGCACTGCTCAATCTCGCGCATCTCCTCGTCGGTCACCGACGGGTCGGCACCCTTCACCATCGCCGTTATCAGGTCGGCATTCTCGCCGCGCCAGCGTCCGGCCTCCATCGGGCCTCCGCTGCAGAACACGGCGGGGATGTTCAGTCGCATGGCCGCCATCAGCATGCCCGGCGTCACCTTGTCGCAGTTCGAGATGCAGATCATGGCGTCGGCCTTGTGGGCGTTGACCATGTACTCCACGGAGTCGGCAATGATGTCGCGCGAGGGCAGCGAGTAGAGCATGCCGTCGTGGCCCATGGCGATGCCGTCGTCGATGGCGATGGTGTTGAACTCAGCGGCGTAGCAGCCCATCTTCTCAATCTCCTGGCGCACGATCTGTCCTATCTCGTGCAGGTGGGTATGTCCCGGCACGAACTGCGTAAACGAATTGACAACGGCAATGATGGGCTTGCCAAACTGCTCCTGCTTCATGCCCGTAGCCACCCAGAGGGCGCGGGCTCCCGCCATGCGGCGGCCTTCTGTGCACACGGCACTGCGTAACTGGTGTTTCATTCTTTCTTCGGTTTTATGGGCGCAAAGGTACACTTTTTCCACCTAACCGCCAACAAAAACCCCGTATTTTTGCATGAAAAGGCAAAAGGTGCCTCGGAAAAACGCTGGTTTACACGGAATCCCATCATTCTAACCGTGTTCCTCCGTGTTTTTCCGTGCCAAGAAAAACTGAGACCACGTTCAGACACCTGAATTGGCTGCGGGCCAGCCTACTTCCTGACAGGGCGAATAGGCAGGCCGGCAGTATTTGAATGATTCCAGTAATCTCTGATCTCCTTGCTAAAGGACAATCCCCAGGTGTTTGAGCCCGAATCGGGTGTCGACGTCCAATAACAACCATCAGTACCCACAAACGAAGGATTGGTGGTGCCACTAAAGCAAAAACCAGCGGCGGGCAGGAACATGGAGCCGCCGTTAGAGCCTGTCACCAGGAGGCCATTCACGCCGTCCAGGGTTGTCCACACCATTGTTGTATTGTCGATAATCTCCTGCATCTGCTCTTTACTGGGCATCTGCCAATTGTCGCCCCATGCGTTCTGAACTGTGTTCACGTCCCAGTTAAAGTAGTCGCCGTAGTTCCCGGGCTTGTCGGCACCAACGTTGCAGCAGGCCCACTTCGTGCCACTGGGCAGCCCGAGGTCTATCGCGTGGGGATGGTGGTCGTCGGGACACCTCAGATAGGCCTGATTCAAGACTATCTTGATCAGCTGCGTCAGGTCCTGAATGTCGACCACGCCGTCGTCGACCACGTCGGCCGATTCCTCGTCGAACCACGAGTCGGGCGCCAGCCGGCCGAGAATATAGTCGCTAATGGTCTCCACGTCGGCTGCCGTCACCTCGCCGTCACCGTTCGCGTCGCCAGCTACCAATTCGCCAGCGTATTCCACCCAACTTTCGGAGCTCTCGTCATATTTATACACTACCCACCCCTTATCTATTGCGGCCTGTGCCTGGGTTCTTGTTATCAGGTTGCCCTCTGTTGAGTTTCGATTGTCGTAAACGTAAATATATGCACTAGATTTGTCTCCGGGCAGGCTGCCTATGAGCGTTGCCATTCCTGCACCTCGAATCTGGTTTTTGTAGCATAAAATAGTAGCCAATGCCGAGCAGCCTGACAAGTCAAGCGAAGTCAGCTGATTGTTGATGCACCAAAATGTTTCCAATTTAGCGCAGTCAGATACGTCAAGCGTCGTCAGCTGATTGTTGGTGCAATAAAATGTTTCCAATTTAGCGCAGTCAGATACGTCAAGCGTCGTCAGCTGGTTATTTTGGCAATTCACATAATACAGTGCCGAGCAGCCCGACAGGTTGAGTGCTGTCAGCTGATTTTCAGGACACGACAGATTACGTAGATTCTCTCTCATCGACAAGTCGAGTGTTGTCAGCTTATTGATAGAGACATCCACCCATTCTAATGCCATACAACCCGTTATGTCGAGTTCTGTCAGCAGGTTATTCTGACATTCAAGTGATTTCAAATTCTTGTTCTTAGAGAGATCAAGCATTGTCAGCTGGTTGTTTTTACAATACAGGGCAGACAGCTTCGGGTTCATTGACAGATCAAGCGTTGTCAACTGGTTATCTTCGCAGTCTAAGGCTTGCAATTCCGGTTGCCCCGACAAGTCTATTTCTGTCAGAAGATTATTGTTGCATGAGATACCTCCGATTAAACAGTCTGAGAGGTCGAGTGTGGCCAACTTGTTATAATTACAGTTTATAGACCCCAAAGTCGAGCCCGATAGGTTAATCTCAGTCAGCTGGTTCCTCTCACACCGCAGATAACTCAGTTTCGTTTTGTTCGAAACGTCAAGCTTAGTCAGCTGGTTATTCTTACAATCAACGTAATCTAACTCCGTGCAGTTCGAAACGTCAAGTTCTGTCAGCTCATTATAATCACAATACATCGTAACCAAAGCTGTGTTCTTTGATACATCCAGATTCTTTAGTTTGTTACTATTAAGATAGACTTTGGCCAGTTTCACATTCTTTGATAAGTCAACCGCTGTCAGATTGTTCCAGCCGCAATGTAGGTAGGTCAAATTCATAAAGAACTCGACGCCCCCCAAGTCGGCAATTCCCTTCTGTCTGACATCAATCGAGTCGGCGTTCTCGCACTCCGCCTTCGAGAGAACTCCGTCGCCATTCGTATCGCAATTTTTGCTGACGTATGCGCGGAAAGTAGCATCGGGGAAATTGACTCCGTCGATGGAGAGAGGCCAGATGTCGTAGGCAACCCAGTCAGAGCCGTCGTACATAAATACATTCCAACGCTTAGCCGTAGCAGCCAGTACTTGCGCGGGTATTATAAGGTTGCCCTCGTTTTGTGCATCGATAACATATAGATCACCACCGCTTTCGGGCAGGCTGTTAATCAACGTAGCCATGCCTTCACCTTGAATCTGGTTTTTGCTGCAATACAGCGTTGACAGTTTTGTGTTCTTCGACACGTCAAGGGTAGACAGCTGGTTTAGCGAGCAATTCAGCAAGTACAGTTCTGTGTTCTTCGACACGTCAAGTTCTTCCAGCTGATTGTTATTGCAACGCAGCATTTCCAAATTCGTGAAATACTCAACGCCCTTGAGGCTGGTTATCTCATTCCCACCAACTTCAATTTTCTTGACGGCATCACACTCTGACGCTGTCAGGCGGCCGGGCGAGAGTCTAGTGTCTGTATCAAAATCTTTTACGTATGCACGGAACTTCGAGTCGGGGAAAGTAGTCGAGTTGATAACCACGCTGAAGTTCACCTTGTATCTCTCGCCCAAAATGAGTGCTCCAAAGCTGTCAATCGAAGGAATCACGGTCTGCGGCACGCGAATAACCTGATTGCCTAACTTATCTACCTCAACGCCGAACAGCCTTTTGCCTTTTCTTAGGAAGACGATATTTTTGCCAACTTTTTCTGTTTCGAGTATCCTGTTGTCAACAAGCACCTTCAAAACCGTCTCAATGTTGTCCGTCCACTTCTGGCCGTCGTAAAGCTCGATGGTTGCGGCCTTCGTCCCCGTCACTATGGCGAGGATCGCGATGAGTAAAATGAAAAGTCTTTTTTCCATAATTGTTCTGGGCTTTAGTTATTACTTTCTGCAAAGATACGAAAAATCCGCGAATAATGGTTCTCTGGCGGCGTTAAAAAGTTCTAAAACATGGAACATCGGCTACGATTTCCTCCGAGCGGCGCAGTAAACAGGAGTTCTGAACCTTAAATCGACAGCAATCAGGCACGAAATCGCTTGGTAAGGTAAGGGATTTGTGTGCGATGCGTGAAGATTTACGGGCCCAGGACTTCTGAACCATAAATCGACAGCAATCAGACACGAAATCACTTGTCAAAGAAAAGATTTGTGTGCAATGCGTGAAGATTTAGGGTTCCAAGTCTTTCACTGCATAAAAGGTTATTAGCTTGTTCAGACCACCCCTAGCCCCTCCTAACTCAGGAGGGAAAATTGTCCGCGATGTGAATTCCGCCCCTGAGTCAGGGGAGGTTAGGAGGGGTCTGAACTTGCGTACGACTTTTGCGCTTGTTCAGACCTCCCCTAGCCCCTCCTAACTCAGGAGGGGAAAATGGAGAATGTGGGTTGAGGCACGGTAACCAATGAAAAATTGCATCCGTTAAGCAGTACTTGGGTACGCAACCAATCCAAATCTGTTTCGGTTGGACTTTGTTCTTTGGAAGGATCGCCCGTCGGCAGTCAACGAGCTCAAATTTGAGCCCGGCCACCACAGCAGGAGGGTAATTGTTGGCTGTACGGCCTTAGGGACAACAGGGAAAATTTTCTCTCTTGTAATTTCGCCCACGCAGGCCTGGACTTCTGAACCTTAAATCATCAGCAATCAAACAGGATATCTCTTGTCAAGAAAAAGATTATACAGGTGACAAAGGGGACAACGGGACAGGACATTAAGGGTGCGTTGTTATGGGGAAAAACAAAGTGAGTTTTATATATCTATTATATTATATTATAATATAATATAATAGATAAGATTTCCGCTTCTCTTAATGTCCTTGTCCCCGTGTCCCCGTTTTCCGTGTAAGGAGCAAGCAATCATCAGCTTGTACGGACCTTTCGGAATGACAGGGAATATTTCCCCAGCGATAATTTCGCCCACGCAGGTTTGGTCTTCTGAACCTTAAATCAGCAGCAGTCGGACACGAAATATCTTGGCGTTGGAAAGATTTGTGTGCGATGCGTGAAGATTTAAGGTCCCAGGACTTTCGCTGCATAAAGGGTTATTCCCTTGTTCAGACCTCCCCTAGCCCCTCCTAGCTTAGGAGGGGAAATGATGTGTGGGAGGCGGCGGCTCGCTGTCGGCAGGCGGCGGCTCGCTGTCGTGAGGCGGCGGGTGATGGATGCGGCAGCCCGTGACGCCACCTTATTATAATGTAAAGGCGGTACGAATGTGCACTTGCATGCGGCAAATGATGCAAAGTGTAAGTTTTTTGCTAATTTTTTAACCTTTTTTGCTTGCTTTTCATGAAAAAGATGTAATTTTGCACCGCATAAACAGTTTAAACCAAACTAAATGACAAAAAAACGATGAAAAAACAATTAGTGAAAAGCCTGACGCTGGCCGTAGCACTGGCAGCGTTCAGCAGTACTGCCGCCATGGGGCAACAGAAGAGTGACTCGAAGATTGACTGGATGAAGGACTTCACCAGCCGCATTACTCTGAACGGTTATGCACAAGGAGGATGGTCCTATCAGGACCCGAACGGCGAGAAGACCAACTCCTACAACCTGAAACGCACACTTCTCTGGGCCAAGGCCCGCATTACTGACCGATGGTCGTTTCTGTTTATGCACGACTTCTCGAGCGTAGTCCAGGAATTCTACACCGACTACCGTATTACCAAGAACAACACGCTCACCGCCCGACTGGGACAGTTCAAGCACTCTTACACGATGGAGAACCCGATGTCGCCCACGCAGCTGGAGCTCATCGACGTGTACTCGCAGGCCGTGCTCTACCTGGCCGGCGAGGGCCCCGACCCCCTGAACGGCGTGAACTACGGCCGCGACATGGGTCTGATGGTCTACGGCGACCTGCTGAACAGCAAGCTGCACTACGAGCTGGCACTGATGAGCGGACAGGGCATCAACCGCAAGGACCGCAACAACCAGAAGGACTTCATTGCCAAGCTGGAGGTGAAGCCCATCGACGGCCTGCGCCTCGTGGCCTCGGGCTATCTGGGTACGGGCAACGCCGTGAACACGGCAGCCTGGAACCCCGGCATCAACGTTGGCGACAACTACAAGCGCAACCGCTACTCGGTGGGTGCCGAGTACAAGACGCAGCCCTACTCCAAGGGCCAGTATAAGGAGGCCCGTCCGGCCAGCATACGTGCCGAGTGGCTCGGCGGCGAGGACGGCGAGGTGGGCTCGCGCGGCGGCTATGTGACGACGTGCATCCCCGTGGTCGACGCCCTCGACATCGTTGCCAGCGGCGAGACCTTCGACCGCAACACGAAGGTCGACGGCTGGGACCAGACGAACCTGACCGTCGGACTGCAGTACTGGTACTACAAGAAGTGCCGTCTGCAGCTGCAGTACACGCGCTGCCTCTGCGGCGACATGTTAGGCGACGATTACAACTGGCTCCAGGCACAAGTACAAGTAGCATTCTAAAAGCCCACCTATTACTATTATGATTATCAAGGTACTTTTAACCATCATCTTCCTGGCCGTGATGATTGGCGTGGGTGTCTACACCCGCAAGCAGGCCAGCAGTGTTGACGGATTCGTGCTGGGCGGACGCGCCGTGGGTCCCTGGCTGACGGCTTTCGCCTTCGGCACCTCTTATTTCTCGGCAGTGGTCTTCGTGGGCTACGCCGGACAGTTCGGATGGAAGTACGGCCTCAGCTCAACGTGGATCGGCGTGGGCAATGCCGTCATCGGCTCGCTCCTGGCGTGGATTCTGCTGGGGCGCCGCACGAAGCTGATGACGCAGCACATTGAGAGCCGCACGATGCCCGACTTCTTCGGCACGCGCTTCAGCGACCAGGGTCTGCGCGTCGTGGCCTCGGTCATTGCGTTCGTATTCCTGATTCCCTATACCGCCGGCGTCTACAAGGGCATCTCAACGCTCTTCGAGATGGGCTTCGGCATTCCCTACGAGTACTGCGTCATCATCATGGCCATCCTGACGGCCGTCTACGTGATTCTGGGCGGCTACAAGGCAACGGCCATGAACGACTTCATACAGGGCGTCATCATGCTCTTCGGCATCGTGGCCATCATCGCCGCCGTGCTCTCGGCACAGGGCGGACTGTCGGCTGCCGTCGAGAAGCTGGCCCAGCTGCCCGCCGACGGCGCCACCGAGCCGGGCAGCGGCATGTTTGCCTCATGGTTCGGCCCCAACCCGTGGGGACTGCTCGGCGTGGTCGTGCTGACGTCGCTCGGCACGATGGGACTGCCCCAGATGGTGGGTAAGTTCTACTCCATCACCGACGAGGCTGCCATCAAGCGCGGCACCATCATCTCGACCATTTTCGCCTTCATCGTGGCCGGCGGCTGTTACTTCCTCGGCGGCTTCGGCCGTCTGTACGACCCCGTGATCGGTGCCAACGGCAAAATAGCCTTCGACTCCATCGTCCCCGCCATGCTCGTCACGCTACCCGACGTGCTCATCGCCCTCGTGGTGCTGCTGGTGCTGTCGGCGTCGATGTCGACGCTGGCCTCGCTGGTGCTGACCTCGAGCTCGACGATGACGCTCGACCTCATCTACCGCGACAAGAAGTCGCTGCCCGGCGAGGTTGAAGAGGGTACCATCGACGACATCGTGGCCGAGAAGATTGAGCGCCGCAAGGTGGTCGTGATGCGCGTGCTGATCATGTTCTTCATCGCTATCTCGCTGCTCATCGCGCTGAATCCGCCGACGTTCATCGCCCAGCTCATGGGCATCTCGTGGGGCGCGCTGGCCGGTGCCTTCCTGGCTCCGTTCATGCTCGGTCTCTACTGGCGCGGCGTGACGACGGCCAGCGTCTGGGCGTGCTTCGTCTGGGGTGTCGGCCTGACGGTTGTCAACATGCTGCTGGGCAACCCCATCAACCCCATCAACTGCGGTGCCATCGCCATGGTCGGCGGCTTCCCCGTCGTCTGGATTGTCAGTCTGTTCACGAAGAAGCTGCCGCAGAAGACGGTTGACAGCATCTTCGAGTGCTACAAATAACACTCTGTGTAGACAGGGAGTTCAAGGAGTTCAGGACATTACCTGGTTTCCTTGAACTCCTTTTTTTGAGAGATTTCGGAGCTGACAGACATACGTCTTGAACTCCTTGTCTCCCTGTCTCCCTAATTAAATCTTTCGCTTAACGAAACGGGGCGTTCGCTGAAATTGTTTGGCAGCCCCGCTTTTTTTGTGTACCTTTGCACCATCGAAACTAATTTACAGAAAGCATGAAAAAGATTGTTTTACTATTCCTGGCCATGATGGGGCTGTCGGGAGCACACGCCGACAACAGCTACACCTATCTGACCTTCGAGACGACTGACGGAGCCAGGATTTCGGTTCCCGCTTCGCAGCTGAAGATGACTATCAGAGGAAATACTCTGAGCACCGGCGAGCAGACGTTCACGCTGGCGAACCTCAGCAAGATGTACTTCACGGCCACCGACGAGACGACCACCGGCATCAGCACGGCCACCGCCGCCACGATTGACGAGGCCACGGAAATCTACGACCTCAACGGCCGCCGAATTGACAACAGAAACCTGCCCAAGGGCGTCTACATCGTGAAGGCCAAGGACAGAACCTATAAAATGACGGTGAAATGAGAAAGGTATTTGCACTACTCACGGCCCTCGTGCTGACGATAGCAGCCGCTGGGGCACAGACGCTGAACGTCAAGGTGGGCTCTGTCAGCTACCTCTTCCCGGCAGCCTCGGCGGGCGACATGACCTACAGCGATAACGGCACGCTGCTTACCATCATGGGCAAGACGTTCACCGTCGGCGACATCGACGCCATGACCATCGATGAGACGGCTGAGACGGGCAACAGCGTCAGCATCAGCTACAACGGCACGGCGGCCACCGTCAGCGTGGCGGGCAACGTGGCACAATGGGTCACGCCGACCGTCAGTGGCAGCCACGTCAGCATTGCGCAGGGCAACACTGCCGACGTCGACGGCGACGAGATAACCTACACCCTCAGCGGCACGACCGCCGACGGCGAGTTTGCCCTCGCGGGCTCGTACAAGTGTACGGTGGCGCTGGCAGGCCTGACGATGACCAACCCCAGCGGTGCGGCCATCAACATCAGCAACGGCAAGCGCATACAGCTGAGCGTCAAGAAGAACACCGTGAACACGCTGTCCGACGGTGCCTCGGGGGCGCAGACGGGATGCATCTACAGCAAGGGCCAGCTGCAGCTGCAGGGCAACGGCACGCTGAACGTTGCGGGACTGACGAAGCACGCCATCAAGAGCGGCGACTACATCGAGGTGAAGAACCTGACGCTGAACGTCACAGCGGCCGTGGCCGACGGCATCTCGTGCAATGAGTACTTCCTCATGAAGAGCGGCGCCGTCAGCATCAGCGGCGTCGGCGACGACGGCATACAATGCGACCTCGACGGCACAGCCAGCACCGGCGAGACCGCCGACCACGAGGACGAGGACAGCGGCAACATCTACATCGAAGGCGGCACGCTGACCGTCAGCACCACGGCCAAGGGCGGGAAAGGCCTGAAGACCGACAGCACGGTGCGCATTGACGGCGGCACGCTGACCTTCAATGCCAGTGGCGCCGTCGACACCAGCGACAGCAGCGACCCGTCGTATGTGGCAGCCATCAAGGGCAGCAAGGTGGTGCAGAACAACGGCACGGTGGCCATCAACGTCAAGGGAACGGCCGGTCGCGGCATCAGCGCCGACGACATTGAGACCAACGGCGGCGAGCTGACCATCGTCAACAGCGCGGCGCCCACCACCATCGCCAGCGACGTGAAGTCGGCCAAGGGACTGAAGGGCCTGAACATTGCCCTCAATGCCGGAACCATCACCATCACCATGAGCGGCAATGCCAGCAAGGCCATCAGCTGCGGCGACGGCACAAAG
>CAMHHO010000082.1:0-15526 GCA_946184965.1 uncultured Prevotellaceae bacterium | reverse complement strand
CATCTGCGTGAACCTGTTTAAGCCCGAGATTCACGACAAGACGCTGATGCCCGCCTTGCAGAGTCCGTGGTTTGCACCTCACGTCATCGTCTATATGTTCGCCTACGCCGTGCTTGGCGCTGCTACACTCATGGCGGTATATCTGCTTTTCATCAAGAAGAAAGCCATTGCGGAGGAAGAATTCACGACGACCGACAATCTGGTCTATGTGGGGCTTTCATTCCTCACCATCGGCATGCTCTTCGGCGCCCTCTGGGCCAAGGAGGCGTGGGGACATTACTGGTCGTGGGACCCCAAGGAGACGTGGGCGGCTATTACCTGGCTCGCCTATCTCGTGTATGTTCATTATCGGCAGGTGCCCCGTCACCGTGAGCGTCTGGCGCTGTGGGTCCTGATCGTCTCTTTCGTTCTGCTGCAGATGTGCTGGTGGGGCATCAATTACCTGCCGTCGGTCAAAGGCACGAGTGTGCATACCTATGATATAAGTGAATAAATTGCAAACGTTATGTACGACTTTTTACTGGCTCTTCTGAATGTTGTTTGCGAGATGGCGCCCTATCTGCTGTTGGGCTTCCTCATAGCAGGCATATTGCACGTCTTTGTGCCGCAGAAGTTCTATTCCAATTATCTTTCGAGCAGCAACAAGTTTTCGGTGCTCTGGGCTGCGCTGCTGGGTGTTCCCTTGCCTCTTTGTTCGTGCGGCGTGATTCCTACTGCCATCGGACTGAAGAACGAGAAGGCCTCGAAGGGCGCCATTGCCTCGTTTCTCATTGCCACTCCCCAAACCGGCATCGACTCCATCCTGGCCACGTTCTCGCTGATGGGGTTGGGCTTTGCGATTATCCGCCCTGTGGCAGCACTTATTACCGGCGTTTGTGGCGGATTGTTGGTGAACCGTCTGGTCCGCGAGGATGATGTTTCGGAGGCTGCCGCCTCTACGTGTCAGGTGGAGCGCGGCAGCAGGATCTGGCGCGTCCTCAAGTATGCGTTTTTCGACATGATTCGCGACATCGGTATGAGGCTTGTCATCGGCCTTGTCGTCGCAGCATTGATTCAGGTCGTCGTGCCCGATGAGTTCTTCCTCAGCTTCGGCAGTCAGCCGTTGTTGCAGATGCTGGTCATCCTCATCATTGCCATCCCGATGTATATCTGCTCAACGGGCAGCATCCCAGTTGCGGCAGCATTGCTGATGAAGGGACTGTCGCCTGGAGCCGCTTTGGTGATGCTCATGGCGGGGCCGGCCGTCAATCTGGCTTCAATCCTCGTGGTTCATAAGTCGATGGGGCGCCGCTTCACGTCGGTCTATCTGCTCACCATTGTGGGCTTCTCCATCCTCTTCGGACTGCTGCTTAATGCCTCTGGGCTGGAGTTGTTTACCGCACAGAGTCAGGATGCGTGCTGCATGGATGTAGCCGCTATGCCCAGTCCGTTCAAGCTTCTATGTGCCTCAGTATTAACCCTTTTAATCATTCATGCTCTTACAATGAAACTATTCAGCAGATTTACCAAAAAGACTGTCGCCCCCGATGCAGTCGTCTACAGAGTCGAGGATATGCATTGCAGCCATTGCGAGGCTGCCGTCGTGCGTGCCGTCGAGAATGTGCCTGGCGTCAATTCAGCCAAGGCCAGTGCTTCGGCCAACACGCTCACCATCAAAGGCTCCGCATCAGAAGAAGCCGTGCGTGCGGCGGTTGAAGGAATTGGTTATACGTTCAAGGGACGGATATGAGGCGGACTATGCTCAAGTCATTATTGATACTGTTGTTGGCATTGGTCACGCAAGTGCCTGCTTTGGCCGCTGACCGGCTGTCGGGTCTTCCGGCTCCTATTCTTGGCGGTGAGCTGAGCAACTCAGCTGCGACGTCGGTGGCCGACATCGACGAGGTGCTGCCACGGATGCGGGCGTTGGGGCTGAACACGGTGCTCGTTCCGGCTTATTGGGAACTGATGGAGCCTGTGGAGGGAAGGTTTGACTTCACGCTCATCGACCGCACCATCGACGTGGCCCGGCACGAGCAGCTGCACGTGGTGTTCCTCTGGTTTGGCGTATGGAAGAACTCGATGTCGTGCTATGCACCAGGGTGGTTCAAGCAGGACACGAAACGGTTTCCACGGGCTTTGACTGCCGAGGGGAAACCATTGGAGATTGCATCGTGCTTCAGCGACAATGTGCTGCAAGCCGACTTGAAAGCCTTTTCGGCATTGATGCGGCATATCCGCGAGAAGGACCCCCGGCGCGAGGTGGTGATTATGATGCAGATTGAAAATGAGATTGGTATGCTGGAGTCGGCACGCGACCACTCGCCGTTGGCTGAGAAAGTCTATCGACAGGAGAAGTGGGCCGAGCGCTATGGCACTGACGATTATGCCGACGAGAAATTCATGGCGCTCAACTATGCCCGCTATGTAGAGCATCTGGCTAAGGCGGCCCGCAAAATCCACGACATGCCGCTCTACGTGAATGCCGCGATGAACAGTCGTGGCCGTCGTCCTGGCGAGTATCCGTCGGCAGGGCCGCTGGCTCATCTCATTGATTTCTGGCATGAGGGAGCCCCCAGCGTCGACCTGCTTGCTCCCGATATCTACGACACGGGGTTCAAGTCGTGGGCTTCGCAATATGCCATGCCGCAGCGCCCTCAGGATGGAGGCAAGAAGGTGAAGAACCGGCTCTTCATTCCTGAGAGCCGATGCTGCGAGAACAGCGGCGTCAGAGCCCTCTATGCTTTCGGCGAGCATCAGGCCTTGGGTTTCAGCCCCTTCGCCATCGACCAGGCCAGTGAGAAAGAGACGCAGTCCATCACCGAGGCCTATGCACTGGTCCGTCAAATCGTTAACAGTAAACCGTCGAATCGTCAGTCATCTTGGGGCTTGCTCTTCGATCAGGACGACCGTGAGCGCATCATCGACGACGGCGGCGTCATCATGACTTGTCGCCACTATTTCACCCTGCCTTGGGACCCTCGGGCTACCGACGGTTCAACATGGCCCGAAGGGGGCGCCATGCTCATCCGTCTTGGCAAGTTCGATTATCTGCTGGCGGGTAGTGGTGTGGTTGTTGATTTCAAGACGCCTACGGAGAAGCAGCAGGAGCAGCAGAAGCAGTTAGGCGAGGATGGTTTTGCTGAGGCAGGAACCAGCGGCGGTCAGAAGTCTGGCAAGTCGTTCTCCGGCAAGCGTCTTGGCCTCCTCTCTGTCGATGAAGTCTCAATCGCCAACAATGGCGAGATGCAATATCTGCGCCGCCACAATGGCGACCAGACTCATCAGGGCCGTCACGCCCGCATCAGTGTCGGCGAGTGGAAACTGCTCCACATCCGCCTCTACGAATACGAATAGCATCGGCTTGCAGTCGTCATGTCTTCACTTCACCACAAACTGACTGACCGCCAGACGTTTGTGGTGAAGCGTCGTTTTGTCAGGTACCCGTCTTGCGGTACACCCACGTGGTGCCGGCCTTCTGGCGGTAGTATTTGGGGTACTCCTCGTTGACGAGGTCGGTCAGCAGCTGGTCGGCCTTGTAGCGCGACAGACAGAAGAGGTGCTGGACGACGCGGCGCGTGAACGAGCCGTGCTGCTGGCAGTAGTCGGCCAGCGTCTTCAGCAGTTCGCCGCGAGGTACTTCCTGTTCGTATTCTCCCTTGTCGCGCACGAAGTGGTGCGCACCGTCCTGCAGGCGGTTCAGCATCTCCTTGTCGGGCACGAACGAGATGCCGTCCACTGTCACTTCGTGGCCCGTCAGCTGACTGGGCGCGGTGTAGGTCTTTGTGCGCCAGCGCCCTTGTTCGTCCTTAGTCTTCTTGGTACCGAGCTGCAGGCAGAACCGGCCTATGCCGTCTAAGTGTACGCCGTGGCCCATGAGCAGCTGTTCGGCAATCTCCCGTTTCAGCGTGTCGAGGAACATCTCGAACATGCCCTCCGAGATCAGAGTGTAGCTGTTGATGTGCTCCCGCAGTTCGCGGCTGTGCATCACGTAGTCCTGGCAGTGGCGCACGTGGTAGGTCTGCTGCGTGTCGCCTGGCTTCATCGGCGTCGGGTGAACGCTGAAGTGAATGGCCTTTCCTTTCTTCATCTTTCTATATGGCTTTTGGTTTGTTGCTGCAAAGGTACGGTTTTTTGTCGAAACCCGCAAGCTTTTTGTCTCAAAAGTACGCCTTTTGTTTTGCTGACCAACGTCAGCAACGCAGCCGACCTTTTTCAGCAACGCTGCTGACCAAGGTCAGCAAAAAAGAAACCGCCGCCTTGCGACCGGAAAAACGGTGCGTGAGAACGGTAGGGCGGCGCGCTTGCGACATAGGCCTAAAGTGCTGTTTTTCAGGGGTAAAACGCTTGCAAAAAGCCTTCTTATGTTGTAACTTTGCAGCCGCAAACCTATTAAAAACACCTTTATTGTATGATGTCTTTACTCAACATTTCAAAGAAACTGGTGGAGTGCAACACGCTCATTCAGCAGCTCGAAGCACAGAACCAGTTGCTTCATCAGAATCTGGACCTCGCCACCACGACGAAGGACGCCGGCGAGCAGTCACGTTACGAACAGCGCAAGATGGGGTTCCTGCGGCCCATCCGCGAGATGGCCGACTTCGTCAGCCGGGAGTTCGAGTTCCGCCACAACGTCATCCGCGACAGCTACGAGTACCGCCGACGGGGCGACGGGACGGGGGAGTGGCTGCCCGTGGACGAGCGACAGATGAACACCATCATGAACCGCGTGCAGGACGACGGACGGGTCTACTGTCTGAAGAGCCTCGTCCAGCAGCGCATCCGCTCTGAGATGGCCCGCGACTACCACCCCGTGGCCGAGTGGCTCGACTCGGTGCGCGGCACGTGGGACGGTGAGGACCGCGTCGGCCCCCTGGCGGCGCGCATCAACTCCACGGAATACTGCCAGCGCATGCTCCGCATCTGGCTGCGCGCCGTCGTTGCCCAGTGGCTTGGCATCGACGACCGTCACGCCAATGCCGTGATGCTGCTGTTGGTCAGTCCGCAGCAGGGCCTGCACAAGAGCACATTCTTCCACGAACTGCTGCCCGACGAGCTGGAGTCGTACTATACCGACGACTTCAACCTCGCCTCAAAGAGCAATGCCGAGCGCAAACTGGTGGAGTTCGCATTGGTGAACATCGACGAGTTCGACAAGCTGCCGGTGAAGAAGATGCCCGACCTGAAGACGCTGATGCAGACGCTGCGCCCCTCGTTTGTCAAGGCTTACAAGACCAACTTCAACCAGCTGCCGCGCATCGCCTCGTTCGTCGGCACGAGCAACAGCCGCCAGCTGCTCAGCGACCGCTCAGGCTCGCGCCGGTTCCTTATCCTGGAACCCGACGGGCTGATCGACGTTGAGGGCATCGACCACCGCCAGATCTACGCCCAGCTGGTCAGCGAGGTGGAGCAGGGCGAGCGCTACTACTACACGAAGGAAGAGGAGCAGGAGATGCAGCGCACGAACGAGCAGTACTACCGTCCGAATCCGTTGGAGGAGCTCTTTCAGCGCTTCTTCCGTGCCCCTGAGGAGGGTGAGCAGCCCTTGCAGCTCTCGGCCTCGCAGCTGATGGCCCAGCTCCAGCGCCGCAGTCCCTCCCTGCTCCGCACCGTCTCCGAGACTGCCTTCGGCACGATGCTCCGCCGCCTCCACATCCCCAAGGACCACTGCCACAACGGCAACCTCTACAGTGTCATCGCACTGTAGACCTTCCCCCTCCCCAAAACCGTTCACCGCAACAGTTATGCTCTCAATGAGTTGGCTGTTGCGGTGAACGGTTTTTTGTTCGTGTCTCTACTCTAGTATCCTTCAGCATCTGTCTCGCACAGTCCGTTTTCTACGAGATAATCGATGTAATGCCCTGTGTTCAGTGCACCGTCGATGTCAAGAAACAAGTAGTTCATATATAATTGATAATCACGAGGACTAACTCTTGATTTATTGAGGAATCAAAGCCTGTCCCTTCAGTCTATGACGACTCCCCCTTGATACGTTTGATTTATTTCTTCTTGATTGTGAACTCCACGTTTTGTATTCCTCGCTTATAAACATTGGCAAGGATGAGGTGATAGCGCAGAGCTTCGCCCTGTTTCATAGTTTGCCTGACGTGTTCCATTTCAATCTTAGTAAGTATGTTTTTGAAGAGGAAGCCAGAATGACTGCTCGGCACAAGGCGTATCCCATCGGTAAGCGGTGAAAGAACGTAGGCGTATGTTGCCATATAACGGGCACCTGCCTGCCATAGCGGATGGTTTTTGTCGAGAATGTTCTCCAAGTAGATTTGTGCATGTTTGTCAAATTCGGGAGTCGGAGTGCCGTCGGCGTATGTCACCTCGCCATCGGCATCCACCATATATTCGCCCCCTTTGGCTATAGCATACTTCTCAATCGGGCACTGCTGCTCGTACTCTATGTCGGCTTCGCTCTTTACTTCTTTCTCCATAGGCTCTTCCACCTCTTCCACTTTCTTATCGGCAAGGATGCGTACCAGTTCGTATGTACGGTTGCTGGCATCCTGAGGAGGATTGGCCAAAATAGTCCGCTTCACGCGCAGCACGTATTCGTGACCTCTTTCGTAAGTGAAACCTTTGACAGCACTGAAATACAGGTTCTGCCATTGTCCCGGCTCGTCTTCCGTCATCACTTGCATACACTCGATGGGATGCTCTCCCATGCTGTCGAAGAGATCGTACATAACGCCCGGTTCAGCGGAAACATTCATGATAATCTCCTTGGTAATGTCCTTTTCGTCATCATTGCTGCTGCAAGAGGCGAGGGTGAGCATGACAGCGGCCATCAAGAGGATCTTTCTCCAGAGTTTCATTGTTTTCATTCTATTATTTCTTTTCTTTTGTTAATGTTTTACTATTTTAAACGCTGTGAAGAGGCAAATCCTGCACCACAGGGCGTTAAGCTTTGTTAATCTCAGGAAAAAAGATGGCGTGAGTAAGATTTCCTTTACCATTACAAATCAATAAAGGAGTACGAAAACGGTTTTATTGTAGATGACGAATATGCTATTGATAGAACTGGAGAAGTTATCAACTTGTCCTTTCTAAATAGGAAAGGCAGTGTGTTTTATAACAAAGATATACTAAGGTTTTATTATTTCGATGATTGTTACCCTAACATACTCCACAGGATGCCGGTCGAGTTTAAAGAAGAATATTTATACTGTGCATATTATAGAAAGGGTGATGAACTATACATATTTGACACGAGAACAAATGAGATTGAGAAACGAATAGATTCTCCAGATATTGACGAAAGTGAATATGAAAATGGTAGTGGCGCATGGTCATACGAAGAACTAAGGGATGCTGCCGATATTGCATACGGTGGTTTTAGTCCATTAGAATTAGGTTTAGACTAAATATAATATAAGGTATCGGGGGACGTCCCCTTGTGCTAAGATGAGTGTCTTCTCATCTGATACTTTGGGTCAAATCTACGAGATTTTCATTGCCGAAAAGCAGAATAGCACCAATAAGCGTGTTTTCCTTCCCAAATATTTGGATAATTGGAATAAATAAATTACTTTTGCGGCATGAACGACAGAATTAGAGCTGCAACATATACGAAGGAGTTTGAGGATTATTGAAGAACAGTGGGCAAAGTTGCCACAAATTGATGACCGCTTAACGGAGAAGTATGGTCCTGTGGGTTCGCCATCGCGCAAGGAGTTTCAGGCGAAGGCAGAAGCTTGGTATTATGCTGAGTTGTTGCGGGATGAGCGCAAGCGGCAGAAGCTGACGCAGCAAGAACTGGGGGAGCGTATTGGGAAAAAACGTGAATATATCTCTTCACTGGAGCAAGGCAAGATCGATATGCAACTCTCAACATTCATGCTTATTGCTAAAGCGTTAGGTTTGAAATTCTCTCTGGTAGTTGGTTAGATGAATTCACAATTTTCATTTGGTTCACAGAGGGCTGTTTCTCTGTGCTCTGAATCGCTATTCCTTGTATCGTACTTTACAGTGTCACAGTATATTCTATGTCGTCATCATCTGCAAAACTATTGGCATAATCATTTGAGGCTTGTTCATGGAACTCTTTACGATGACTGGCTGAAACATATACCTCAACCATACCGTCATCAGGGTCTAAAGCCATTTCTTTCATGTTTTCACGGATGGCTCGAATTATCTTTTTGTGCAGTCCTTCGCGG
The DNA here is from genome assembly GCA_946184965.1 of uncultured Prevotellaceae bacterium. Taxonomy (GTDB): domain Bacteria; phylum Bacteroidota; class Bacteroidia; order Bacteroidales; family Bacteroidaceae; genus Prevotella. The sequence goes on along the minus strand of CAMHHO010000082.1, from coordinate 7,379 downwards.
TTTTCAGAGATATAATCCGATTCTAATTTTTCTGCATCCTGAAGCCACTCATAATCGGTGTCTTTTACTTTCATATCAAAAGTAGTATTTCTAAGTTCCTCATAACCAAAGACTGAAAAGGTTATTTCCATGCTGTTGAGAATATCTGATGAATATGTGGATGTTTCCGGTGACTTCTTGTATAACTCATAAGGGTTAACTCCTATTTTAAAAGCCATTAAATCTTCTTTATCCCATTGCTCTTTAAGTTTACGATATACATCGTCAATATTCTTTTCCAATTCAATCTTTGTCTTACCATTTACAGAAGTATAATAACCAGGTCTGTCATCTGATTCAATGGTAGCTTCCCAGTTACCATCTCTATAATATGGTGCATGAAAACGAGCCACGTAGAAATGTCCTGTACTATCTCGCATGTTTCGTAGTTGAGCATTTCCTGTTGACAGATCATCTATTCTGTCTGATTCCTCTTTTGCGCGGGAGGCTGCAAACCCAATAATTAGAATGATAAGAATAAGGAAAGCCAATATTATCATGATTACATCCATAAAACTATTTCTGTATTATTCATTGATTAGAATTTACAATTTCCCGTACTTCCAGTGTCAGACCGTAGAGGTCGAACAGACGGTTGCCTATTTCGGATAATCATAGACAGCTCTTGATTCCTCTAACTAAACAGGAATTGTCCCAATGATTTCAGATGATTATCATACGACGTAGCGAACGGCTTTATTTGCTAACCGATAGTAATGGTGTACTTGCTCATAAACGAGGCACCGGGCTGTAGGTGATTCATCAGGGGTTTGTCCTTGAACTCGCCCTTGAAACCACGCGGGTCGCCAATGCCGTACCACGGCTCGATGCAGACAAAAGGCGCCTGTTTGCCGTAGGGACTCCAGAAGGCACAGACCGGTGTCTTGTAGTCGACGGTAACGGCTGGCTCACCATTGACATCCATCAGCACGGCGCGTCGCGTCTGGCACTTGTGAATCTTCACGCTGTCGTTACGGAAGAAATCGTCGCAGATTTCTATGATGCCATTGTCTGCCTCCAGGGGAACTTCCACCATGTCATGACTACCGTCGGCATAGCTCTTCAGCGCGTCCATCGGTTCCTCATAATCCAGTTTGATGATTCCCTCCAGTTTACCACCAGGCACGTTGAAAGCCGGATGGCCGCCAATCTGGAAATGAATGTCACGTTTGTCGGTATTCTCCACATGCCAGATGACATGAACCCTGTTGCCTTCGAGCCGGTAGGTAATGGCCAGATTAAAGCAGAAGGGGTACACCTTCAGCGTATCTTCTGACTCATGCAGGGCCAGCGTCACCCGCTCCTCCGTCTGACTGATTACGGTAAACATGGTGTCGCGGGCAAAACCGTGACGCGGCAGGTGATACTCCCGTCCATCGACCACGTAGGTATTATCGTTCACACTACAGACAATAGGAAACAGTATGGGTGAATGTCTCGGCCACTCAGGTCCCGCCTGCCACATATACTCCCGACCGTTACAGTCCTTAATACTCTGGAACTCAGCTCCTAACTCAGCGACGCGGATGGCCAGCTCTTTGTTCTTCAGCTCTATCATATGGTATATTTATATGTTTATCTTTCAAGGGAAGTAATTATTGACCCAGGGCGGGGTTCTTTAATTGTTTTTCCGAGACCCCTATATTCCTTGGAATCGCTTATTTCTATAAAACACACTTTTTCACGGTCCAGTGCCCAATGGGCTATTTTGAACCATTGGTTCATCAGTTGCTCCCTTTTTATGGCTTTGTTTTCCCATTGTTTCTGCGGAATAACGGGCTTTAACAACTGTAATTCTATCTCAAACATGGCCTTCCGATTATCGTAGATAGCATTGTAGAGGTAGTCCTTGTTTTCGCGATACATCCAATGGTCGTTTTCATAATGATCTATATAACGCCATTTCACCTCCTCCTGTTCGCGATTGAGCAGTTCCATTTTTAAGCCAATTGACCAACACACACTCCCGAAAATCCAGAATCGCAAGTCATCCTCGTCTGTAGCCTGATAGAGCATGTTGTCAGAACCACCACGTTCCCCCGGACACCACACAATCAATTTTTCATCTACATATAATCCTTTGAATCCACAGAGGCTGCTTTCCAGCACCTCTGCCGGTATATTTTTCGGAAGACGACTTATTATCCAGCCTCTGTCTATCCAATCTTTTTCCATCGTCTTAATGAATGTCCCCTTTTCATTTGCTGCAATCAGTTTCTTGAAGTACAATGCCATCCACTCCTCAATATTGTCCTCGCGCATATTACCATCGCCATAACATCCCTCATAATGGTCGCGTAAGAGGTTTGCATTCTCTTGAAGATAATAGAATTCATTGAGCGTTTCATGGTAGTCTGTATCTATGGCTGCATCTGAAAGGATGGCGAAGCCCTTTTCTGCCGTGATTTCACCATCTATCACCTTGTGAGCTATGCCTAAGGCGTACTGACTTAAAGCTATTATTGGGGGGCACTCTACCGCTAATTCCTTGAATATAGCATCAACAAGCGCTGAAAACTCAAACGGATTCATCGTCAGGTCTTCACCAGCTAATTGGACAATGGATGGTTGGGAATAGCCAGCTTCCATCATTTCGCAAGCCCACCATTTCCACTCCTTGTTGATGCCACGTTGCATAGCATGGTAATACAGTACAATGCGCGTAGACGGCACACGGTTGATGATTGCCTGCAACTGAGCGTTGGGCTTAGGATAGTGCTCTACGATATCGTCATCAACCACCGTCTCACTCTCCGACGGTTTTGTTTCTATTGTCTCAGTTTCAGACTTGAATCTTTCACGAACAACATCATCGGCATTCTCCACCCATTCTTTTAATATATAGGCGAGTATCAATAGACCAATAAGACAAGCTATACAAAATAATGAAAGGAATTTGCCAGATGGGAACAAACCCACCTCAATCAAGATACACGTCAAGCCTAAAAATACTATCGAATAGAGCACAACGATACCCGTACAAATCCTGTTCCGGCGCTTCCGCTCTTTTTCAAAGTCTTCCCTGGAAGGCTGAGAGCTCAGTATTACCTTCTGGGCAAAATCTTTCATGAAGTCAGTTTCAATATCTTCCTGAGGTCTTGATGACATTGTTTTCAGCACCGTACCATCAGGATAAATGACGTCGCCACTGCCACTGACATCATAGTATGCCACATCATATTTCTTGGCCAGTTCCTTTATCAACGGAAAGACACGTTCAGCGTCCGACCATGCAAAAGCCGCATAGATACATTTACGGGCAATACTATAGTCAGCCTCTTTATAGTCGCCACAGCCAAACTCATCATCAGGTGGTGCAAACTCGCCGTTCATCGGACGGGCGATGTCCTTCATCTCCAGGAACCACGACTGCAAGCTGGGCGTAGCGAGCCGGTAGTCATTGTGGTCAATGTCCTCCTGCCACTCCGTCACTTGGTCGTACCATTTCAGGAACTCATCACCTGTTTTGAAACGCTTGTGCTTATCAAGAACCAGTACATCATAGCTCATAGCAACGTTTATTATGTTTGTTCGGTTGCAAAGTTACGAAAAGATTTGGAAACAGACGAAAGAGACGGCGGAAAAAGAAATACTTTTGTGTCCTTGCACTTACAATATAGGTACAAAAAAGCATCCGTGAGAGAGGCTTTTCTGTTAAAAATTATTATAAAACAATTATTATAGTATGATAATTAAGATATAATAATTATCTTTGTGGACAAAAAAGGTAAGACGTATGGTAAGCAATCCTTTTATCCTTTACGGCTACGAGTCGGAAGCGTATTTCTGCGACCGTCAAAAAGAAACTGACCAGTTGCTCAGCTTGATAGAGAATGGCAATAATGTGGCGTTGATTGCACCGCGACGCATAGGCAAGACTGGACTGATAGAAAATCTATATCACCATCCTAAAGTCAGAAAGAAATACTATACCTTCCTGATTGATATTTATGCCACCAAGAATCTGGAAGACATGATTATGGCTATGGGCAGTAGCATGCTTTCGTCTCTGCGGCCCTGGGGTGCCAAGGTTATGAAGAAGTTCACTGACGTACTGACCTCCCTACGTAGTGGCATATCCTTCGATTACATGGGTAATCCTTCGTGGAATGTAGAAGTGGGTGATATCCATACACCCCGAGTGACGCTCGAAGAGATTTTTCAATACATTGAGTCTGCCGATAAACCATGCATTGTTGCGATTGATGAGTTCCAGGCCGTCAGCCAGTATCCTGACGGCAACGCCGAAGCCTTGCTCCGCACCCACGTCCAGCATTGTCGCAACGCCAACTTCATCTTTGCCGGTTCGCAGCGTTCCATGATGGCTGAGATGTTCAATAGCCCAGCCCGTCCCTTCTATCAGAGCACGTCGATGATGAATCTCGACTGTATCCCGGTGGACAAGTACTGCCTGTTTGCCCAAAAACATTTCAAGGCAGCCGACAAGACACTTCCCGCCAATGTGTTCCGGACGGTGTACCAACGGTTTGAGGGCGTCACATGGTATGTACAGCGGGTAATGAACGAGCTGTTTGCAATATCCTCACCCGGTTCAACTTGTACGGAGGAGATGATAGACATTGCCATCGACAACATCCTGCGTGCCAACGAATTCAACTACCAATCGCTGCTCTTCCAACTCCCGCCCAAACAGAAAATGCTGCTGGTTGCCATTTGTAAGGCAGGCAAGGCCACCGCTCTCACGTCGGCAGCATTCATCCGCCGCTGGCATCTCCCGTCAACAAGCAGCGTTCAGTCTGCCATCAAGGGACTACTTGAAAAGAGTTTCGTCACCTCTTCCCTGGGTGTCTATGAAGTCTATGACAAATTCTTTTCAATGTGGCTTCTGCGTCAGTAGAGAAAAAGAGCCCATAGGAGATCTTCGCCTATCTGTTCATCTGATTCTCTTCTGACCACTTTGGATGAAGACACCCTGAGGCGGTGTGCTTACCTGACGGCCTTGGAGGTCATAGATAGTCGCGCTCTCAGTTTGCTGCGTTGCGCTGGTGGGGTTTACGGGAGAGGCATCAGTCAGCCGCTTGAACTCCTCGCGGGCTTTCTTCATCTGCTCGAGAAAACGTTCGCTGGTGTGCAGACGGGCATATGCAACAGAGGCGGCCAGTCGTGCGGCATCGGTATCGCTCTGCCAATGAGCGCCCAACACGACACGGTTTTCGCCGTAGCGGTATCCTCGGGCAAGTATCTCGTTGGCACGGTCTGGGTTGATCTCCATCATCAGGAGAGCCGAACTCCAGCCGAGCAGCGTATGACCGGATGGGAACGACTTGTGAGGATTGAGTTCTTCCTCCAGTTCCGGCACCAGCGTGTGCTCGTTGAAACGGACGAACGGTCGCGTGCGGCCATAGCGGGTCTTGGGCAGCGTGCAGATACTGTCGCAAGTAGCTGTTCCTTCGAGCAGCACCTTGTAAATCTCTGGCGTGTCCTCCTTCGTAATCTTCATGCCGAAAGCCTCTTCAAACTCTGTGAGGATGGTTGCCAGTCCATATACGGCGTCGCGGGCGGCCTGTGCAGCACGCTCGGGGTCCTTGCGCATCTCCTTGCCCCAGAAATAGCGGTTCACGTCGTTGGCGAATGCCACAGAGCTGCTGTCGGGAGGGCCGGGCATGAAAAGCAGCATGTCGGGCATCTCACCCGTGGTAAAATAAGCATCGACAGTTGTGTCATCTTGGGCACACACGGTGTTCAGCATCATGCCGAACACGAATAAGGAAACAATCTTTTTCATATTTGCGATTTTATAAAACGGTTGCAAAGGTACAAAAAAGTTGTCACACCTGCAAATTTTCCCATTCTGGATGTCGCTTCTCGCCATTGGCTTTTTTCTTTTGCAACACCACAGGTCCTAACATACCCGAGCGAAGTAGCGGCGTGTCTTTTTTGAAGAACTTCATGGAGACAACGGCTTTGCGATTTGTAGGGCGTGGCAGTCCCTTGCTGAGCCATTCGGGCACTTCTTTCATGAACCGACCGATACTCGGCGAATTTGAGGCTGCACCAAAGGTCACGGGCTCTGACCATTCCACATCGTCAGGCTCCTGTTCATCGCCCACCATTCTGTTCACCCATAGGTTTGTGACGTCTATCTCCAGCGTGTTATCGCCTCTAAGCAAAGCGTCAGTAATGTCGATAACAAAGGGCGGTCGCCAGAGCGTGCCGCATACCTTTCCGTTCACCTTGACCACAGCGAGGTTCTTCACTTCGCCCAAATCAAGCACATAGTTGCAGTTGCGGTTCAGCTCTTTCAGATACAGATGTTGCGAATAGCGTGCTGTGCCAGAGAAGTACTTGATATCGCTGTAAGTCGATTCGTTCCAAGGCAATAGCGATGTCCACTCTACTTGTTTGTCATCGTCGAATTTGATGGTCCACTTGCCATTGATAGGCAGCGTGTCTATCACATCGCCGTAACTTCCGTCGGCATTTGATGCCGTCTCTGTTGTCTTATCCTTAAAAATCAAGAATACAGCGCGTCGGGTGGTAAGGTTCAGCTTTACTTGTGTCTTCCCCTCTTCCATCTTCCATGTCGTGGCTATGGATGTCTCTCCCGTCTCTGGGTCCCACACCTCGGGCTTTTTGCCTATTCCTTCTATGGTTAGTATCGGGGCAAGGTTGCCGTCTTTGGTGTTGGCAATGAAGTAGATGTCGGCACCATCGCTGCTACGGTGAATCCACTGAATACCTTCTGTATCAGCTGTCAACGAGGGATTCTTACTCTTGAAGTCATCGACAAAGCGCCCTCTTTGCAAGAGAGCCTGACAACGCGCAAAATAGGAGAACAATGGCCCAGCACCATCCTTCCACCAAGTCTGTCCTGGTGTCCACCATGTGCCCCACATGCCAAAGGTCATGCCAGGCTTGGCATTCACCCAGGGATTGTGGGCTGCTGCATGAAGCATCAGCCTGTTGATGCCAAGACAGAAGGCAGAGTCGGCGATGGCTTTCAGACGGGCAGGGTCGTCCCTCCAGGCATGAAGTGGCCAGCAGGTGAACCCCTCTGCGTAAACAGTCTCATGTCCGACTCGCCTTGCTGCATTCACCACACGGGGAACATCTTTCCAGCCCCAGTTGGTTGGCTTTGCCCAGAACTCTGCACAGATTGGGTCGTCAGCGGCTAATTGGCGCACAATCTTATCGGTGTTGATAGGGTTGAATGGCTTGGCAGAACCAGTGCCGTATGGCTGCACCAGCAACTGCAGACCGTGCTCATGTGCCAGCTGGCTCATATAGCCATAATAGTTCTCGGCAAAAAGATCCGATACCGTCTCACGCCAGTCACGCTTGAACTGCTCTGTCGCCTGACGGTTGTCGATGACCACCCC
>CAMHHO010000081.1:0-15549 GCA_946184965.1 uncultured Prevotellaceae bacterium | reverse complement strand
TCGGCTGGTGCGCCCCTCAGCAGGGTGCCTGCAAGCTGTCGCTGAACGTGAAGGAAGGCATCATCCAGGAGGCTCTCGTCGAGACCATCGGCTGCACGGGCATGACCCACTCTGCCGCTATGGCCAGCGAGATTCTGCCGGGCAAGACCATCCTCGAGGCCCTGAACACCGACCTTGTCTGCGACGCCATCAACACCGCCATGCGCGAGCTGTTCCTGCAGATTGTCTATGGTCGCACACAGAGTGCTTTCTCTGAGGGCGGTCTGGCTATCGGTGCTGGTCTGGAAGACCTGGGTAAGGGTCTCCGTTCACAGACTGGTACACTCTATGGCACTGTTGCCAAAGGTACACGTTATCTGGAGCTGACTGAGGGTTACATCACCAAGATGTATCTCGATGCCAACAACGAGGTTTGCGGTTACGAGTATGTACACCTGGGCAAGATGATGGAAGCCATCAAGAACGGTATGGATGCCAACGAGGCCGTGAAGAAGTTCACCGGCAGCTACGGCCGCACCACCGCCGAGCAGGGAATTGTTAAAGCTATTGACCCACGTGAAGAATAAAGGAGGACACAAGTTATGATAAGAAAAGTTAGTTTCGAGAGCTACGAGCGTCGTATCAACCAGGTACTGGCCGCTCTGAAAGAGAACGGAATCAGCAGCATCGAAGAGGCCAACGAGATTTGCGAGAAGGCTGGTGTAGACCCCTACCAGATGTGTGAGGACACTCAGCGCATCTGCTTCGAGAACGCTAAGTGGGCATACGTTTGCGGCGCTGCCATTGCCATCAAGAAGGGCGTGAAAAATGCCGCCGACGCTGCCGAGGCCATCGGTATCGGTCTGCAGTCGTTCTGCATTCCCGGCTCTGTGGCCGACGACCGTAAGGTGGGTCTGGGTCACGGTAACCTGGCTGCCCGTCTGCTGCGCGAGGAGACCGAGTGCTTCGCCTTCCTGGCCGGTCACGAGTCGTTCGCTGCCGCCGAGGGTGCCATCAAGATTGCCGAGAAGGCCAACAAGGTTCGCCAGAAGCCCCTCCGCGTCATCCTGAACGGTCTGGGCAAGGACGCTGCCATGATCATCAGCCGCATCAACGGTTTCACATACGTACAGACACAGTTCGACTACTACACCGGCGAGGTGAAGGTCGTCAAGGAGACTCCCTACTCTGACGGTCCCCGCGCCAAGGTGAAGTGCTACGGTGCCGACGACGTCCGCGAGGGTGTTGCCATCCTGTGGAAGGAGAACGTCGACGTGTCGATTACGGGTAACTCGACCAACCCCACCCGCTTCCAGCACCCCGTTGCCGGAACCTACAAGAAGGAGCGCGTGCTTGCCGGCAAGCCTTACTTCTCAGTAGCCTCTGGTGGTGGTACGGGCCGCACGCTGCATCCCGACAACATGGCCGCCGGTCCCGCCTCTTACGGTATGACCGACACGCTGGGACGCATGCACAGCGACGCTCAGTTCGCCGGTTCCAGCTCAGTGCCTGCCCACGTCGAGATGATGGGCTTCCTCGGTATCGGTAACAACCCGATGGTGGGTGCTACCGTCAGCATCGCTGTGGAGGTGAGCCTCGCTCTGAATGGAAAATAAGAGTAATGAGAGTAATGTAATAGTTAATTTTTCATGATCACCCCCTCCCGGCCGTGAGGCTATGAGGGGGCTTTTTTTACCAATCACAGTAAGGATGATGGAGAACAAGGTCGTTTTGAAGTTTGATTACCTGCCGTGCGTCAACTACGCGATGGTGGCCAACGGCATCGGCTGTTGCAAGACACTTATCGTCGAGAATCACGACACGCGCGACTGGCAGCACCTCGTAGTGACGCTCAAGGGCGCATACATAGTCGAAAGTACGGCTCACGTCGACAGTCTGGGCAGCGGCAGCGCCGTCCAGCTGCGCACGGTTGAGATCAAGCCCGACATCAACGCCCTGAGCACGACGACCGAGACCATCGGGACGTCGTTCACGCTGACGGTGGCCGACGACGAGGAGGAACTGTTCAGGGCCGACTACCCCATCAGCCTGCTGGCATACAACCAGTGGAGCGGCACCGGCATCATGCCCGAGCTGATAGCCGCCTACGTCGTGCCCAACCATCCGGCACTCTCACGGGTATTGGTGAACACGGGCCGACAGCTGGAGCAACTGACGGGCTCGTCGTCGCTCGACGAGTACCAGACGCAGAACCGCAACCGCGTGCGCCAGCAGGTAGCTGCCCTTTACGAAGCGCTGCGCCAGGAGGGTATCGTCTACTGTGCGCCGCCTGCCAACTTCGAGAAGTTCGGTCAGCGGCTCCGACTCGCCGACCAGGTGCTGTCCGAGAAGCTCGGCACGTGTGTCGACACCACGCTCCTGATGGCCTCCTGCCTCGAGCAGATAGGCATCAACCCCATCATCGTCATCCTGCAGGGTCACGCGCTGGTAGGCGCCTGGCTCACGCCGACCGTCCATCAGCAGATGGTCTGCGACGATGCGTCGTACCTGCTGAAGGAGATGGCCGACGGCAACAACAACGTAGTGCTGGTTGAGACGACGGCCATCACGCAGTCGGCTGCCGTCTCTTTCGAGGATGCCGTCGAGACTGCTGCCCGCAAGGTGAGAGACGATAACAGCTTCGTCCACTTCGTCGACGTGCGCCGCTGCCGCTTAGGCAACGTCAGGCCCATTCCCCAGCGGGTGCAGAAGGACGGCGCGTGGACTTTCGAGAACGAGGGCGTCGTCCACGAGAACGCCACCAGCTACATCAACAGCCTGAACCACTACGACCTGCGCATGGACGAGCCCAACGTGACGCTGACCAAGCAGCTACTCTGGGAGCGCAAGCTGCTCGACTTCTCGCTGCGTAACAATCTGCTTAACACGCGGTTAGGTAAGCGCGTTGTACCTTTCATTTCGTTTGGCATCGACCGTCTGGAGGACCATCTGCAGAACGGTGAGGACTACCAGATAACCCCCTGCCCCAGCACCCGGATGGAGCCCTCGCAGCACGGCATGTTCGACTCGGCCCATCAGGCTACCCAGCATCAGGCGCTGGTCACAGAGCTTATAAACGACAACAAGATTGTCAGCTACCTGACCGAGAAGGAGCTGCAGGATGGGCTGAAGTACATCTACCGTACGGCCCGCACGGCCATCGAGGAGAACGGTGCCAACAGCCTGTTCCTGACGCTGGGCATGCTGAAGTGGTACGAGACGACGAAGAGCGAGCAGCCCCGCTTTGCTCCCATCCTGCTGCTGCCCGTCGACATCATCCGCCGGGCCGGCAACAACTACGTCGTCCGCAAGCGCGACGAGGACATCATGCTCAACATCACGCTGACCGAACTGCTGAAGCAGAACTTCAACATCAAGCTCGACGCCCTGAAGCAGCTGCCCAAGGACGCAAGCGGCGTCGACGTGAAGCTCATCTTCACCGCCATCCGCCGCGCTATCATCGAGCAGAAGAAGTGGGACGTGCTCGAGGAGTCGATGCTGGGCCTCTTCTCGTTCAACAAGTTCGTCATGTGGAACGACATCCACACCAACGCCGCCCGGCTTGAGGAGAACAGCGTCATCAGCACCCTGACGGGAAAGTCGGCTGGTCAGGACGACACTGACGACACCATCGACGCCCGTAATACTGATAAGGTGAACGTGCCCCGCGACTTCTGCATACCCCTCGACGTCGACTCGTCGCAGATGGAGGCCGTTGTCGAGTCGGGGCGCGGCAAGTCGTTCATCCTGCACGGTCCCCCGGGAACGGGTAAGTCGCAGACCATCACCAACATGATTGCCAACGCCCTGTTCCAAGGCAAGCGGGTGCTCTTTGTGGCCGAGAAGATGGCGGCCCTGTCGGTCGTACAGTCGCGCTTAGAGAAGATTGGGCTGGCGCCCTTCTGCCTGGAGCTGCACTCCAACAAGGTGACGAAGAAGCACTTCCTCGAACAGATGGACATGGTGCTGAACGCCCGCAAGCTGAAGTCGCCCGAAGCCTATCAGGGCACGTCCGACGAGCTGTTCCGCGAGCGCCAGGAGCTGATAGCCTACATGGAGGCGCTCCACACGCGCGGCAGCAGCGGACTGAGTCTCTACGACTGCATCACCGAGTATCTTCAGAACGAGGGCGACGAGCTCGAGGGCTATACCTTCCCCGCCAGTCAGCAGTCGGCGGCATTCATCGACAAGTGCCTGAGCCAGATCGACTCCGCTGAGACCGTCGTCGGCCTCGTGGGCAGTCCCCGCGGTCATGCGCTGGCCGGACTCGAGCCCATTGACAACAAGACCGCGACGCTCGACGAGATCCGCCAGCTCCTGACCGACTTCGGCGCCCTCTGGCCCAAGTACGGCGAACAGCGGAACAGCTTCGGCAACACCACACCCTTCACCCTGACCTCCGCCGACGACGTGAAGTGGCTCGAGCGGCTGTCTGCCTGCATCGACCGCAGCACCCAGCTGGAGTGCCCGCTCGACGGCATCATGAACATCGACGTCGACAGCGAGCGCCGCCGCTGGAACGAGATTCAGCAGAAGTGGTTCCTGCCCCGTTTCTTCGCCAAGCGCAGCTATCAGAAGGAGCTCCGCCAGTATGGCAACATTGCTGTTGACGATGCCGAGCAGCTCTTCACGCTGGTCGACGACGTTGACGCTCTGCTGGCCAGCTACGCCAAGAAGAAGGGCGAGCGCTACAGCGACTGCCGCAAGCGCTTTATCAGCAGCATGGACGGCGGCTGGAAGGCGTTCCGTCAGGACTTCAAGGACGGCGCCGACGCTCTGCTGGGCACGTTCCGCCAGCTGGAGAGTCTGGTCGGGCGGTTAGGCCGCCTCACGGCCTCGCAGCCTACGGTCGACGGCACGGCCCCTAACGTCGAGCGCTGGACCGCCAACTACGCTTCGGTCAAGGACTGGTGCCACTGGGTTGACAAGAAGCGCGAGCTGACTACCCTCGGTCTGCAGCCCGTCGTCCAGATGATTGAGGCTGAGGGCCGCCGCCCTGCCGCTGCCATCAGCGCTTACGTCAAGGGCCTGTACCACCAGATGATAGCCGCAGCCATCGACGACAGCCAGCAGCTGCGCAAGTTCAACGGACTGCTCTTCCGCCAGCAGATTGACAAGTACAAGGAGAACACGCAGCGGTTCCAGGAACTGAGCAAGGCCGAGCTCTACGCCCGGCTGGTCAACCGCATCCCCTCGGCAGCCACCGCATCGGTCGACGGCTCCGAGGTGAGCATCCTCAAGCGCAACATCGCCAACGGCGGTCGCGGCACGTCCATTCGCACCATTATCGACAGCATCCCCACGCTGCTGCCCCGACTCTGCCCCTGCATGCTGATGAGTCCGCTCTCGGTGGCGCAGTTCATCGACCTCGCCAGCGAGAAGTTCGACCTCGTCATCTTCGACGAGGCGTCGCAGATGCCCACCAGCGAGGCCGTCGGCGCCATTGCCCGAGGCAAGGCCCTCATCGTCGTCGGCGACAGCAAGCAGATGCCCCCCACCAGCTTCTTCACATCGTCGCAGGTCGACGAGGACGAGGCCGACATCGACGATATGGAGAGCATCCTCGACGACTGCCGCACGCTCTCCATGCGCGAGTACTACCTCAGCTGGCATTACCGCAGCAAGCACGAGAGCCTCATTGCCTTCAGCAATTCGCAGTACTACGACAACCGCCTGCTCACCTTCCCCTCGGTCGACGACCAGGACGTGAAGGTCCGGCTGGTCAAGGTCGACGGCAAGTACGACAAGAGCCGCACGCGCAGCAATCCCGAGGAGGCTCAGGCCATTGCCAGCGAGGTGATGCGCCGCCTGGCCGACCCCGAGCTCAGCCGTCTGAGCATCGGCATCGTGTCGTTCAGCAAGGTACAGCAGAACCTCATCGAAGATATCCTGAGCGAGGAGCTCGACCGCCATCCCGACCTGAAGGACATCGCCCTTGGCGGACAGGAGCCGCTGTTCATCAAGAACCTCGAGAACGTTCAGGGCGACGAGCGCGACGTCATCCTCTTCTCTGTCGGCTACGGCCCCGACAAGTTCGGCAAGGTGAGCATGAACTTCGGACCGCTCAACAATGCCGGCGGCGAGCGCCGACTCAACGTCGCCGTCTCGCGTGCCCGCTACGAGATGGTGGTATACTCCACCCTGTCGTCCAGCCAGATCGACCTCAAGCGCTCCAATGCAAAGGGCGTCGAGGGGCTGAAGGCGTTCCTCGAGTATGCCGAGAATGGCAGCCTGCCGATGACCGCCACCCAGGCCGAAGCCGGTAGCGTCAGCAACGTGCTTATCGAGCAGATTTGTCAGGCCATCCGCGAGCTCGGCTACACGGTGACAGCCGGCGTGGGCCGCTCCAACTTCAAGGTCGATATCGCCGTATCGGCAAAGGACAACCCCGAACGCTACATTCTGGGCATACTCTGCGACGGCAAGAGCTATTACGCCACCAAGACCACGCGCGACCGCGAGATTGTCCAGCCCAACGTCCTCCAGATGCTCCATTGGCGCACTCTGCGCATCTACAGCATCGACTGGTACGAGAACCGCGAGCGTGTCATCAGCCAGATTCGCGAGGCCCTCAGCGAGGCCGAGAACGCCCGACCCGCACCCGTCAAGCCCGAGGCCCCGAAGCCCTCTTACGCCTTCTCTGTTGAGAGCGCCAAGCCCTCGGAGACTGTCGAAGAGGCCGTCCGCAATGCCCACCAGCGGCCTTACCAGGAAGCCCAGCTGCCGCCGCCACCCGTCGACAAGCAGAACTACAACCCCGAGCGCGTCTACAACCGCGACACTATCCGCCGCATTCTGAAGGTCGAGCAGCCCGTCAACGACGGCTACCTCTGCAAGCGGCTCGCCCGCTACTTCGGCTTCGGTCATGCCGGTGCCAACATCCAGCGTGCTGTCGAGCTGGCTGCCGCCAACTTCTACCGCGAGCCCCTGCTCAACGGCAGCGGCTTCACCCTCTGGCTCGACCGCGAGAGTGCCGACGCCTGCGACTTCTACCGCTCGCCCTCGCAGCGCACCATCGCCGAGATTCCTGACCGCGAGATGATGAGCGTCATCCGCGAAATCGTCGCCGAGGAGTTCTCCCTGCCCGCCGAGCGCATAGCCAGTCTCGCCGCCAAGAAGCTCGGCTTCGCCAGCTCGGGCGCCAAGATCAGCGAGGCCGTCAACGCCCTCATCGCCGTCCTCGAGCGCCAGTCAGTCATCACCGTTCACAACGGCCTCGTCTCCCTGACCGAGAGCATCAGTTAGCAGCCTATGACGACCGAAGACTATTTGAACAAGCCGTATTGGGTGGTCGACATACTGCCCCAGCAAGTGCCTGCCGATAGCCCGGGCCAGTACTTCGCCATCGAGAAATACTATCTCGAGCATCCACAGATAGACCTCATCTACCGCAAGTTCACCAACATCCTGCTCAAGCTCAACTGCTATTACCATATCGATATCAGCACCGACGGCGATGAATGGACAGCGAATCCCGCCCCACACCAGCTGGAGGCCGCATTCCGTGAGCTGATGGCCAACAAGCAGATGCTCTACTTCATCCTGCGCCCCGCCGGTGTCATGATAACCCTCAGCGGCGACGATACCAACATGACCGTCTATAATCCCTCAGACGAAGCCATAGCGCTAATCCGCTCCATAGCCGCCTCCGAGGCCCTGTTTTTCTGGAAACCATAATCGGCAATCTGGATACAGAATACAGAAATACAGTTTTTTAGAGGCGGGTGCATGCAGACGGGTAAGAATATGTATAACTATATTATACTATATATATTATATTATAATATAATATATATAGTACATTTCTATTCGCAGGATTTAGGGTGGCTTAAAATAAAACTGTATTCTGTATCCAAGTTCGTGACCTTGGGCTTGTAGCTGTATACGAGAAGTCGTCCGGCGACGGCAAACTGGGGCAGTTAAGACGTCTAACTGCAGCAGTTGGAACAGCTAAAACGGCCAATTAGCTCACGAAGTCGGCGACGAGGAGGACAAGCTGACGGAGAAGGCGCTGCTCGAACAGGCCACCTTCCAGCTGAACGACTACGTGGAGATCATGCAGAGCGACAAGACCGACATGTTAACTCCTAATAACTCCCGATAACTCCTTCCAAAGAACCATGAAAAATAAACGACTGATTGAGCTGGCGGTGAAGATTGTAGTAGCCGCTCTCACATCATTCCTGACGGCACTTGGAACGACCTCGTACATGGGCTACGATCCGTTCTGAGGGTAAATTACTCACAGGGGGCACTCGTGATTCCCCCTGTGATTTTGTTTTCATCTACGGCTCAAAGACGGGAAGGGGACGGGGGGCGGCGATGATGCTGGGGATGCGCTCGAAGATGGCGCGGATGCGGGCGGCGTCGAACTTGGGCGAGCGGTCGTAGTAGTAGATGCCGTTCTTCTCTTGCTCGACGTCGGTAATCTGGGTGTAGCAGAAACCGACGACGTTGGGACATTGCCTGAGGGCGTCGACCTCGTCCTGCAGGATGCGGTAGAAGTCGTCGAGGGTGGCGATGTTCGAGCCGTAGCCCCACGACGTGCTGCGCTCCTCGGGGCGTATCCAGGGGAGGCCGCCAAACTCGTCGACCATGTAGGGCTGACCGTCGTAGCTGGCGAGGAAGGACTTGTCGGCCTGGTTGCGGTAAGGCTCGCGTCCTTTGTGGAAGGTGAGCTGAGCGACGAGTTTCTTCGGGTCGCGCTCGTAGTTGTGGACGGACCAGATGTCGGTGCGCACGTGACCGTCGCCGCTGACGTCGTTGACGGGCCGCGTGGGGTCGATGGCTCGTGTGAGGCGGTAGACGTCGTCGACCATGTGGGTATACACGCCGGTGCCGTTGCTGCCCCAGGTCTCGTTGAAAGGTGTCCACGTGACGAGCGACGGGTGGTTGCGGTCGCGCTCTACGAGCTCGGTCCACTCGGCGATGAAGTTGCGGGCGGCGAGGTCGCTGTTGACGTTGAGTCCCCACGATGCTGACTCGCCCCAGGTTAGGTAGCCCAGACGGTCGGCCCAGTAGTAATAACGCTCCTCGAACGACTTCTGGTGGAGGCGGGCACCGTTGAAGCCTACGGCCTTCGACAGCTCGATGTCGCGGCGCAGGGCCTCGTCGGAGGGTGCCGTCCAGATGCCGTCAGGATAAAAGCCCTGATCAAGCACGAGGCGCTGGTAGTAGGGCTGGTTGTTGAGGTAGAAGTAGCCTCCGGCCACATGGACCTTGCGCATGCCGGCATAGGACTGTATGCGGTCGATGACCTTGCCGGCGCGGCTCACCTCGTAGGTGACGTCGTAGAGGAAGGGGCTCTCGGGCGACCATAGCTTGGGCTTCTTGACGGGCAGCACGACGACGGTGCCATTTGTACACGACGCTGTAGCCGAAGCCACCAACCGCTTGCCGTCGAAGAGCTTGACGGTGAGCTTGTTGGAATTGCTCTCCTTGAAGAAGCGCGGATGGACGACGAGCTGCTGCTGGTCGATGTCAGGGACGGCGAAGACTGACTCCAGGCCCTCCTGGCCGACGGGTTCCAGCCAGACGGTCTGCCAGATACCGGTTGTGCGGGTGTACATGCAGCCGTTGGAGTAGAGTTCGAAGGCCTGTTTGCCGCCGGTCTGGAAGCCGTCGCGCAGGTTGTCCTTAACCCATACCACGAGGTTGTGACTGATGCCGGGCCGGGCATGACGGGTGATGTCGAACGAGAACGACGAGCCGCTGCCGTAGTGGGTGCCCACCTCGTGGCCGTCGATGAAGACGTGGGTCTCGTAGTCGGAGGCACCGAAGTTGAGACGCACTTGACGGCCCTCCCAGGAGGCGGGAACGGTGAGCGTGCGCTGATACCAGACGGCGGGGATAAAGTCGGTGTAGGCGATGCCCGACAGCCGGCTCTCGGGGCAGAAGGGTACGGTTATCTTACGGTCGAACGACGTGGCCTCATGCCACTTGCGCTCCAGGCCTGTCTGCCCGAAGTCGAAGGCGAAGTTCCACTCGCCGTTCAGGTTCAGCCACTCGGCCCGCTCGAACTGCGGGCGCGGATACTCGGCACGGGGTACTGCCCGGACTGCGCAAACGGCCAGCAGCAGGGCAACAGCGGTAATGATGGTCTTTCTCATAATACGATGGATATTTTCTGCAAAGATAGTAAATCATTCCCAAACAGACAAGTATTTATGTGAAATGTTTTCCTTCTGACAAAAAAAGTGAAAAAAACGTTGTTTCAATAGTTCTTCTCTCGTTTTTTCGTAACTTTGCATACAAAAAGAAAAAGGTATGAGATTTCTATATGTACTTCTGCTCACAACGAGCTTCTTAGGCGCAACGGCCAAGAACACGATATACAGCCCGCAGGTTAAGACGCTGCAGGTGGTGGTGAATCAGGACTGGCTGTCGCCACCCGTGATGCGGATGGGTACGGACGACGTGCTGAACGTGGCGTTCGACGAGCTGTCGCACACCTACCACCGCTTTATATATAGGCTGGAACGCTGCGAGGCCGACTGGTCGACGGCGGAGGACGTGTTTGAGAGCGACTGGCTGGAGGGCTTCAACGGCAACCCGATTGAGGACTACGAGAACTCGCTGAACACGACGGTGCTCTACACCCACTACCGGCTGCAGATTCCCAACGAGCGCTGCCGGCTGAAGATGAGCGGCAACTACCGGCTGCACGTGTACGACGAGGAGGAAGGCGACGATGAGGACGTGCTCTGTGCGGAGTTTCGCGTGGCAGAGCCGCTGATGAACGTCGGGCTGAGCGTGACGACGAATACGGACATCGACTTCAACCTGAGTCACCAGCAGGTGGCGATGACCGTCGGCTACGGTAGTCTGAGCGTGACCAACGAGGCTGCGCAGGTGTGGACGGTGGTGATGCAGAACGGGCGCGAGGACACGCAGAAGGTGAACGTCAGGCCGAACTACATTCAGCCGGGAAAGCTGGTCTGGGAGCACAACCGCAACCTGATTTTCGACGCGGGCAACGAGTACCATAAGTTTGAGGTGCTCGACGTGAGCCACACGACGATGGGACTGGACCGCATTCTGTGGGACGGCCACCACTATCAGGCCTACCCCTTCGCCAACGCGCCGCGCCGCAGCTACGTCTACGACGAGGACGCCAACGGTGCGTTCTACATCCGCAACAGCGACAACATCGAGAACGACCGCACGTGCGACTACGTCTACGTGAACTATAAGCTGGTGCCGGCAGCTCAGTATGACTGCGACGTCATCGTCGACGGCGACTGGACGACGGAGCAGGACGGCGACTACGTGATGAGCTACGACGAGAGCGACAGGAGCTACAACGCGCGGATACTGCAGAAACAGGGCTACTACTCGTACCAGTACCTGCTGCGGCGGCCCGACGGACAGACGGCGGTGGTGCCCGAGGAGGGCTCGTTCTTTGAGACGGAGAACAAGTATCAGGCCTTTGTATATTATAAAGGTGTAGCCGACAGGACTTGGCGGCTCGTGGGCTATCAGCAGATCTACCTGCGCTGAAAAAAGCTATTAAAGTTGTTTAAAACACAACGCTTTTTGCCATTTTTTTACTAATTTTGCACGCCAAATACGCAAACATACACAAACATACACAAATACACGTAAAAAGAAACGATGGCAAAGATTACGAAAGAGGCCGCTCTCGCATATCATGAGAACGGTCGCCCAGGAAAGATTGAAGTGAAGCCTACGAAGGCTTATCGTACCCAGACTGACCTCAGCCTGGCTTACTCGCCGGGCGTGGCCTACCCCTGTCTTGAGATTCAGGATGACCCCAACGCAGCCTACCGCTATACGGACAAGGGCAACCTTGTGGCCGTGATATCGAACGGTACGGCCGTTCTTGGTCTGGGCGACATCGGCGCCATGTCGGGCAAGCCGGTGATGGAGGGTAAGGGCCTGCTGTTCAAGATTTACGGCGGCATCGACGTCTTTGACATCGAGGTGAACGAGAAAGACCCCGAGAAGTTCTGCGAGGCAGTAGAAAGAATTGCCCCGACCTTCGGCGGCATCAATCTGGAGGACATCAAGGCGCCCGAGTGCTTTTATATTGAGGAGCGCCTGAAGCGGACGCTCGACATACCCGTGATGCACGACGACCAGCACGGCACGGCCATCATCTCGGCTGCCGGACTGAAGAACGCGATAGAGGTCATCGGCAAGGACATTGCGAAGGTGAGGATTGTTGTGAACGGTGCCGGTGCTGCCGCTATCTCGTGTACCAAGCTCTATATGGCCATCGGCGCACGGAAGGAGAACATCGTGATGCTCGACTCGAAGGGCGTCATCTCGACCAGCCGAACCGACCTGAACGAGCAGAAGCGGTTCTTCGCTACTGAGCGTACGGACATCAAGACGCTGGCCGAGGCCGTCAACGGTGCCGACGTCTTCGTCGGACTGTCGAAGGGCAACGTGCTGACGAAGGAGATGGTGAAGACGATGGCCAAGGACCCCGTCATCTTTGCGCTGGCCAACCCCGTGCCCGAGATTTCGTATGAGGACGCTATGGAGGCTCGCCCCGACACGCTGATGTCAACGGGCCGCACGGACTACCCCAACCAGATTAACAACGTCATCGGATTCCCCTATATCTTCCGCGGGGCACTCGACGTTCACGCTACGGCTATCAACGAGGAGATGAAGCTGGCCGCCGTCAACGCCATTGCCGACCTGGCCAAGCTGCCCGTGCCCGATGTGGTGAACGACGTCTATAAGGTGAACAACCTGCGCTTCGGCCGCGACTACTTCATTCCGAAGCCCGTCGACCCGCGACTCATCTCGGAGGTCAGCGCTGCCGTAGCCAAGGCCGCCATCGACAGCGGCGTGGCCCGCAAGCAGATTGACAACTGGGACGAGTACAAGGACTCGCTCTCGGTGCTGCTCGGACAGGAGACGAAGCTGACGCAGAAGCTCTATGCTACGGCCGCCGCTCATCCGCAGCGCGTGGTCTTTGCTGAGGCCGTCCACCCGACGATGCTGAAGGCTGCCGTTCAGGCCAAGGCCGAAGGTATCTGCCAGCCCATTCTGCTCGGCAACGACGAGTTTATCACGAAGATGGCGAAGAGCCTGGACCTCAGTCTTGAGGGCATCGAGATTGTGAACCTGCGTCACCCCAACGAGCAGGAGCGCCGCGAACGCTATGCCCGCATACTGACTGAGAAGCGGCAGCGCGAGGGCTACACCTACCAGGAGGCCAACGACAAGATGTTCGAGCGCAACTACTTCGGCATGATGATGGTTGAGACGGGCGAGGCCGACGCCTTCATCACCGGTCTCTACACCAAGTACTCAAATACCATCAAGGTTGTCAACGAGGTCATTGGCATTCGTCCTGAGTACCAGCACTTCGGCGCCATGCACATCATCAACTCGCCCAAGGGAACGTTCTATATTGCCGATACGCTGGTGAACGAGAATCCCGACAGCGACACGCTCGTCGACATTGCCAAGCTGGCATCGACGGCGGTACGGTTCTTCAACGAGAAGCCGGTCATCGGCATGATGAGTCACTCTAACTTCGGCAGCTCGACCAGTGCCGGAGCCCGCAAGGTGAAGCGCGCCGTAGAGCAAATGCAGGAGCTTTATCCCGACCTGCCCATCGACGGCGAGATGCAGCTGGACTGCGCCCTCGACAACGAGCTGCGCGACGAGCAGTATCCCTTCACCCGACTGAAGGGCAAGAAGGTGAACACGCTCATCTTCCCCAACCTGACGTCGGCCCGCTCCAGCTACAAGATGCTGCAAATGCTCGATGCCGATGTGGAGATTATCGGCCCGATTCAGATGGGACTGAACAAGGCCATCCACTTCATCGACTTCGGTGCCTCCGTCCGCGACGTGGTGAACATCGTGGCTGTTGCCACCATCGACGCTTATGTCGACAAGGTGAAGAGCCGCATCAACGCTGTTAAAGGGTAATCAGACCTCCCCTAACCCCTCCTAGCTTAGGAGGGGAAACTGATTCTCCCCCTGAGTCAGGGGGAGCCAGAGGGGGTCTGAACAAGCAAAAAAGAACAATGGCCAAAGTCATTCTGTCGTTAGCTTCCAACCGATTCCAAGCAAAGAATCTCTCCCGGGCACGCCAATGTCTGGAAGAGATTTTTTCGGATTTAAGATATTCGCGCGAACACTGGACGGAGCCCGTAGGCAATGCCAAACGCCGCGATGCCTACCTGAACCAACTGGCTACGGGCACGACAACGCTCGACGAAGAAACGCTGAACGAGCGTCTGAAGCAGATGGAACTGAGTTTCGGCCGCACGCAGGCCAAGCGCCTCTTGGGCATCGTTCCCATCGACCTCGACATCCTTCAGTACGACGACGAACGCCGCCACCTACTCGACTGGCAGCGCCCGTACGTCACCGAACTTATCGGAGACTTGCTTGATTCTCCCCCTGAGTCAGGGGGAGCTAGAGGGGGTCTGAACACACTCGCGCAATCAGACACACGCTTCTTCAGACCTCCCCTAGCCCCTCCTAACTTAGGAGGGGAAACTGATACTCCCCTTGTCAGCCCATCACATGAAGGACATACTGATTCTCCCCCTGAGTCAGGGGGAGCCAGAGGGGGTCTGAACACACCCAGGCAATCGGAAAATTGCTTCTTCAGACCACCCCTAACCCCTCCTAACTTAGGAGGGGAAAACGGCAGGAGGGGTCTGAACACCAGCTACATAAGCAAACGCCACAACCAGCAAGAACAAACACTACTGAGAAAGACACTCCGAAATAATGCTACAGCCCCGGAAGCATTACTCTGGATGAAACTGAAAGGCAAACAGATAGACGGGCTGAAGTTCCGAAGACAGTTCGGCGTCGGACCTTATGTCCTAGATTTTTATTGTCCCGAACTGAGACTCGGCATCGAACTGGACGGAGAGATTCACAATCGTTTCGATACTGAAATGCACGACAACATCCGAACTGCGTTTTTGCGTGAGAACCGCATCACGCTTTTGAGGTATAAAAATGAAGTGGTGTATCAGAATGTCAATGCTATTGTTGAGGATATCAGGCAGTTCCATCGGAATACGCTCAATCAGGTTTCCCCAAACTGATTCTCCCCCTGAGTCAGGGGGAGCTAGAGGGGGTCTGAACATACTCACGCAATCAGATAATCGCCTCTTCAGACCTCCCCTAACCCCTCCTGACTCAGGAGGGGAAAATGATACTCTCGTTTTCAGATTTTCACAAATAGATTCTCCCCCTGAGTTAGGGGGAGTTAGAGGGGGTCTGAACAACCTCGTGCAATCGGAAGAGCGCCTCTTCAGACCACCCCTAGCCCCTCCTGACTCAGGAGGGGAAAACGACACTGATTCTCCCCCTGAGTCAGGGGGAGTTAGAGGGGGTCTGAACACACTCACGCAATCGGGAAATCGCTTCTTCAGACCTCCCCTAACCCCTCCTGACTCAGGAGGGGAAAATGATACTTCCATTTTCAGTTTTTCACAAATAGATTCTCCCCCTGAGTTAGGGGGAGTTAGAGGGGGGCTGAACACACTTACGCAATCGGTAAATTGACGTTTCCTGATTTGGGTTGACTGTCAGTATGTCTAAACCCTAAGATTAGTT
>CAMHHO010000080.1:0-15624 GCA_946184965.1 uncultured Prevotellaceae bacterium | reverse complement strand
CCAAACCTATCAACAGCAGTATACTAAAGAATGGTATCAGCGCACCAGTCCACAAAATGGCACGTTGAAATTGTTTAAGGCAACCTCTCTCAGAATCCTATCACGTAGGCTGAATCTCTGTATTCCTTCGACATATGGTTGTTCGGGCAATTGTGCAAAAGTACCACTTTTAGACAAACAAAACACACTATTTAAGGCTATAAAACACCAACGAGACAAACAAATAAAATTTGCTTATCTCGCTGGAATTTAATTACTTAGTAGAACTTCTATCGCTTAATACTCATCCTCATTGAACAAAAAGTCCTCCTTCGTAGGATAGTCTGGCCAAATATCCTCTATACTTTCATATACATCGCCTTCGTCTTCTATCTCCTGTAGGTTCTCGAGCACTTCGAGCGGAGAGCCGGAACGGATGGCGTAGTCAATCAACTCCTCCTTGGTAGCAGGCCAGGGAGCGTCTTCCAATTTTGATGCTAATTCAAGTGTCCAATACATAGTCTTAGTTATTATGATTCTACATGTTTTTGTCAACTATCTGAATTTGGCCGCAAAAGTAATCATTTTTTTCTTACTTACAAGCGTTTTGCCAAATAATTTCAGTTTGGTTGCTGTTAAAATTTATTATTTTGGCCAAAACAAACAAATAATCGCTCAATCGGTTGACGTATTGCTGGATATCGGCCCCCACTTCAGCCACCTCGGCAAGGGCGGCAATCCGCCGTTCGGCTCGTCGACAGACGGTACGGGCGACGTGAGCCTGGGCAGCCGCAGGGGTACCGCCAGGCAGCACGAACCCCTGACGTTCGGGCAGGAGTTTCATGATACGGTCGACCTCCGTTTCCAGGAACTCCGTCTCACCGTCGGCCAAGTGCGCCGAAGGGTAAAGTGGAGTCTGACTTTGGTCGGTTGCCAAGTGAGTGCAGACGTTAAACAGGTTGTTCTGCACTCTTCTCAGGTTGTTGCGGTCGTCACCGTCGGGCATCATAGCCACCAATAGTCCCAGGTGGGCGCTCAGCTCGTCGACGGTGCCGTATGCTTCGAGACGCACGTCACTCTTCTTGATTCTCACGCCCCCCACGAGGCTCGTCATTCCCTTGTCGCCCGTGCGGGTGTACACCTTTGTTATTTTCATAGTCGGTTCAAAAGTTAATGATATAATGTTGCTTAGCACGTTTACTGTCGAACAGCACGATACCGCAATAATAGAGGTCGAACGTGACGCTGGTGCGCCGGTCGGCTACGATCTCGCGCCAGAAAGCCTTGTCATGCCAAATGCCTTCGACTATCAGTACCGTTCCGCCTTCCGCTCGGTCGTAGATACCAGCCAGTCGGCCTCGATAGTCACCATCCAGCGTCAGCCGTATCATCTCCGCCGAATCACCGAAAGAGGCTTTTCTGCAACCAGCCTGCAGGTAATCCCGGTAGCCGTCGCTTGCAATTACCGCGGGCTGTCGCCAATTGGCCAACCGGAAGTAGAGCAGTCCCAACTTCCGACTCAGCCTGTCGTCGTTGCGTCCAAGCTCTGCGTATTGGTAGTACGGCCAATGTTCGTTGATGACATACCGTACTAACCAATAGTCAGCAGGCGACTGGATGCCGAACCCGCGGCAATGCCAAATACGCCCCAACCAGACGAAGAAAGACTTCAACCGGTTCATCGCTTGCAGTAAATTCAGGACTATCTGGGGGAGGTCTCGTTACACTTTAAATCTCTACCGTCTTCTTTACCACGCCATTATACTTCATGGAGTTGACGATTGACTTCACCTTCTCGTTCTGTTCGAAGAACTCCTTGCCACCAGGCTGGTCACTTTGGCTAATCAACTGACTAAGTTCGATAGTGAGATAACGAAGGGTTGTCTCAGAGATTGTCTCAAAGAGAATGTTCACCGTGTAACTCTTATACCCCTCGTAGCCGTAAGCGTCGTATTCGCCCACCTTAAACTCCTTGAACGTATCAGCATACCTCTCCGCATTCGTCTTCTTATTGTTCTCATAGGAGCTACCCTCCTGAAGGTACAATTCCATCTTGACATTATCCGTCGAGTCGGCAAGCGTTTTCCTGGCTGCGTAGGTACCAAAGACCTGAATCTCCTGAACGCCAGCATCCTCAGGATACCAGAAGTCGGTTGAGATCATCAGCGTGTCACCCTCGTAAGTGGTATTACATAAACTCAACATAACACCTACCGGCTCTGCATTCTCTGCAGCTGCCTCTGCATTGTTTGCACTCTTGTTACCACACGATGCCACGAACAGCCCTGCTGCTACGATAGCGATACCGAATAATGTTTTCTTCATAACATTTGCTTTTATAAGGTTAGTACTTGAAAATCATTGCACAAAAGTACAGCTTTTATTTGAAACAGACAAGTTTATTGCCAAAAAGTTATTCTGTATCCCATAAAGTGCGACGCGAGGTGCCGCCTATTGTTTCTTCTTCCAAACTGCCACCGAGGACGGTCCTGCCCCCTTCTTGATAATCTTCAACGGTAATTCTTCCTCCTTCTTGGTAATTCCTCACGGCAAGGCTACCTATTTCAATGTTAAGCAGAGGAGGACGGAAGCATAAAGCGACAGGCTTGGCTGTAGGACTGATGTATTTTTTCTTCATTGCAATTCGATGTCGATATAATATCTGTAACCTGCGCTCCAGGCAATTCCGAAGGGAAGGGTGACCGTTTTCGCTGTGCCATTTTCACCTTTTATGCAATTGACTTCGAGATAGGGTCCCTCGGTTCCGTTAGCCTGTTGCGCCTGCGGAATCATGAAGAGATAGAAAGGGTGGCCTGCATTGTCAGTTAGATCCTGTCGGTCTGTAGTAATGTCCATATTGTCAGAATGGGTGATAGTGTAATAGTTATGCTTGGAATTATCAGTCTGAACATTATCCCATCCTTTGCTATAATAATAGTCACCGGCATTATAGACGTTGTGAAGCACAATACTAGTAACCTTCAAATTGATGTTGTCAAGTGATGATTTCTTCTTGATGGTAAAGCCAACGGCAGCACAGATATGGTGGAAAGTTAATCTGACGGGGCCTTCATTGGGTTCGGAGAAAGTTGCACTTTTAGCGACGAGCACGTCTTTCTGTTTGAAAGCGTTCTCGTCGACCGTTACTGAGATATAAGGATTGTCGCCTCCTTGAAAGGGGTTGGCACTACCAGTGCTGGTGTAAGCATAGAAGCAGAAGGGATATGCTCTTGTGTTGCTTCCTGGCCATTCCTGGTCATTCGTTCCTGTAGTCCATTGGTTATTATTTTTACTGAAGTCGTAGTGTCCTTTTAAATCTTCGTCCGTATAGAAATCCATTGAGAATTTTGCCAGATCATGGAGATAGGTGATATCTGTCCTAGTCATCCCTTCCCGTGCTGCTGCAGCATCTATAACCGGTTGTTCCTCCACTTCTACAGTAAGCGGTATTCTGGGAGATCCTGCGGGTTGAACCGGCACCTGGTTCGCCGGCTCGTCACCGTCATCGCCCGACGAGCAGGCAGTAGCGCCGACGAGGACAAAGGCCGTGGCGACCAAATAAAAAAATGTGGTGTGCTTCATCTTTATCTGTCTGTTTGTTGTTTAGAACTCGAACGTCATGGCGTTGTAGCTTCTGTGCCCGACGCCCATCTTGAGAGTCTGCGTGAAGGTGTAATAGCCCCCCTTGTTGGCACTGTAGTACCTGAAGCTGACTTCCTCCTCGCGCCCGACGAGGGTAAAGACGTTCAGCCCGCTGTTGGCAGGCGCTATGCCCCGGCACTCGTCGCCGACGAAGGCCGCAATCATGTCGTCGCCGCTCGCTTCGAACGGCATGCCCGTAAACTTCGACGCCGGCAAATAGTTATTCATGTACTTCGGACTGCCTTCGCCGAACTTGATCTCGAAATCGCTTTCATTGCCTATGGTGCGGTCAGGCGTGAAGTAGAAATAGCCGGGGTAGTTGAACGTGTGTTTAATAGCTGCACAATAGTACCTGATTTCGGTGTTTGCCCCTACGTCCTCGTTGTTGCCTAAGATGATGATGGGGAAGAATATTCTTCCGTCATGGGTGACGTTGCGCATACCCACGCCCCTGCACTTGTTTTTGATGAAGATGGCAAAGCGGTCGTCGTCGGTAGAATAAGGTGCATACTTGTCGTCGAGTTTTATGACGACGTACATACGGACTTCAAAGTTGGCAGGATCAGGGTTTTCCCAATCGGGTGTCTCGTCGTGCCATGTCCAGTCGATGAGCCATTCGGGCTGTCCTTCTGTTGCCGTGAAAACGGCGGTGGGCTCCGGAGTGGGTTCCGGGGTAGGTTCGACGACCTCAGGCTCCTGCGGCTGGTCGTCATCGTCTGATGAGCAGCCCCACGCCAAGGTGAGGGCTGCCATCAGCATCATTATTCTGAATGTCTGTTTCATCTGATGATTCTTTTATGTCCGTTATAGATATACACTCCACCCTTTGTCGGCCGGCTCTGCAGGCGTATGCCCTGAAGCGTGTACCAGCCTTCCTGCGCTGGCAGGCTCACGGGTGCGAAGCTGATGCGGGTAGGCTCGTCGGGCGTACCGCTGATGTTATCAGCTCCGTAGGTCAGCACATCGCCCGTCATGGCAATAATCTCACCTTCACGCTCGATAGCGAACGACAGCGGTGCCTTCGAGTCGCCGCTGATGCTCATATAGACCACCGAGTCGCCGACGAGGGCTTCGCCGCGCACCTCAGCCTCCGAGAGAGCCAGCAGGCGGTCGCCCTCCTGCAGTTCGACACCGTCGGTAACGGCAGCCAGCGACATGGTGTTGGCATAGCTGCGCGACGCGGCATCCGTCTCCCTGCTGGATGCAGTCTCGACAATCGTGGAGTTGGTTTCGTAGAACGGATACTTGAACGTCGTCGTGTTTTCACGCTGGCGGTAGAGCATGTAGCCCTCGCCGGGTTTCATGTACTTCAGGTTGCCCTTCCACTCTGCCTTGCCGTTGGCGCCCTTCGAGAACATGGCAAACTCCGTCTTGCTCTTCACCACGTCGCCGTCCTCAGCCTGGTCGAAGTAGTCGGCCAGTGCGGTCTGCACGGTGAGGTTCACCACTGGCGTGTAGCCTATATGGTTCCACCCCTTCTTGACAGTGATGACGCGCTGGTAGGGCTGCCTGAGTGCTGTACCGACGAGCTCGACGGTGACATCGTTGGCCACTTTCAGACGGTAGCTGTTGGCCACGCTCAGCGAGTAGTTGGCGGGTTCCGAGTCCGGAGTGGCCGTGCTGCTGCCTGGCGTGAGGTTGCGCAGCCATTCAGTGCTCTTGTAGACCAGCATCAGGCTGTTGGTCTCGTCGACCAGGATATCACCCTCCTGCCACTTGAATTTCTTAAGCATCTCGTTGACGCCCTCGTCGAAGTCGCTGTTATAGACGTTGAACGAAATCCAGTTCCAGCCCTTCTGCAGTGCGAGCTCCTGTATGAACAGGTTGCCGGCCTGGAGCACAACGGGTTTCTTGATAGTGCCGACCGTGCCGTTGAGGGAGAATTTGATGTCCTCCGAGGGTTGCACCACCATGACCTTTCCTGTTGCGTAGTGCCACAGTTTGAACTTCAACAAGTCAGTATTCGACGAATCTTCGGTGTAAAGAGTCATGTAGACCAGTGCCTCGCCCGACAGAGAGGAGTAGCTGACATTGGCCACGCCCATGCAGCGGCCCTTACTGTCGAAGGCGGCCACCAGGTCGCGCGAGTCAGTGACGACGTCGTCGCCTATCTGCACACGTCCGACGACGCTCATGGAGTATTGCTTCATGTCGGGATCAACGTACCATTCGGGTGCCTTACCTTCAATGGTAATGTTAAGCATCAGCGGTTCCGACAGTCCGTTCTCGTCGGTCAGGTAGATGATATGGTCGTAGCTGCCCACATTGATGTCCTTGTTGATAGTGAACGTCAGCCACTGTTCGGACTTCGGCTCTATTATGTCTGACGTCTTGTCAACGCTGAGCCACTTTGGCAGGTTCTCCACCGTGTAGGTGTGGGGAGCGCCGCTGTTATTGCTGATGTTGACAGAGAATTCGTAGTCGTAGCCGTCATACCACAAGGTGGTTTTGTAGGTCTTCCGCTCCCAGCGCAGCGGGTTGCGGTCGACGTAGATGGCCACGGTGGCCGGCGATTCCATGTAGTTGCCGTTCAGGTCGGGAATGTCATAGACGGTGACGTAGACAGAGCGTTTGTTAATGCGCGAGTCAAGCTCGTCGAGGTTCACCAACAGCTGGTTATCGCGACCGACATAGCTGAAGTTCAGGTTACGCAGTTCCTCGTAGGCCTGTACCGGAGCACCGACGTTCTGGTCAATGTGCTGACGGACGAAGTCGCTGGTGTCGACGAACACGGTGTCGCGCTTATCGGTTTCCTTGCCGTCCAGGTCGTAGTGTATCTTCTGGCTCAGCACGTAGGGACGCAACACGATGTCACCGTTCTTCTGCCGCTCCTGGCGGTCGAAGTTCAGATAGGTGATGAGGCCCTTCTCCGAGCCGCCGATGGCCTTGGTGCTGTAGCGCTTGATGAGCGACACAGGCAGCGCCTGCTCGAAGAGACAGATACCATCGAGGTGTCCCGTCATCGCGTTATACTGGTGCAGCACGTCGTTGTTGAGTCCCTGCTCGTGCCATACCATGTTGCCAAGGTAGAAGTCGTCACCCGACATGCCGCCGAGGTTCTCGGTCGAGAACTGAGCCTTCAGCACGTTGTCGACGTAGATGCTGGCCACTTGGTGGGCGCGGTTGACGGTCATGGCGTAGTGGTGCCAGGCGTCGTCGCTGTAGGTGTTGCCGAGCTTGAACTCCATGCCGTTTGAGCGGTACTTCAGCGTGTCGGCCTCGAAGCCGATGAAGAACTTGTTCTCGGGCGACATATCGGTCTTGCGGCCCGTACCGTTGCTCAGCATGGCGCCGCGGCCCTTCACGTCAGTACGGAACCAGAACATCAGCGTGTAGTCCTGCTCCGACGTGCGGCTGAAGAAGGCGGGCTTCAGCTTCATGCCCTTCACCGGGCGCTGCTCGTTCCAGTCGAGACGGAGCGACATGCCGCGCGGCTGCGACCATGAGGCGCCGTTCAGCGTCAGGTGTGCCCCTTGTGCCTCGTCGGTGGCAAACTTGCCGTGCCCCTCGTTCATCGGGTAGTAATCAGTCAGTCCCATCTCGTAGCCCGTCAGCTGCTGGTTGCCATAGAAGTTGAGCAGCGTCTTGTCCATCGCGCGGTTCCAGATACGGCCCTGCAGCATGCGTCCCTTGAAGTACTTGCGCTTGCTGACGTCTGTCTGGTTGGTCGAGCCGAAGATGATCGGACCATAGCCACTGTACACGACGCTGTCGAGACTACACGACAAGGTGTCGGCATAGAGTGTCAGCCGCTTGTTCTTGTTGTCCAAGGCCATGGCCACCTGTACGTAGCCGCTGAAGTTGATGGGCTTTTCCAATGTCAGCGTCTGGTCGTCGACGACGGCTTTCAGCTGGTTGTACTTGGTAATCCAGAGCTGCAGCTGCTTGCCGTCCATTCCGTGCGAGAAGACGGGCATGTCGATACCGGTCGTGTCGGGCTTCACCATCACCTCCACCGTCACGTCCTTGTCGGCGAAGTTACGGCGGGCCTCACTCTGGGCGTAGCCAGAACCGCTGAACAGCAATGCCGGCTCCTCCTGGATGGAGGTCTCGTTGGTCTCGCCCTTCACCTCGAAGTTGGTGGTCTCGCGCAGGTAGTTATGCTCGATGGGCTCCGAGAAGTTGAACACGATATTGTCGCCGGCACCCAGTATGCCGTCCTTCGGCTCAGGCGTGCCGAAGAGCTGCGGGCGGCGCGTGTCCTTCACACCGCTGAGCACCTTCGACGTCGAGGTCAGGTAGCTGTTGCCGTTGCGGCAGAAGAGCACGGCCCTCAGGTCGTAGGCCTTCTCCATGACCACGCCTTCGCCGTAGAAGTCGGTGACGATGTTGCCGTTCTCAGGAATCATGGCCTTCGTGCCGCTGGCCGGCAGGTAGTACGTAGAGTCAGCATAGAAGGCACAGAGGTTAGTCCAGTAGTCGTCGCCGCGTGTCGACTCCTTGTACTGGAACTCGATGTGGTCGAAGTTCTTCTGCGTCTTGTTGAAGCCGCTGATGATGACGGGCATGTGCCATCCGCGCTCCTTGTCGTAGGCGGCGTCGGTATTCATAATCCACTTGTCGCCGGGCATCGAGATGGCCACGGGGCCGGCGCCCTGCAGGAAGTGTACTGAGAACTGCACCTCCTGGTTGGTCTTCATGTCGCCCTGCGAGATGAGCGACAGCCGCAGGTCCTCGTAGTCGAAGTCCTCGCTGGCGTACACCTCGAGGGTCTTCTCCGTCACCTGTCCGGGGCGTACCTCCATCGTGCGAGCATTGCCTGTGAGGGGCATGCCGTCGATCATGAGCTTGGCGCCCTTCGGGTTCGACTTCTCCACCAGGTAGAGGTCGTAGTAGGGGTAGGCGGCCTCGGGCACCTCGCTCTCGTTGGTCATGTAGAGTTTGAAGCGGGCTGGCTCGCCGAAGGGCACGCCGCTGATGCTCTGCTTGTCAATCTTGATGACGGGGTTCTCTATGCGCTTGGTGGCCTCGTCGAGCACGGTGCCGGCATTATACACCTTCGTCACGCGCTCACCCTCATAGGGTCGGCAGGTGGCGCCGCCACGGGTACGGTAGACGAAGCCGCGCGAGTACCTCCATTCGCGTTCATTCTTGTAGTTGTCGACAAAGATACCTCCCTTGATCTTGTCAATCACTTCGTCCGTCAGCTCGCTGATGTTCTTCTCTACGAAGATGTCGAAGTCGCCAGCCGTCTTGCCGTCAGCGAGGTTGGAATTGACACGGTAGACGTCGAAGTCCAGATGGCTCCGTTTGTCCATGCTGATGGTGAAGCTCTCTTTTCGGTTGTATTTCGTCTGTAAGCCGTAAGTGCCGTTGATGTCAAGGTTCAGCACGGGGGTAATACCCAATTTGAAGCCGGTTACGCCGAGGTGTACGTCGTTGTCGATGATGGCGCTCGATTTGTCGTCGGTACTGCCACCGGAGGCTGTCGAGAAGGACTTGGCGACGGCGTTAGCAACAACACTTCCCAGCCCTACAGCTACATTGCCGATGTTCGACCAAGGATACTTGAGATAGGCACTCGACGTAACGTCCGACGAGAAGTCCTCGCTATAGGTCATGCCAGTAGCGCCGTCTACGTCGAAGTTCTTCAGCAGGTCTGTGGCACTGAGCTTCTCCTGCTCGTTCATCCTGATGGCTTCCAACCACCACTGCTGCGTCTGGCAGAAGTCGGCTATCCGGTCCTCGTTCTTGCCGGTGTAGTTGGTGGGCAGGATGACTTGGTAGTAGATGTTGCCCTCCGGCGCCTTGTCCATCTTGTTGGTATAGTAGACGGGTTCCAGCGTGGTCTTTCCTCCGTTCTTCGTCACCTTGTAGTTCATCATGCCGAAGTTTTCGTCGTTGGGGCTCAGCATCGACCAATAGACGGGCTTGCCCGTGTAGTCGGCCTGCTCCTGGGCATCCGCCTTGCTGCCGGTGAACAGCAGCGACTTGCACTCTTTCTCCAGTTGCGGCATGAGCTGCGTGGTGACGTAGCTCTGCGAGTGGTGGAACACGGAGCTGATTTCGGGCGAATAAGTCACCACCTCGTCGCGCACCAGGTGAATGATGTTACCCTCGCCGTCGACGCCCCGGGCTATCTCCAGCGAGCGTCCTGCCTTGACGGCTCCCTGCTGCTTTTCCCACATGTCGTGGGGAATGGCGCGCACGGCGGTGGCCGGTTTCAGTATCAGGTTGGTCTCCGTGCCGATGTAGACGTCGGCATCGGCTCCCACCATGGTCTTGTCGCTGCTGGTGGAAATGTCCTCGTTGCAGGTGATGGTGTAGGAATAGGCTTCCTTGTCCATGATTGACAGCACCAGGTCAATATTGAAGCCTAATTTGCTCTTGGCGCCATTGATGGTACCCGTCTCGGCACCTATGCCCACGAAGCCGACATAGAACGAGCTTTCAGCACCCGACTGGAACGAGAACGTCATACCGACCTTGGCCTGCAAATCCAGGGTGTAGCTGTGTTTCAGCGTCGAGCCCTTGCTCAGCTTGGCCGACGAGCCGCCGCCGGGCGGGTCGCGCAGGATGTCGACGAGCTGTGGCTGCTTGATGGGCAGCACGTCTTTGGCGCCGGGCTTATTATATATATTAAGAACGTACGCGCGCAGAGGTTCGGCCTCGTAGTGCGTGCCGTCCATCTCGAGCGTCATGGTGACGGTGCGCAGTGCGTCGTCGCCCGTCAGGCTGTAGGGCGTCTGCTTGGCCGTCATCATGTAGATGCGCTCGCCCTGGTCGTCCAGGTGAACGGTGTCGCGGTGGGTGGCCGATACCATGCTGTTCTGAATGGTCACCACGCCGCCCGAGAGCTTGATCACGTCTACGGTGTCGTTCTTCGGGTTGTTGTTGTAGTAGTACTTCTCAATGGCCGAGATCTTCACCGGGTACTCGCGATTGATGTTGAACACGGGGTAGCCGAAGGTATAGTGCGTCTCGTACTTGGTCTTGCCGCTGCCGCTCTTCACCTCTGTGCCGTAGGCCAGGGGCACTGTCGACTTGTTGCCGGCCATGTCTTTGGCCGTGTAGCTCTTGTCGCCGAAGTAGCTGAACTTGTCGTAGCCTAACTGCTGGCGTTCCAGCTGGACGGGCGAGTGGTAGATGCGGCTGTACTTGGCGTTGTACTCCTCGGTGACCTGGGTCACTGCGTCGCCGTTGGCGTTCTTCCAGCTGCCGGTGATGGTGTTGCTCCTCGGTGCCAGCGAGTCGGTCAGGTCAATCACGTCGTTTATCGTGCCCTCCTGGAACAGCGTCGGGTATCCCTTGGCCGTGATCTGCTGGATCTTCCACTTCACGGGCGGCAGCAGCACCTCGTACTCGCCGGTGTGGACGTCGGGGTGTACCACCATGCGGTGCGCGGTGGTGTGTACCTGCGTCATGTAGGTGTATTTCTTGTCGTGGGCCTTGTGGACGAAGGTCTCGTCGCGCTCGGCCTTCTTGCGGTCGAGGATGTCCCAGACCAGTCGCGACGTGTTGTCGCCCTCGAGCACGAAGACCATCTCCAGGTCGTCGCCCAGGTTGTTGCGGCTCAGCGAGTTGCCCAGTGGCAGGCTG
This sequence comes from uncultured Prevotellaceae bacterium, assembly GCA_946184965.1. Taxonomy (GTDB): domain Bacteria; phylum Bacteroidota; class Bacteroidia; order Bacteroidales; family Bacteroidaceae; genus Prevotella. The sequence goes on along the minus strand of CAMHHO010000080.1, from coordinate 4,464 downwards.
CCCTGGTCCTTACCGCCGGCGACGCGGCCTATCAGTCGGACGCGGGTCTTGTCGTAGAAGTAGATGCCGGCCTTGTCGGTCTGGAAGTCGTATTCCGTCGTCGACTTGTTCAGCTCGTCGGCGTAGTAGTAGCCGTCGTCAAGGAACTGGTGGTCGTCCTTCACGGCCTGTATGGTGTGGTTGCCGGGCAGCATGCGGAAGGCAAACTTACCCTCGTGGTCGCTCTCTATCGGGCCGGCGGCATTACCCACCTCGTAGCCGTCGACCAGGAAGTGGACGCCCTGCACGGGTATGCTCGTGCCGTTGTACTGTACGTAGCCCGAGAACTTCACGTTATCGGTCACCTCGAAGCGGACGTTCGAGATGTAGTTCTGGCCGGGCTCGGTGCCGAAGCTGACGCTCTGCATGCCGGTGTAGCCGGGAATGATGGGCGACACGCGGTAGCGGCCGTCGCTGCCGCCCCAGTAGGGCAGGTCCTTCACGATGAAGTGCCCCCGGACGTCGGTCTTGCCCTGGTAGGTCTTGCCGCCCGAGCGGTCCTCGGTGATGGTGATGGGTCGGTTGGGTATGCCCGTGCCGTCGGGGAATACGACGTAGCCCTCGAGGGTACACGTCTGCTCGCAGCCGCCCGTGACGACCTTACTCGTCTCGAAGGTGGTACCCTCGCAGTCGTTGGCCGACAGAACCTTGTATTTATAGGTGTAAACGGGCGATGTCTTTTTGTCCTCATACTGCGTGCTGATGACCTGTGTGGCTATGCGCTCCCAGTTGTCGGGGTTGGGGTCGTCGGCCTTGATGCGGTACACGTCGAAGTAGTCTACTGTACCGCCGTCGGTCGACCACTCTAACAGGGCCGAGCTGCGCAGCGGCGTCACCTTCAGCGTGCCGGCGTCAATCTTGCCGTGGTTCTCGTAGTAGAACTTGTCGGCAGGCAGCGAGGCCGCGAATTCGCCGTGCGACGGCGACGGGGGGAATCTGTAGGGGTGATAGCTGGGATAGGTGTCGTTCACCCAACCCCACGAGGCGGGCACCTTGCTGGCCTGCACGCCTTGGGCTATTCCCATTGGCTTACTGTAGCAGCAGTCGCGGATGATGGCACTCACTTCGGCCGTGGCGTTGGTGCGCACCAAGGTGTAACAGCCATACGTGTCCATGTTTACATTCTCAGGGATGAAGAAGCAGCGGTCAGCCACGACGAAGGCGGCCTTGTTGAGCCAGCCTACGAAGCCACCGTTGTTATAGCAAAGGCTGCCATCGAAGCTTCCCCTAACGAGACAGTTGCTGATGTAGAGATTCTGGCCGTCGTGGATACCGGCTACGAGACCACCGTGCGAGCCGTCGCCGTTAAGCCGTGCTCTCAGGTTCATGTCCACCTCGCAGTATTCGATGTAGGCGTTGCCGCTCTGAAGCCTTGCCGCGATTCCGCCGGCAAACTTCTTGCTGGTGCTGATGGTGGTGTGGACGAAAAAGTGGCTGATGGTGGCGTTGTCGGCAATGTAGCGGAACGGGGCAATGTTGTTTTCCGTGTCGGTCGTGATGTCTAAGTACGTCTCCTGGGTGTTGCCTAAGAAGATGCCCCGGTAGGGGTTGTCGGCGGTGCCTATCATCTGCTCTATCTTGGTGATTCTGACGTCTGAAGTGAGCAGGATGGCGTTCAGTGTGGTCTCGCCTTTGCTGACGCGGCTGGCAAACCTGTCCCAGTCGTCCTGGCTCTTGATCTTGACCGTCAGGTCGCCGGTGGCGTGCCCGATGGGCGACTTGTTGGCATCGACGACGAGCTGCACGTCGTAGTTGACGCACGAGCGGTTGAGCGTCAGCTCCAGCTCGCCGGCCAGTCGCTCGGCGCTGGTCACCTCGCGGCTCAGCGTGTCGACCAGCTGCCCGTTGCGGTTGTACATGCGCGTGACGACGGTCATCTGGGCGCGGTCGTCCCAGAATCGTATGCAGTTGCGGGTGTCGGCGCTGTACTCGTGGTGGTCGCCGCTGTTGTCGTAGTCCCACTTGACCCTGGCCTTGTGCTGCTCCTGGTCCTTCCAGTCGGCTCGGATGTTGATGGGCTTCAGCAGTTCGAGGGTCTTCAGGCGCGGCATGACGTGGCTGATGGTCGGGTTGCGGTAGGTGCCCCACAGCTCGCGGGTCGAGGTGCGCATCACGCGGTAGCGCACCAGCGGTATGCCCACCTCGGCGTCGATCTGCTCGGGCGTCAGCGCGTTGATGAGGCTCTCGTCTTCAAACGTGTAGTTGGTCGTCTTGCTGTCGTAAGCCTCGGAGCCGATGTCGGTGAAGTCCTCGACGCGACCCGTCAGCGAGCGCTGCACGAGGAACATGTCGCCGTCGAGCAGGTCGTCATGTTCGTTGAACTCGGTCTGCCACTTCAGCACCATCTTGGCGTGCTGCGTAGAGTCTACCTGCAGTTCGGCCGTCAGCAGGTGGGGGGCGTGCATCATCGGCGCCTTGTCGAGCGTGACGCTGACGTCGCCCGTCACCGTCCTCATCCAGTCGGGGTTGGGTAAGTCGCCTTCCGAGGGTTTGCCTGAGAGGACGTTGGCCGTCAGCGTCAGGTCCTTATGCACGGCCGTGGCCGGGACGGTGACAAAGCCCGAGTAGGCATCCTTGTCGAGCGTCACGCGGTCCAGTGTCCTCTTCGTGTTGAATTCGTCGGTATAGCTCACCTGGACGGAGTTGATGACGTGGTTCGAGACGAACGGAATCTTGATCATGCCCTCCTCGCCGGCGTCGGTCGCGGGGAAGGCGTCGTAGGTCTCGAGCGAAATCTCGTCGAAGTCCATCGTTCCGATTTCCTTCTGGTAGGTTGACGTTGAACCACCACTCTTCCAAAGGGTGGCATCCACATAGAACGTTAACGACTGACCGGCAAAGCTGGTCGGATAGTACCAGTCCAACTCTGCGTAGCCGTTGTCCTTTCCATTGCGGGTGTGGTGATGCTCCTGCAGAGCGCCTTCATAGATAAAGCAGAGCGGCTTCCAGTAGGTATCATTGGTCAGGTACAACAACGAACCAGACAGATAGTTCGTGAAATGCGATATCACATACCCGCTATTTTCACTGTTATTCTCGGCAACTTGGAACACGGGCGTCTTTTTGCCGTCTTTGCCAATTACGCCGTAAGTGGCAGAGTGCAACGTGCGATAGGGACTGGCGTTGGTCGTCATCAGCTTCAGGTGCATGCATCCCTGCCCTTTCTGATACCACGTAAACGCAATCTTAGGCGAGTCGAAATCACCGTCGGCGGCCCGTACCACCGTAGGCACGGCAAATGCGATGATAGCAAGCAGCAGGCCTGCCCACCACTGTTTCTGTATATTAACCATATCTCTCATCTTAATTTTATGTTTTGTGTTCTTGGCTATTTGGCTGCAAATATAGTGATTTCCCTCTAAACCACCAAATTTTCAGCACATTTTCTTTCTTTTTCCGTTGAGCTCGTCAACCTGTGCTGTGTACAATTCTTTTTATTTCCATAAGCTTTCCGTTTTTATTGTTTAACTTAAATCATTGTCTTCTGAGGTTACAAAGTTATGGCGATGGCAAGTGAATTCCAAATTTTTCCGTGTTTTTCTTTCGGAGTATATGCGACAACCCCTACTTTTTTGCGACAATTTCCGGTACCACCTCCCGAATTTGTCGCAAAAGGCGGCGGGTTTTGCTCATAAACCCCCGCCTTTTGTTTGTAAACTCCCGCCTTTTGCCAAGGTGTCGGTTCAGGTGTTGGTTCCAGCCTCCGAAGGCCGGAAAAGTGCACTGTTTTGCTGATGTCTCATACCGTTTTTCATATATATAGTTGCCTTTCGCACTTTATATCCAACACTCCCTGCACTTCCCGCACCCAAAAAAGCTCAACAGGTGTAGGAAGTGCAGGGAGTGCAGGATGTTTCCTGCGATTGGCAACTATACGGCAGAAACAGGGACACAAACGTAAAGAAGCCCTGAATCATTGCTGACTCAGGGCTTCGCTCTGTAAAGATGGCGGCCTCCTACTCTCCCGCATTGCATTGCAGTACCATCGGCGCAAGCGGGCTTAACTTCTCTGTTCGGAATGGGAAGAGGTGGGACCCCGCCGCAATAACCACCTGATAATGGGGTTGACATCTGCACAAGCAAAACGGGATGACTATAACACCGCAACAACAACTGAGAACATGAACGGCGGCGAAAGCATTCGGGCAATTAGTACAGCTCGGCTTTGACGTCACCGTCTTTACACCTGCTGCCTATCAACGTGGTAGTCTACCACGACCCTCATGGAGTCCTCATCTTGCGGCTGGCTTCGCGCTTAGATGCTTTCAGCGCTTATCCCGACCAGACGCGGATACCCGGCGGTGCACCTGGCGGCACAACCGGTAAACCGGAGGTCTGTCAACCACGGTCCTCTCGTACTAGTGGCCGATCCACGCAAAACTCCTGCGCCCACGATAGATAGAGACCGAACTGTCTCACGACGTT
>CAMHHO010000079.1:0-15700 GCA_946184965.1 uncultured Prevotellaceae bacterium | reverse complement strand
CTGACAACACTTGCCCTATGGCTGACGATAGCAGGCACGGGCACATGGGCACAAGCCGAGGTTACTGACAGCATTGCCGATGAGATGGCAGTCGACAGCGTCGCAGACAGCATTGCCGATGAGATGGCAGTCGACAGCGTCCCCGACGAGGTAGAGCTGCGCGACGGCTCGTTGGTCAAGCCTCAACGCGTGCCGAAACGGGCACCGTCGGAAGACTACGTTTACACCTACAAGGGCGTGAAGTACACGTACATCACAGAGAACAACTACACGCGGTTCTTCAATACCAGTATTCACAATCCCAGTGACTACGGATGGTATCGCGATAAAGACGGCTGGTACGTGAATGCCGAGAAGGCCTACATTACCGCCGCCAGCATCGACGAGGAGTCGCTGCCGGGCAGTGGCGAGGTAGTCCTCATCAACGACCTGGTGGGCTTCTTCAAGGATCATACCCATCTGGGCTGCGTGGCCGACCATGGCTTTACAGGCGAGTCGAAGGTGAAGCGCATCTACTTCCAGGACTGCGACGCAGTGGCTTATTCGTCTAACACCAGTCCCTATTTCTTCATCGGTCACCTGGCTTTTGCCAATGCCCCGCAATTAGAGAAGGTCGACCTGATGCAGTATGTCACCGAGGGCGACAACCACTGGGAGCCCATGCCGGTGTCGGCCGTGAAGCGCATCTGGGACAATATGCTCGAAGGGTCGCCCAACGCCTTCATCCGCGTATCGAGCTCGACCTTGGACGACTACAAAAGCAGCGGTGTATGGGCCGCCGTGAAAGACCGTTTCATCAGCTACGAGCCCTCGGGCTATGCGATAGACGAGTGCGGCGCACGCTATAGGTGCATGCTGGCGGAAGACAACAAGACCTACCTGACCAACGACGGCACGCTGACCGAGGAGGTAATGAAGCAGTTGCGTCTGTGGAATGCTGACTACCAGGGCTTCAATGCCCGCCAGTTGATGGCCGAGAACACCGACGCCACCATCTACTACACCACCATTGAGAGCGCCGACCCCGACTATCTGAAAAGCCATGACGGCGTGCTGCGCATCTACAACGATGTGGGCAGCTACTACAACTACAAGACGCTGGCCGTGCGCCGTGGCGCCTTTACCAACTGCGAAGACCTGAAGGCCGTGGAGTTCTGGCAGACCAACGGTCACACGGAGAACTCCTACAGCGACCTGAAGATGGTCATCGAGAACTGCGCCTTCCGTGGCTGCAAGAACCTGAAGGAGATACGCATGTACTACTACGTGCAGGACGGTGACGACCACTGGGAGACGCTGGGCCCGGAGGACGTGATACCCGGCGACGACATCTTTGGCTGGAAGGCCGATTTCGACAGCCATGACGTGCTACCCCTTGACGTGGATGACCCTGAGGTACGCATCATCGTTTCGCCTACGCGCTATATGGATTTCATCAACGACCCCAACTGGAGCCAATACAGCCATTGCATTGTTCCGGCCGACTATGAGCCTACGACATGGAATGCCATCAACGAGGGCGGCCTGACCTACGACTACGCCTCGAAGACGCCCAACGCTGCCACCTCCTCACAGGTGGTCACCGTCGAACCGTCGTGGTGGAACGTGCCCTTCGCCATTGCCGAGATAGCACTCACGTATTTCTCGGCAGGTACTGGGAAGGCTGGCACTTCAGCAGCTACTGAGGCTACGAAGTTGGGGACAGAGATGGCCTTATTAAATGAGCAGGCAGCGGCACTGAATGCTGGAATTAATTCGGCTAAAGACTTAACACAAGGCATTGGATTTAAAAGTTTTTTATATGCTGCGCAATACCACCACACCCCTGTGAAATTTCTGGGTGGCGAAGCTTTCCGAAAAGCGATGGGGCCGAACGCCTTGAGCCAAATGTACAATTTACTTAACAACATGGGCTCCTGCAGAAATTACATTGTTTTGCTTGATAAGCAGCTAGTTCTCGACACGAAAGCCGCGAAGCTCCTGTGCGATGTAGTGAAGAAAGTAGCAGGTGCTCGTCTGCTTGAAGTGACAGGTGAGATTTCGGCCAAAGAGGCACTCCAAAAATCGCTGTTAATGCAGGCTAGCAAGATGATGCTGAAAAACAAGTTGGCCAATATTACTCTGGCCAGCACATTAAGTTCCTACGTCGGCTCACGCATGATCGGTCAGTTCCAGCCATTTTCAGGCCAGGTGAACACCGATGAGATGAAGAACGGCCTTGCCGACAACCTGGCAGCCAACATCCACCAGGTGGGACTGGTGGGGTTCGGCATGACGACGCCCGACAAGAAGCTCATCTACCATACCTATATTAAAGAGGCCGACCCCAATCAGACCGACTTCACCATCTACAACGACATTGGCTCGGTGTATAACTATCGCACGGTGGGTGTCAGCCGCGATGCCTTCCAGGGCAATACCAAGGTGCAGCGCATCAAGTTTGCCGAGAGCCGCAGCAGCAAATACGACAGCTATGCCTCGCTGCTCTTCACCATCCCCGACTCGGCCTTCGCCGGATGTACCAGCCTGAAGGAGTTCGACCTGCGCTACCAGACTGCTCGTGGTGGCGAGACAGCCCTCGGTCCCGAGAACTTCGTGATCTGCGGCGACAGTATCTTTGCCGGTTGCGACTCTACAAAGCTGCGCATCATCGTGAGCGAGGACCGTCTGCAGGACTTCCTCGACAACCCTTCGTGGGCGAAGTACAGCCGATACCTCACCACGGGTTCCCTCGCCGAGAAAAAGGCGACCAGCGGTTATGGCGTGAACTATGCCTACGCCTATACGGATAACTCGACGCGCCATATCACCTACGGCATGGGGCACGAGATAGAACACCTTTATGCCTATGAGGCCGACAGCAAATTCCTCGACAAGAACGACGGCGCGCTGGGCCTGTTCAACGATGTCGGCAACTGGAATAACTACCACCTGGACTATGTGAAGAAGGGCGCCTTCCGCGACAATCAGAAGCTGAAGGAAGTGTCGTTCTGGAACATCAATGGTGTCAGCATCTTCGGTGAGGCTTATGCCGACATCGACATCACCCTGCAGGACGAGTGTTTCAAGAACTGCCAGAACCTGGAGTCCATGGGACTCGTCTACTTGTCGCACGCCACCACCACGCGCGGCTCGGTGAAGCCGCTGACACCCAACACGCTGCGCTTGGGCGACCGCGTCTTCGACAACACGCCTAAGCTCAGACTGAAAGTGATGCCCCAGCAGATGGAGGCTTTCATGGCCGACTCTACATGGGCAAGCTACAAGAACAAGTTCACAGCCTGTCTGTTCAAGCCTGTCGACAGCAAGGTGAAGAGCATATTGAGCGACCTGCGCTATACGCTGCACTGCAGCACGATGAATAATGCATGGAACGTCATCGACGCCATGCGCCTGAAGGAGAAGGGATTCAGCTGGCTGAACGGCAAGTTCGCAAAAACCGACATCGAGGAGTTTCCCGAGTTCAAGATCTTTGAGACAGCAGGTCTCGACTACGTGGGTGGTTCGTGGTTCCTAAGCTGCGAAAACCTGCGCAACATCGAGCTACCCTCCACGGTGAAGCACATTGGCGGCTGGGCTTTCTACGGCTGCTCGAGCCTGAAGGAAATCACCATCCCCGCTGCTGTGGAGACCATCGATGCCTGCGCCTTCCAGTACAGCGGCCTGAAGTCCGTGTGCTGCGAGGGTACGAAACCCGCCAAGCTGGACTACAGCGTGTTCGACCTCAGCAATTACAATGGCTTTACCATCTACGTGCCTGCCGAGGCTGTGGATGCCTACAAGACGGCCTGGCCCAGCTATGCCCAGTACATCGTCAGCGACACGGAGAGGCCCGTCATCCACTACGTGAAGACCACCAAGGTGGGCGAGCTGGCCGAAAAACTGGGTCTTCAGACCATCATGGACGATAAGTACCTGATGGGGCTGGTAGGCCAGTACCAGAAGTTTGACTCGCTGGTAGTGGAAGGCCCCCTGAACGGCGTCGACGTGGGCGTGCTCCGCTTCCTCGGCGGTGCCAACGTGAACAATAGCGAGCCTACAGCCGGACGCCTGCGCTACCTGAACCTCTACGGCGCAGAACTCAAGAAGGACACCGAGCACCCCTATCAGTGCTGGGGCAGCAACGACTATCTCGAGGAGGACAATATGGTGGGCGACTTCATGTTCACCTACTGCGACAAACTCCAGACCGTTATCCTGCCGAAGAGTGCCAAGAAGATAGGCGAGAACGTGTTTGAACAGGCTCACGGCCTCAGGCATCTGGCCATCGGCGACGACACCAAGGAGGCCGACAACGAGCTGTTCGAGGATAACCATGAGCAACTGGAGGAACTGGTGTTCCTCGGCAATGTGTGCACCAGCGATGACAAGACGTGCTGGGAGCCTGGCGCTGAAGCCGTCTATGTGCCAGGGCACAACATGGCCCAATTCATGGGCCGCAACGAGATCACCAGCAGTTGTCCGATGGTCACTACGGCTTTCAAGGACGCCGAAGCCATGAGCGCCTTCACACGCAAGGGGCATTTCTTCCCCTCGGAATACAGACAGCTGACCTGCATCGACGGCATCCTGAACGACAAAGTAGAGAGTTTTGACGAGCTTGGGCTCTTCAACAATGTCATCAATCTCGGCTCGGCCTTCAACGGCTGTACAGCCCTGAAGAGCGTCACCCTGCCCGACTCGCTGCAGTATATGGGCTACAGCGCCTTCCAGGGATGCAAGAGCTTGCGCTCCATTACCATCAGTGCCGACAGCGTGCCCTCGCTGGAGAAGGGAGCCTTCCGCGACCTGCCCTCCGATTTCCGCGTCTATGTACCCAAGACGCACACGAAGCGGTATCGCGAAGCTTGGCCCGAGTACGCCGACCACATCGTGGGCAGCGAGATCAACATCGACGACGTCATCGAGGTGACGCTCACCTGCCCCAACACACTGGGGGCAGCACTCGGCCTCACCGTACTCAGCAAAAATAATGGCGTCTCCAATGATGAAAGAGGCCGAGAGGAAAGCGTAAATAACCTGAGAGTAGTGGGCATCGAGGGCGATTACAACCATATTACCAAATTGAAGGTCAACGGTCCTATCTCCGGACAGGATCTCGCCGTCATGCGTTATCTGGCTGGCTACTGCCCGTGGACCGACAAGCCCAACCTGGCAGGAGCGTTGGAGTACATCGACCTTTACGACGCCCAACTGGAGCCGAGCAACTGGCGCTTCGCCCAGGACAAGTTGACGACCCGCATTGACCAAGTGGAAGTGAAGGACGTGCTCCCCGCCTACGCCTTCCTGCAATGCTATCAGCTCAAGACGCTCATCCTGCCGAAGTCGCTGAAGGAGATCCGCTCGCGTGCGATGATGCAGTGCGAGAACCTCGAGACCGTGGTCATCGGCGACAGCATCGAGACCCTCAACTGGAGCGCTTTCGACGATGATGTGTCGCTCACCCGCATGTATCTGCTGGCCAACAAAAAGCCAGAACTGGATGCTGACAACTTCGTCTGGCGCAACCTGTGCAACAACTACAACCCGACGTTCGACGCCTTCTATGTGCGCCCGTCGCTCTATAACGATTATATTAAAGACATGGCCTACGTTGGCAACAGCTGGCAGCGCACCAACAATATCTCGAAGGGCGTATTTGAGGACGACGCCTCGTTTGCAAGTTTTGCCGCCCATGCCGCCGCCACCGAGGACGATCTGGCCGACGTGACCAGCGTGAAGGGATGGTTCAAGGATCATGCCGATATCACCGACTTGACGCCGTTGCGTTACACTCTCGTCGATTCCCTCTTTACCACGGACATGCAGCCCCTCACACAGTTGGAGCGCATCGCCATGCCGGTGACACTGACCTCTGTGGGCGACGAGGCCTTCAGCAAGGCGACGAAACTACGTTTTGTCGACTTCCAGCTGTGCGATACGCTCGACCTGATGAACAGCCTGAAGGATGGTGGACTGCAGCGTATCGGGCTCACAGAGCGCACACTCTGCTATATGCCTGCCAAGTATGGTGAGACCGACGAAACGAACGTGGCGGTAATGAACGGCAGCGGTTTTCGCACCAAGACCTTCCGCCTCTACGACGATGCCGACTACTGCGTGCCCATGGCCATCACAGCGGAGAACGTTGAGAACACGCGCACACTGGGAAGGAGCGACGCGCCCTATACCGTCTGTCTGCCCTACAGCCTCGACATTCCCGCAGGAGCGAAGGTGTATCAGCTTTCAGGACGTAGCGACAATGAACTGATCTTTGCCCAGTATACGGGGAAAATGCAGGCGCTGCAACCTTATCTGGTATGGGCTGAGTTTGAATACGCCCTGCTGAATGTCAACGGTGAGACACTGCTGCCTGCAAGTGGTGGCTCAACCTATGGTGGACAGCTGCAGTCGCCAGGCTTTGTCATGCGCGGCACACTGAACACCATCGGCCATGACGAGGCTGTCGACCTGGGCGCCTACGTGATGAACGACGATGCGAAGTGGCACCCCGTGCAAAGCGACACCGAGGCACAAAGCACTGTCACCATTCCTCCTTACCGCTGCTATCTGTTGCAGAGCCGTCAGGGCTCCACCCGCGCCTCCCTCGGCATGACGCTGGAGGATGCCAGCGGAGTCGAGCATCTGCGCACCATCGACAGCGACGGCACCGAGCGCGTCTATGACCTCTCAGGTCGCCGCATCGACGGAAACACAAAGGGTATTGTAATCAAGAACGGACGTAAAATCATTAATCAATAAGCGTCAATGAAGAATCTGAAGATAATGAGTATGCTGCTCGGGGGCCTGCTGGCCCTCGGCAGCCTTCCCTCCTGCAGCGACGATGAGCCGGAGGAGCCGAAAGCCGCAAGTGCCAAGGTTGAGTATGTGTTGAACCTGAGCCAGGACCTGCTCAGCGCCTGCACCGTTACTGTATATTATATAGACAGTGATGGCCAACAGGTACAGGAAACCGTCACGTCGTCCCCATGGGCGAAGACGGTCACCTTCGCCACGCTGCCGGCAAACGCCGGCTTCAGCGTTCAGCCCATGCTGAAGGGCGAGCCCTCGCAGGAGGAGTACGACATCGAGGCTGACGGTAAGATGACCGTCACCATGCTCGACCAGAAGGGCAACGCCATCGGCATCCCCATCGTTGGCAGCACGCAGGCGGTGAAGGGCCAGCTCGGTCCCGACTACCTGGGCCAGTACCTGACGCGCGTCTCCGGACGGATACAGCAGGCTGAGACGATTGCTGCGGAGGGTGCTGTCACCGATACCGCCATCGATTGGGGTGGAAATGCCGGCGATGAAGACCCGAACATCAACACCGTCATCAGTAGCGAAGGTGCCAGCGGCACGACCCGTGCGGCTTTCTAACATAGGTTGGAATTTTTTGAAGAATAAACAACTGTATATATTATGCATATGAAAACCAGATTTCTGACAACACTTGCCCTATGGCTGATGATAGCAGGCACGGGCGTATGGGCGCAAGCCGAGGTTGCTGACCGCATTGCTGATGAGGTGGCAGTCGACAGTGTCGCCGATGAAGTGGAACTGCGCGATGGCTCGTCGGTCAAGCCGCAACGCGTGCCGAAACGGGCACCGTCGGAAGACTACGTTTACACCTACAAAGGCGTGAAGTACACGTACATCACAGAGAACAACTACACGCGCTACTTCAACGTCTCGGTTCATAATCCGAAAGACTACGGCTGGTATCTCGATTCCAAGGGCTGGTACGTGAATGCCGAGAGGGATTACATCACGGCTGCCAGCATCGATGCCGACAACTTCCCATCTAGTGGCGAGACGTATATCATTAACGACTTGGTAGGCATATTTACCGGTCACACCCACCTGGGCTGCATCGCCGACAACGCCTTCTGGGGCATGCCGGGCGTCAGGCGCATCTATTTCCAGGACTGCGATGCCCTGAACTATTCGGCCAACACCGACTTCTATTTCTTCATCGGCGACAAGGCGTTTGCCAACTGCGAGAACCTGGAGGAGGTGAACCTGATGCAGTGGACCACCAGCGGCAGCAACCAATGGCTGGCACTGCCGCCGACGGCGGTGACGCGCATCTGGGGTTCGATGCTCGACAACTCGCCCAAGGCGTGGCTGCGCGTGGGTACCAGCGTCTATCAGCAATACCTCAGCAGCCAGACGTGGGGACCGGTGCGCGACCGCATCACCACCTTCGAGCACTCTTCCGACGACATCACGGAGGACGGTGGTGTCTATAGCTTCATGAAGGCCGAGGACGGCAGTGCCTTGAGCAACGAAGACTGGAATGCGATGCTGCAGCAGATAGGCTCGTGGAAGGACCACTACGAAGGGCTGAATCCCGAGGACCTGCTCTATAAGAACAAGAGCGACTTTGGCGGTGAGCTGTGGTATGTACGCCTTACGGGCGTCAACGACAAGGAAATCATTGCGAAAAACGGTGTGCTTACCGTCTATAACGACGTCGGCACCAGTTACGACTACAAGACCATTGCCATCGGCGGCAAGCTGAACGGCAACCAAAATATCAAGATAGTACGCTTCGAGAGTTCCCCTTCGAATGTGGGCAATGCCAATGCGCCACTGAAGCTGGTCGTTGAAGATGGCGCCTTCAGTGGTTGCTCGAACCTGGAGGAATTCCGTCTCTACTATTACAACAATGAAGGCACAAACAAGGAGCAAGTGCTGGGACCCAAGGATGTGATTCCGGGCAAGAATGTCTTCGACGGATGCAGCAAGCTGCGCATCATTGTTGCCGCTTCGCGCTATTGGGAATTCCTGGGCGATCCCAACTGGAAGCAGTACGCTTCTATGATTGTCCCCGACGAACTGCAGACCGACGACTTCGAGGAAGATGGGGCTGTCTATGGCTATCTTCGCAGGGACAACGGCCAGTACTACTCCAATGCCTACAACGAAGAGTTGGCCCTTATGCTCAGACGATGGGCTGACGATGCCAACAACTTCAAGGTGACCGATGTGCTGGCTCCCGACAAGGGCATGTTGGGTACCGAGGTGTGGTATGTGAAGTTGAATAAGGTGGATGATTCCAAGTTAGAAAAGCAGAGCGGCGTGCTGACCGTGTACAACGACGTAGGCACCAGCTATGACTACAAGACGATAGCCATCGACTCCATGGCGCTTCGCGGCAACAAGACCATCAAGAAGGTACGCTTCGAGAGCTCGCCGTCGAACATCGGCAATGCCAACCTTTCCATGAGGCTGTTCATCCAGCCCGGCGCGTTCCGTGGCTGCAGCAACCTTGAAGAGGTGCAGGTGCTCTACTACAACAACCGCGGCACCAACAAGTGGGAGTCGCTGGGGCCCAAGGACATCATCCCTGGCAAGGGAGCCTTTGACGACTGTCCCAACCTCAGAATCTTAGTAGCCAAGAACCGCCTGCAGGAGTTTATGGATGACCCCAACTGGGCACCCTATGCCGACAAGATTGGCCTGGCAGACTTTGAGCCCGACGGCATCGACGACGGCGTCACCGAGCTGAACGGCGAAGGCATTGAGGAGGGTGGTCTCATCTATGACTACTATGCCTCAGAAAGTGACGGCTCACTCATGACCAATGCCAAGATTGACCAGATGGCCGAAGGACTCAAGTCGTGGAAAGACAATTACGAAGGCATCAATGTGCGTTCCCTATTGGAGCCTTCGAAGCAGACACTGGGCTCCACCGTCTGGTACCTGCGTGTAAAAGGAGCTGACTCCGAGGCCATCAGCAAGCAGAACGGTGTGGTGACGATGTACAACGACGTGGGCACCATCTATAACTACAAGACCATCTGCCTGAAGTCGGGTGTGCTGAGCGACAATAGCGACCTGCGTACGTTCCGCCTCGAGAGTTCGGCATCCAACGTGGGCAATGCCAATGTGCTCATGGGGTTTGTGATTGAGGACGGCGCGTTCCGTGGCTGCACTAACCTGGAGCTGGTAGACCTGCTCTACTTCAACAACCGAGGTACCAACAAGGAGCAGGCCCTCGGCCCCAAGGACGTATATGTGGGCAAGAACGTCTTCGACGGCTGCCCCAAGGTGCGCATCCGCGTGGCGGCCTCGCGTTATGAGGAGTTTCTGGCCGACCCCAACTGGAAGGCCTACAGCCAGTTGCTGCAGCCCGAAGAACCTGCTTCAAAGACTATCGTCGAGGAGTTGGTCAAATACAACTATTTCGTCAAGGACGATGGTTCGCTGTATACCAACGACGACAATCAGGTGTTTGCCGAGCGGCAGAAGGCATGGAATGCCCAGTATATGAACTTTGCTGTCAACGATGTCCTTGCCGACGACTACTCAAACCTTATGCCGAAGGTGTATTACATGAGGGTCACGGGATTTGACGACGCAGGGGCCTCGTCGTTCGATGGCAACCTGCACATTAACAACGACGTGGGCACCGTCTATAACTACAAGACAATCCAAGTGGAAGCCGACGCGTTCAAGGGGAATAAGAAGATCAAGAGCGTGACGTTCCATAGCTCGCCGTCGTACGTCGGCAATGCCCGCTGCCCCATGGGCCTGGTGTTGGGCGACAGTGCCTTTGCCCATTGTCCGAACCTGAAGGAGGTAGCCCTCTACTATTACAATTACGAAAGCAGCAACCGCATGGAGTTCCTCCTGCCCACAGACATTGTGCCTGGCAAGGGATGCTTCGACGGCTGTGACCCCGAGCTGAAGATTATGGTGGCGCCTGAGGTGTACGACTTCTTCATTAACGACCCCAACTGGGCTCACTACAAAGACCGTATTGTAGCCTCGCAGTTCTTACCTACCACGTTTGGTCCGTTCAAGGTGGACGGCGTCACTTACGACTTCGCTTCGCGTTCGCTGAACTCACTGCCGACGAGCGAGCTGGTGCAGCGCGAGATGTCACTCTTCACCATCCTGACGGCAGCAGCTCAGGTAGCACTCCTCGTCGCCACTGCGGGCGGCTCGTCGGCAGCGGCCCAGGGTGCGTCGGTAGCGCCTTCTGCCACCGAGGTCAGTGCCAATGCAGGCATTATCTCCTTGGAAAACGGAATTGCGGTCACTTCTGAAGCGGCGGCGAACTTGGTCCCAGAAAAAACGATTCAAGTCATGGGCGAAGGTTTGATGTTGCAAACTGCTCATAATGAATTTATGTTCTTTGAACCTCAATTAATGGAGTTTGCCGTGAACGGCCTCGGCAAGCACATGGCGCATAACAGTTTCGAGTTTTTGATAAACTCTATCGGCGGCGCCTTCAAAAACCTTATTTCCATATTGCCTCGATATGTGATGAGTAATGTGCCCATCTATGATACGTATTTCAATACGCTCTACACCATGGCTTGCTACGGCCCTGCACTGGTGACGACACCAGCGATAAGTACAGGCATGACCAACGGCATTCAGGCTATGGCCAATGCTATGCAGAAGCGCAAGTCGTCGTGGAACTTAGGCCCCATGCTTACCGTGTTCAGGGATAACAAACACACGATCTACCACGTATATATAAAAGATGTAGACAACACGCCCGAGGTGAAGATATACAACGACCCGGGCTCGGTGTACAACTACAAGACCGTCATGATTGGCGATGAGGCCTTCCGTGGCAAGAATGCCGTGAGGAAGGTATCGTTCTACGACGTCAACGGCCTCATGACAGGCCGCATGTATGCGCCGCTGTCCATCGTCGTTCCCGACAAGTGCTTCGACGGTTGCTCGGCCCTCCGCGAGCTCGACCTGATGCTGAACGTAGAGGACGGCTCTAACCATCGCCGTTCGTTAGGTCCTGAGAACTTCATCCTGAACGGTACCGACATCTTCGCCGGCTGCGACACCACCCAGCTCAAAATCCGTGTGGGCAAGAGCCGACTCCAAGACTTCGTTGACGACCCCATGTGGGGCAAGTACCGCTCCATGTTTGTTGTCGAGGACGATGCCCTGCCGGTGAATCAGACCAAGGCCGGTGTGATGTACTCCAACCTGTTCGAGCTGAACTCGCGTCGCGTGGACTCCAGTTCCGGCGAACATACCATCGACCACCTGACAGCCGTCGGCATTGAGAAAGGCGGACTGGGCAAGGACGGCGAGATGAGGCTCTACAACGACATCGGCACGTTCAACAACTACCACCTGAACAACGTCGACTTCAACGCCTTCCGTGGCAACAGCGAGCTGCGCGGCGTCACCTTCTGGGACCTCGATGGCGTGCTCTGGACGGGCGACGCCTACGACGACCTCGACCTGATGCTCAACGACTCCTGCCTGGCCGACTGTCCCAACCTCGAGCACGTGGACATGCTCTACCTGCGCACCGACGGCTCCAACAAAGCCGAGCACTGGGGACCCGACAAGATCAAGCTCGGCAGAGGCGTGTTCGCCGGTTCGCCGAACGTGAAGATCCGCATGGACTACTACAAGCAGCACGACTTCCTGAGCGATGAGAAATGGGTGCAGTGGAAGGACCACTTCCAGCCCTGTCTGATAGGGACGGACAACCAGGGCGTCTACGAAGCTCTCAAGAAGTGGGCGTACAGCGCCAATGGTACGACGTTCAGCCAGTATGTCGACCTGTCGCGCATCACGCCGGAGGAGATGGCCGAACTGAGTTTCAGGAACTCCAACATCACTTCGTTCGACGAGTTCGAGGCCTTCGGATCAGTGGGACTGAAAGAGATCCGCGTGCTCATGTTTGCCGACAGCCGACAGCTGCAGTGCATCAAGCTGCCCGACAGCATCGCCTCTATCGGCGCCTACGCTTTCAGCGGCTGTAGCCAGCTGAAGCGCATCACCATCAACCGCCCGCAGCCACCCACATTAGGTAATGACGCCTTCAACGGTCTGCCGGACGACTTCATCATCTCGGTCCCCGACTCGCTCGTGGAGACCTACCGCGCCGCCTGGCCGCAGTATGCCAACCACATCGGCATGGCCTCGCCCACGCGCAAGGTGGTGAGGCTCACCCAACCCGGTACGCTGGCCGAGGCATTAGGACTGAAGGTGGTCAGCGAGGGCGGCCTCAACTCGTCGTTCAAGATGGAGGGTACCTACGCCCACATCGACTCGCTGAAGATCTACGGTCCCATCAACGGCCTTGACGTGGCCGTGCTGCGCACCTTGGCCGGACGCCACGTGGACGACTGCTCGTTCAACCCCTTAGGACACCTGAAGTACCTGAACCTGTACAATGCCGACATCGTCTACGACAAGAAGGAGGTCTGCTACAACCGCAAGGGCAGCAATGACTACATCCAGGCCAACGACCACGTGGACACCTATATGTTCTGGAAATGTGATGCCCTGCGCACGCTCATCCTGCCCAAGTCGGCCAAGGTCATCGCCCACGATGCCTTCAGCACCTGCAGCAACCTGGAGACGCTGGTTATCGGCGACAACACCGAAACCATCGAGAAGGATGTCATCGAGAACTGCCTGTCGATGGGACAGATCGTGATGCTGTGTAAGGCCAAGCCCAAGACCCACGAGAACGCGTTCCGCAACGGCGTCCCCGTCGGCTCGTTCGTCGTACCCAAGACGCTGAGGAACGCCTACAGCGGCGATGACCACTTCAACACCCGTGCCGCAGGCATGCAGGTGCTCTTCGAGGACGAGGAGGCCATGAGGGCCATGGCTGCTGCCGATGTCTATACGATGCTCGACCTGATGGTGCTCGGCAGCGTGGAGGGCATCGTCGAAGGCAATACCGACGTCACCACCCTGCGCGAGGCCATGCTGATAGCTGGAGCGGAGTCGCTCGGCGACCATTCCTTCGCCGGCATGAGCCAGCTCAGGGAAGCTGGTATTCCCTTTGGTTGCACAGCCATCACCCAGAATGCCTTCAAGGGCTGTTCGTCGCTGCTGAATGTCTATTCCGGCAATCCCGAACCGCCGACACTGGCTGCTGACGCCTTTGAAGACCTGCCTGAGAACTTCGTGGTGTTCGTGGTCGACTCGTTAGTCAGCCGCTATCGTGCTGCCTGGCCGCAGTATAAGGAGCACATTGGCTCATATAATCCGCAACAGAATGACATCTTCGAAGTCACGGTCACCGAACCCAATACGCTCGACAAGGCATTAGGACTCAACGTCACAATGAAGGACAACCACTATATCAAGAGCGTGGAAGGCAACTTCTGGGACTATTCAGCCCTGAAGATCAACGGTCCCATCGGCGGTAAGGATGTGGCATTGCTGCGTGTCATGGCTGGTCGCACCATCGAAGACGGCACGGCCATACCGATGGCATCATTGCGCTATCTCGACCTCTACGACGCCCGCATTGTGGCAGACCGCATCTACTATAATACCAAGAATGTGAACGACTATCTCATGGAGGACAATGCCCTTGGTACCAATATGTTCTGGCAGTGCGACGTGCTCGAGACACTAATTCTTCCGCGTACGGCGACGAAGATGGCCGATGAGGCCTGCTATGACATGGCCAACCTCGAGACGCTCGTGGTGGGCGACATGATGGACTACGTCGACGACGATGCCTTGGGCGACCTGCCCAGTCTTGAGAACCTGGCATTCTTAGGACAGCAAGTACCCAGCTTCCACAGCGACGCCTTCACCGATCCTACGCTCTCCACCAACACGGCTCATCAGATACCGCATATCTATGTGCCTGCAGGAGCGTACGACAAGTATACCAACTCTTCCATACTGATAAAGCATTCGCAGGAGATCAAGGCTTCGTTTGACGATGATGCACTCTTCAGCATCCTGGCGCGGCATTCCGTATTCACCCCGGAGCAGATGAGCAATATCGACAACATCGACGGATGGTTCAGCGGCAACAGTGAAGTGGCCAACCTGGAACCGCTGGCCCGAAGCAGGGTCGATACCATTGCCAACGGTCAGTTCAGCAACATGCAGGCGCTGCAGCGTATCAAGCTGCCCGCTACCCTGGCGAGCGTCGGCAAGCAACTGCTGAGCGGCACGCCGTCGCTGAGATATGTAGATCTGAGAGACTGTACCAGCCTGGAACTGGAACATGCCGACGTAAGGGACGACATGGGTATGGCACAGGATGTGCTCGTCTATATGCCTGTCAGCACCAATGTCGGCAATGGGCTCAATCTGGTGTGGAGTCTTCCTGACGGCACGGCAACGTGCTCGGAATATATGCTCGACGATGCCAAGGATTATCTGGTGCCTGTCGCCTTTGATGCAGCAACGGCACGAACCAACCGCCTGGTGAAGAAGAGCGAACAGCCCTACACCGTCTGCCTGCCCTTCGACATGTGGGTACCTAATGGTATCAAAGCCTACCAACTGTCCGGACGCAGCGATGGTGAACTCGTATTCGCCCAAGTGTTAGGAACGATGAAGGCTTTTGAGCCTTATCTGATGATAGCAGAGATTGACGACGTAACGCTCTCGTCGGGTACAACGGTCACCATACCGATAAGCGACGGGGCTGCCTACGGTCACCAGCAGGATGCTGTTGGCTACTCCTTCCGCGGTTCGCTGAAGCAGATAGACAACAGCCGCGCCAACGAGTTGGGTGCCTACGTGCTGAACGACGATGGGCAGTGGCACCCCGTGCAAAGCGACACCGAGGCACACAGCGCCGTCACCATTCCTCCTTACCGCTCCTATCTGCTGCAGAGCCGTCAGGGCGGCACCCGCGCCTCCCTCGGCATGACGCTGGAGGATGCCAGCGGAGTCGAGCATCTGCGCACCATCGACAGCGACGGCACCGAGCGCGTCTATGACCTCTCAGGTCGCCGCA
>CAMHHO010000078.1:0-15837 GCA_946184965.1 uncultured Prevotellaceae bacterium | reverse complement strand
GGCGACGTGGTGAACGTCGACATCTGGGGAGCCTCGCAGGAGAGCGTCACCGAGACCATTTCGCCCGACGGCACCATCACCATCGAGGGCATCGGCGTGGTAGAGCTGGGCGGCATGACCGTCAGTCAGGCCAAGAGCCGTCTGCGCCAAGTCATCGGCCCCCGTTATCAAGGTTCGCAGATACAGTTGACCGTAGGCCAGACGCGCACCATCACCGTCAGCGTGACGGGCGAGGTGAAGATGCCGGGCACCTACACCATGTCGGCCTTCGCCACCGTCTATAACGCACTTTACATGGCCGGCGGTCCCAACGACATCGGTACGCTGCGCTCCATCAAGGTGTTTCGCGGCGGCAGGCAGATTTCGAGCGTCGACGTCTATGCCTTCCTTCTGAACGGCCAGCTGACGGGCGACGTCCGACTTCAGGACAACGACATCATCACCGTCGGCCCCTACGAGTCGCTGGTATGCGTTGCGGGTAAGGTGAAGCGCCCCATGTACTACGAGATGAAGAAGACCGAGAGTGCCGCCACGCTGCTGCGATATGCCGGCGGTTTCACGGGCGACGCCTTCACGAAGTCTATCCGCGTACATCGTAAGGCCGGTGCCCAGTACTCGGTGTTCAACGTCGGTGAGTTCGACATGAACGACTTCAAGGTGATGGACGAGGACTCGATAACGATTGACTCCACCATCGTGCGCTACCAGAACATGGTGCAGGTCATCGGCGCCGTCTTCCGTCCGGGCATGTATCAGGCAGGCGGGCATATCAGCACCGTTAAGGCCTTGGTAGAAGCCGCCGGCGGACTGACCGAGGAGGCCATTGGCCAGCACGCCGTCATGCACCGCACGAAACCCGACCGCTCGCTCGAGATTGTCAGTATCGACATCAGCGGTATTCTTGAAGGTACAGTTCCCGACGTTCCCATCAAGAACGAGGACGTGCTCTACGTGGCCAGCAACGAGGAGCGCGAGGCCGACAAGACCATTACCATACACGGTGAGGTGGCCTACCCCGGCACGTATAAGTACGCCGCTAATCAGACGGTGGAGGACGCCATCCTGCAGGCTGGCGGACTGACTAACGCCGCCTCGCTGGCCAAGGTTGACGTGGCGCGCCGCATCATCGACACCGAGGCCACTGAAGCCAGTGACACGCTGGCCTTCACCTACAGCTTCAGCATCGACAAGGACTTCACCATCAGCGAGTCAAACGACTTCACCCTGCAGCCCTACGACGAGATCTACGTGCGCCGCAGTCCGAAATACAACGAGCAGCAGAATGTCACCGTCGAGGGCGAGGTGCAGTTCAAGGGCAACTACACACTGACCAGCAGCAACCAGCGACTGAGCGAGATTATCAAGCAGGCCGGCGGACTGACCAAGCGCGCCTATCCTGAGGGTGCCAAGCTGCTGCGCAAGATGACCCAGGAAGAGCGCGAGCAGATGGAGACCGTGCTGCGCACGGCCCAGCGCAACTCGGGCAGCGACTCCATCGACGTGAAGAAACTGCTGACGATGACCACCTTCCCTGTAGGTATTGAGCTTGACAAGGCACTGGCCAACCCCGGCAGCGACGACGACCCGATTCTGCGCGAGGGCGACCGCATCGTCGTGCCCCGCTACACCGGTACGGTCAGTATCAATGGCGAGGTGCTCTATCCGAACACCGTGCGCTACAAGGAGAACCTGTCGGTGAAGGACTATATCGACCTGGCCGGCGGCGTCACCTCTACAGCCAAGAAAAGCCAGACGATTATCATCTACATGAATGGCATGGTGGCCAAGGCCGACCGCAAGCACAAGCCGACTCCCGGTTGCCAGATTGTGGTTCCTACCAAGCGCATCCGTCGGGGACTGGGTCTTCAGGAATGGATCAGCATCGGCACCAGTGCCGCCTCCCTCGGCACCATGATTGCCACCATTGCTAACTTGACGAAGTAAGAAGTTATGGAAGAAGACAAGAAAGTAATCGCGCCGATTGACTTAGCAAAGATTTTCAAGTCGCTATGGGCTCAGCGGAAAGTATATTATACGGTGTTGCCAGCTACGCTGGTCATCACCTACCTGCTCATGGTATGCATTCCGAGGTACTACAAATGCGAAATCAGTCTGGCCCCCGAAACAAGCGGGACGTCGATTTCAGGTTCTTTAGAGTCGTTAGCCTCGTCGTTCGGACTCAGTTCGCTCGGGAAACTTAACTCGACTGATGCCATCTATGCCGAGATCTACCCGGAAGTCGTCGGGTCGAAGAATTTCATTGCCGACCTGATGACCGTTGACATCAAGACCAAGGACGGCGACTTGCAGTGCAACTATTATACCTATCTGCGCGACCATCAGAAGGCCGCCTGGTGGAGCAGCGTCATGTCGTTCATTATAAAAATATTCGCTGACACCCCAAAAGACAACTACAGCGGGAAAGAGAAGATTTCCACCTTCAACCTGACCAAGCGCCAAGAAAAGCTCTTTGACGCCGTGAAGGACAAAGTCAGCTGCCGCTACGACAAGCGGACAGACATCGTCTACATCTCAGTGAAGGACCAGGACCCGCAGGTGGCTGCCATGATGGCAGAGGCCACCAGCGCGAAGCTGCAGGAGTTTATCATCAGCTACCGCACCAACAAGTCGCGCATCGACTACGAATATTATAAGAAACTCTGCAACACGGCCAAGGAGGACTACGAGAAAGCCCTTGTGAAATATGCCGCCAGTGCCGATGCTCACACCAACACGGTGCTTGCCACCTATCAGGCCAAGTTGGAGAGCATGGAGAACGACATGCAGGCCAAGTACAACATCTACACCGCCATGAACACCCAGATGCAGGGTGCCCAGGCCAAGCTGCAGGAAGCCACTCCAGCCTTTACCGTCATTGAGAGTGCTTCCATCCCTCACAAGCCGGCAGGCCCCAGGCGGATGATTATCTCCATACTGATGACCATGCTTGCCGGCATCGTAGTAACCGTCAAACTACTGATGAAGAAAGAAGAAGCATCGGAATAAATGGTCGTATCGCTCGTCTTGCTTTTCATCACATGCTTTTCCCTGTCGTTCTTTGAGGATCGGCTGGGCGACAGAGAGAAAAAGATACTCTACGTCCTCTTTGGGATTGTCATGATTATGATAGCAGGAATGCGAGAGGTGGGCTCGACGCCCGATACTGAGTCGTACGAAGAGATGTACTACTCCAAGGAGGACAGCATTTCAATGATGCTCACAGAGCCTTCCTTCGGCTTTATCACCGACATCCTGCAGTCGATGGCGCTGGGCATCAACGCCCTGTTCTTCGTCTACGCCATTCTCGCCGTGCCCGTCCAGTTGTCGGCCCTCTGGCGGTTCTCGAGGATTCCGCTGCTCACGCTGACTGTTTACCTCTCCTATTATTATATGATTCACGACATGGTGCAGATACGCTGTGCCGTAGCGTCGGGGTTGTTCTTATGGGCCATCTACTTCTATGTTGAACGAAAGAAACTCTTCTCCCTGCTGTTTATACTGACGGGCATCCTCTTCCACTACTCTGCCATTGCCGGACTGGTCATCTTCTTCCTGGGCAACGGCTTCCCCCGGTGGCAGCGGTACCTGCTCTACGCCATTGTGCCCGTCGGCCTCTTCGTCTATGTCACCCATATCGACATCTTCTCGCTTGTCCCCGATGAGTTGGGCGGCCTGAAGCTGATGAAATACCGCACCATGAGGGAAAAAGGCCTCGAGGACGCGTTGGCCGGATGGAAATTGGATAGCAACCTCCTGATATGGATGAACATCGTGCTGTATTATGCCTGCATCTATTATCACGACCACTTGGTGAAGCACTTCAAGTACACGTCGGTGGCCATCAAGCTGCAGGGCGTGGGCTTCGGTTTCCTCTTCTTTGTCAACGCTCTGAGCATGGTGGTCGGCAACCGCATGTGCGATTACTTCTCTGTAGCGTCGGTACTTCTGTGGACGGCCTCTGTCTATGCCTTCACACCGATTATCATCGGCAAGATTGTCAATAATGTTATTTCTGCCATCAGATTTGTTGCCAGCGTGGTGGCCTATGGGCTGGCCCTGATGTTCATGTAAGGAGGGAGGGAACACGGAATGAGCCTGAAGAAGAATTTCATATACAGCAGCATACTGACAGTATCTACCTACCTGTTTCCGCTGATTGTCTACCCCTACGTGTCAAGAACGTTGGGGCTGTCGAACATCGGTATCGTCAACTTTGTCGACAATCTGGTCAACTACTTCGTCTTCCTCTCTATGATGGGCATCTCGACGGTAGGTATCCGCGAGATTGCCGCCGTGCGCAGCAACCGCCGGTCTCTGTCGGCCACGTTCATGTCGCTGCTCACGCTCACAATCATCACCACACTGATCGCCATCGCGGCCCTGTGGATTGCTATGTACACCGTTCCCAAGCTGTTTCCCTTCAGGGACTTACTCTATGTTGGTCTCGTCAAGCTGGTGTTCAACCTGCTGCTGATAGAGTGGTTCTTCGTGGGCATGGAGAACTTCAAGTATATCACGCAGCGCTCAATACTCGTGAAATGTCTCTACGTGGCGTCGGTCTTTCTGTTTGTCAGGGAGCCGGCCGACTACAAGCTTTACTTCTTTCTGGGTGTTGCCGTCGTCATCGTCAACGCGCTCATCAACATCGTTTACAGCCGCAGTTTTGTCAGCTACTCGTTCCGCCTGGTCAACCTGAAGCCCTATTACAAGGCGTTTCTCATCATGGGCGTCTACATACTGTTCACCAACGTCTATACCTACTTGAATCCTGTCTGGCTGGGCTTTGTGACTGATACCGACGAGGTGGGCTACTTCACCACCGCCACCAAGTTGCACCACATCATCATGGCCGTACTGCTCTCGTTTACGAACATTCTGTATCCGCGTGTCTCTAACCTGCTGGCCGAGGGCAACAAGACGGAGTTCTGGAACAAGATCAACGTTGCCTTCGAGGCCATCTTCCTGTTCTCGTTCCCCACAATGGTGTTTTTGCTCGTTGCAGGCCCCGACCTACTCCACCTGTTCGTGGGCGACGGTTTCGAGGGGTCCTACCTGCCACTGAGAATCATTTCCCCGCTGGTGCTCGTCATCGGCGTCGAGCAGATACTTGTCATCCAGATTCTCCTTACCATGCATCAGGATAGCACCGTGCTGCGCAACTCCTTTATCGGCGCCCTTGCGGCACTCATCCTGAATATCCTCATCACGGCCAGTATGGGAGCACCGGGTTCAGCCATCGTCTGGGTCATGGCCGAGTGTGTCATTATGGTATTCTCAGCATATGACATCTACCGGAAGTACAACTATCTGATGCCTGTCAGAAGGATGGCACTCTACGGCCTGTCATACGCTCCCCTTTTGTTGATAGCCTTCTTGATCTACCGCGAAGCGGGCGGCAGTTATTTCATGCTTGCCGTCTTGGCACTCGTCATTGTCGTCTACGCCTTCCTGACTGAGGTCTTTATCCTCAAGAACAAGGTGGCCATGCTGCTCATGGAAACTGTTCGTCAATTATTGCATTCACATCAAAACAAATAGTCAGATGTTGTCACTACTGCTCATATTAGTCATCCTGCTCTACTTGAAGTGGATTCTTATTTCTTTTGCTTTCCCCTGGATCAGCTTGCTGTTTCAGTTCAGAAGACACAAGGGAACCCTGAGGAAAGTCTTAGCCGTACCGGGTCTGGCCATTGAGAAGATGACCCGCGACGGGGCCTCCCGATACATCATCCTGAACATCGGCCATATCCCATCTCTGACCTTGCGCCGCATGCTTTACCGCATGCTCGGGGCAGACATCGAACGCCAGGTGGTGGTTCATTACAAGACAGAAATCAGGGCTCCCTACCGGCTGGCTGTCGGTAAAGGAAGCATCATTGGCGACAATGTCATTTTAGACGCCCGTAACGACCTCCGGATAGGCCGGAACGCTAATCTTTCGTCGAATGTCTCCATCTATACCGAGCAGCACGACTACCGCGACCCGATGTTCGGCTACGATAACGAAAGAAACAAGGCCGTTGTTATCGGCGACCGCGTGTGGATAGGCAGCAATGTCATTGTATTGCCCGGGGTCACCATTGGCGAAGGAGCCGTCTGCTGTGCGGGCTGTGTTGTCACCCGCGACGTTGCACCCTACGACGTTGTTGCTGGTATTCCCGCCCGGCAGGTCAGCACACGCCCACAGTCACTCGAATACGAATTCGACGGTTCTTCCTGTTGGTTCTATTAGCATGGCGCGCTTATGAGAAGACTTTTCCTCCTGTCGCTGCTCGCCGCCTGCTGGGGGCGTTGGTGCTCAGCCGCCGACACCGAGATGCCCGTCATCGCTTTCAACGGAGTGCCCGCCGCGCAGATGTCCGACGCCCACTTCCGCACATTCAGTGAGTGCGGCTTCTCCGTCAGTCTCTCCGCCTATCCATCTTTGGACTTACTGGTCAAGGCATGCCGCTATGCCGATAAATACGGTGTGAAAGTGTTGGGGAGTTGTCCCGAGATGGCAAGCAACCCCGAGTCGGCAGCCCAGATGCTGAAACAGGAGAAGGGGTTCTTCGGCTACTATATGCAGGACGAGCCGTCAGTGCCTGAAATCCACCAGAGACAGAAAGAGATTGAGCGACTGATGACTGTCGACACGACTCATGTGTTCTACATCAACCTCTATCCCTGCTATCGCGAGGACTGGATTCAGTCGGCCACGAAAGCCAGGACATACCCGGAATACCTCAAGGCGGCCTCCGCCACATCCTGCCGCCAGCTGTCGTTCGACTTCTACCCGGTTATGACTACCGGCCTGCGCCCCATGTGGTACCACAACCTCGAAATGGTGCGCCGTGAGAGTCTGGCCTCGGGTAAGCCCTTCTGGGGCTTCGTGCTTTCAGTGCCTCACGACGTGCCCTTCACGCCCGGCACCTATTATCCTACTCCTACTGCGGGAGCGCTCCGCCTGCAGGTGTATTCCGACCTGGCCTACGGTGCTCAGGCCATACAGTACTTCACCTACTGGACGCCCGCCCCGGGCCGATTCAACTACCATGACGCGCCTGTCGACATGAACGGTCGCAAGACCGCCACCTACGCCGTCGTCCAGCAGATGAACCGCGAGCTCAGGCCCGTTGCCCGACTGTTCTATGGGGCCAGCGTGCTGACTGTCCACCATCTGGGTGACATCCCCCAAGGCACGACCCGCCAGACCGTGATGCCTGACAACATCCGTTCGCTGAAGATTTCCGGCCGCTACGGTGCCGTCATCTCGCAACTGGAGAAGGATGGTCGCCGCTATCTGGCCATCGTCAACAAGGACCACGAGCGCAGCATGACGGTACGCATTAGGACTCGTAACAACGTGCCGCGCCATCTGACAAAAACGCTGGAAGAAGAGCTCATGAAATCCTCCTACACGGTAAAAGCGGGCGACATTTTGCTTTTTCGCCTGAAATAGTTTTGCGCTTTGACTTTTATTTCGTACCTTTGCAGAAGTGAAGTTCTCAGTTACCATACCAACATATAAAGTCCAATACCTCCGTGAGGCTGTTGAGAGCGTTGTCAGTCAGACGTATCCTGACTGGGAACTGATCATCATTGACGACTGTTCGCCAGAGAATCTGCGCGCTGCCGTGGAACCCTTCCTGGCCGACAGCCGCATCAGCTACTACCGCAACGAACGTAACTGCGGAGCGGTGAACGTGATCGACAACTGGAACATCTGTCTCAGCCATTGCACGGGCGACTACGTCATCTGCATGGGCGACGACGACCGCCTGCTCCCCTGCTGTCTGGAAGAATACCTCAAGCTGATAGCGCAATATCCGGACTTGAACGTCTACCATGCAAGGACAAGAATTATTGACGAAACGGGAAGAACTGTTGAAACGCTAAAAGAATGTCCGGCATACGAAACCTGCCAGGAGATGCTCTATGCCCAGTGGAGCGAGCGGCGCCAGCAGTTTATAGGCGATTTTCTCTTCTCCCGTAAGTGGTTGACTGACAACGGGGGCTACGTCTGCTTCCCATTGGCATACAGTAGCGACTGGGCCACAGCCAATCTCGCAGCTAAGGATAAAGGCATAGCCAACGGCAAGAACTTCATGTTTGAATACAGGAATCATCGCGATACCATCTCGCGTTCACAGAATCTGAGATTGACTTTCGCCGCTTGCGACGAGGCGTTCCGCTGGTATGAGCAAGTATATGCTGGCCAGCTCCCTGACATCTTCAAGCCCTTCTTCACAAGACAAATGAAAAACTTTGTGTTTTTAGATGTGAGGAACAGGCCTCTCAGTGAAATGACTTATTGGTTGGCTTATTCAAAGAAAGTATTCATTCCAAAATACGAAATAGTCAAAGCGTGCCTGAAAGGCATGGCAGCAAAAGTCTTATAATATGAACGTACTCTTAGATTTGATACCATTTCAGCACAATGGCGGAATAGGCGGTGCAGCCAGCTTTACCAAAGCTGTTTGCGATGAAGTGTGTCTAAGGAGAAGTTCCCATGACAGCTTGTTTGCCCTGTATGATTCTTCGCAACCTGCGGGCGGACAATATAACTGTCAGGTATATGCCCAAGAACATGGCATTCAATTACTTGATCTGACAACGTCAACCATTAGCCAGCATGTTGCTAAGAACGGCATCAATACGTTCTTCCTGCCCATTGGACAATTCTATGAGAAATATTCATTGGATGGAATAAATTGTAAGACTGTCATGGGTATTCACGACATCTGGGATGTTGAGCGAGGGGACAATCTCATTGAATTAGCCATTCACGACAGGATAGCTGAAACCAATTGGCAATGGACAAAACGGATAATGAATACGATAATCGGTCGTTTCAACCGTCAGCAGCAAGCCCTCTACAATCATATCATGCCCCTATATTCGGCCCCCAACACCGTTGCTTTCACCGTTTCCGAATATACGCGTAACGCTTTGATGTATTACTTCCCGCAACTGGTTAATAAGAAAATACATGTCTGGTATTCTCCTACCAGGAAAGTTACATTGGTGCCCGAGATTGAAAACAAAGCATTGCAAGAGGTCATCGCCGGGGGCAAGACATACCTTCTGATGTTGGCAGCCAACCGGCGATTCAAGAATACCCATACGCTTATCAAAGTCTTCAAAAGACTGCTGGCTGATTATCCAGACCTTTATTTGGTCACAACGAAGTACGGTCATTCTGTCCACTCGCACCATATCGACATTCCTTTCTTGTCCGATTCTGACGTTGAACATGCCTATCAGCATGCCTACGCCTTGGTCTTCGGGTCCTTTTTCGAGGGGTTTGGCTATCCTCCGATTGAGGCCATGCGTCACGGGACACCCTGTGTGGCTTCCAACGCCACCAGTATTCCTGAGATACTGGGCGATGCCGGTATCTACTTCTCACCCTTCTACCCGGCCGATATGTATCGTGCCATCAAGGTGGTCCTGAACGACCGGGACTGCCGGAAAGAGAAGACTGAACGTCGCTTTGCAGAGGTACAGCTCCGCCAACAAAAGGACTTGGAAAAACTGACAGACGAATTACTCCACTAAGGAGAACAAATCATTATGAAAGCAAGAGTCATAGCATACTACCTCCCGCAGTTCCACCCCATACCCGAAAACGACGAAGCATGGGGACCAGGCTTTACCGAGTGGACAAACGTGGTAAAGGCCAAGCCCTTGTTCCGCGGACACTACCAGCCGCGAATACCCGCCGACCTGGGGTTCTACGACCTTCGGCTGCCGGAAGTTCGCGAGCAGCAGGCCAATCTGGCTCGTGAGGCTGGTATTGAGGGATTCTGCTATTACCACTATTGGATGGGGAATGGCAAACTATTGCTACAGAGGCCCTTCCAGGAGGTGCTCCAGAGCGGCAGGCCCGATTACCCTTTCTGCCTCTGCTGGGCAAACCACGAGTGGACCACCAGGACTTGGCAGAACGGGGGTAAAGAGAAAGTGATAGCCCCCATGGTGTACAACGGAGAAGAAGACTACACTGCCCATTTCAATTATGTGTTATCTGCGTTTAAAGATAAGAGATACATTACTGTCGACGGGTTGCCGCTTTTCTCCATCTACGACCCTTACCACTTTGCTGACGTGGCTCATTTTATGGCGTTGTGGAGACAATTGGCATTGGCGAATGGCCTTCCAGGAATCCATTTCTCTGCTATGATTAACAACACCACCACTATCAAGCGAGCTGGCGACGGAAGTTTGAAGCGTGTGATACCCAATACAGAAAGCAGCAGTGAAGTGTTTTCTGACATTCTCTCATTAGGATTCGACAGTATTACCTCATACGGCAAGGCAAGGGGGGAAATGCTGTCCAAAGGGAAATATCGTCGTATTATTGCAAAATACATGCATAAGCATCTGCCGTTCCTACCGGCATTGCGTTACGACTATCCGGAAACTGTCAGACATTTCTTTGCGCCAGAGGACCAGTGGGAGAATGTCTTCCCTGTCGTTATTCCGCAATGGGACCGTACACCACGAGCCGGCAAGGGGGAAGGCGTCTATGTCAATGCAACCCCTGCTAATTTCGGGAAACACTTGTCAACGGCTATCGACATCATCAAAAACAAGACAGATGAACACAAGATTATCTTTGTCAAGTCCTGGAATGAGTGGGGAGAAGGTAACTACATTGAGCCAGACGAAAAATACAGACATGGCTTTCTTGATGCAATTAAGAACGTTTTAGGAAAATGAGGAACAGATGAACAGACACCCAAAAGACATAATTTTCTTCATTGACCCACAATCAATGATCAATCTTGCTGTATATGACTACCATTTGCTGGCAGACATCAAAGACTTTGACGTACATTATATCTGTAGCAAACATCTTGACTATCAGGAAGACAGTAGCCATGTGTACCATAAGGTCTTCAAATATAACAAATTGGGGAATCCTGCGTTCAAAGCATTCAGCTATGTGTTGACATACATCAGACTTCTCTCTCTATTCTTGACGCTCAAGCCCAAATTGGTTCACGTCCAATGGTTCAGACTACAGCATTTTGACCTGTATTATTATCGGTTGGCAAAGAAACTCTTCGGTTTCAAGCTGGTATATACTGCCCACAACATCCTGCCCTTAAATACGGGCGACCGCTATATGCCTGTGTTCTCGAAGATTTACAGTATTTGCGATGAAATCATTGTGCATTCAAACGACACCAAGGCGCAACTGGCCCGGAAATTTGATCTCCCCAATGACAAGATTACCGTCATTCACCATGGCTACCTGCAACTCAATTACGACAGGCAGAAATACAAGAAAGAAGAGCAGCTATTCGACAAGAAATATAATTTCGGCGATAAACTGATATTTGCCTCCTTAGGGTTCCAAAACGCTTACAAGGGCTGTGATATTCTTGCCAGAGTGTGGGCTAACACACCACAACTTAACAACAACCCCAACTGCTTACTGCTGATGGTGGGGAAGAACCAAGGAGTAGACTTCTCTATGTTACAGCAATACAATAATGTCATCGTTGAAGACCGAAGACTGTCCAGTGAAGAGTATTACTATCTGCTTTCCCATGCCAGCGTGTATTTGTTGCCCTACAGAAAGACCTCATTCTCGCAGAGTGGCGCCCTTATGACGACCATCTCTGAAAGGATTCCCACGCTGGTAACGAATGTTGGGGGCCTGCCAGAACCGCTACAGATTGCTCCTATTGGCTGGGTTATAGAAGAGGAGGTAAGCGAGGCCAATCTGCAGGTCGCCCTATTGCATATTATAAGCCATCCAGAGGAGATCAGAAAAATCAAGAACGACGAACTCGCCTGGAAAAAAGTACAGGCCTACTATGACTGGCACAATATCAGTCTGCAGACACAGAAATTGTACCATAAGGCCATCTGACAATTTAAAGTTTCTTTGTACCTTCGCAATCCCTCGTTATGGAAATAAAAAGACAGTTGCTGCACATGGCGGCATGGATGCTATACCCATTGCCTGACAAACAGATGCTCCAGCTGGAGTATCGCATAAAGACCGGCAGGCGGCTAAACCTTGCCAATCCCGTCCGGTTTACCGAAAAGATACAATGGTATAAGTGCTATTATCGCAACCCACTGATGCTCCAATGCACGGACAAGTACCAAGTAAGAGAATATGTGAACAGAAAACTTGGGACTAACCAATATCTTAACAATCTCTATCAGTTGGTTGACAGGGCCGAAGACATTGACTTTGATTCCCTACCAGAGCAGTTTGTCATCAAGACTACTGACGGTAGCAGCGGCGATAATGTCCTGATAGTAAAAAACAAGCAGGAACTCAACATCCCCCAGGCTATTAAGAAAGTAAACAAATGGCGCAACAGGCGTAACTATGTCATTTCAAGGGAATGGGCTTATCGTGGTGCGGGGAAATCCCAGATTGTCGTGGAACAGTATCTGAAAGACAGCAGCAATGCTGACGAAGCACTTAACGACTATAAATTCCTCTGTTTCAACGGTAAGTTCCAGTATATGTGGGTAGACAAAGACCGCTATACCAATCACACCAGATGCTTCTATGACCGGGATTTCAAATGGATTCCCGGCATCGACTTTGAGTATCCTGCGTCTGCCACAGAATTCCCACTGCCAGACAATGTGACGGATATGGTGCCTATCGCAGAAAAGCTCTCAGAAGACTTTCCATTTGCCCGCATAGACCTGTATAACATACAGGGCAGAATCGTTTTTGGGGAAATCACATTCTACCCTGGCAGTGGATTCCACAACACGACACCTGACAGTTTCGACTTTGAGCTTGGACGCTATTGGAAAATATGCTAACAGGAAATGTGTTAACAACAAAAACCGACATAATAATACGAAATTATTTTTGTTTCCCTAAAATTATTCGTACCTTTGCAGCCGATTTGTGAAAGAATAGCGAATGAAACAGGAGTTAGTGTCAGTCATCATGCCTACCTTTAACGCCGGCAAGTATCTTGCCGACAGCATAGAGAGCATCCTGAGCCAGACCTACCAGAACCTGGAACTGCTCATCACCGACGACTGCTCCGACGACGAGACGCGGCAAATCTTGAAGGAGTTCTCGCAAAAGGACCCTCGCGTCAAAGTGGCATACCTCAAGGAGAACTGCGGACCTGCCATCGCCCGCAACCGCTCCATCGAGCGGGCCAAGGGACGCTACATCGCCTTCTGCGACTGCGACGACCGCTGGATGCCTGAGAAACTGGAGAAGCAGATTGCCCACATGACGCGCAAGGACTGCGCCCTCTGCAGTTCGTCATACCTGATCTGCGACGAGAACAGCAAGGTGACGGGCATCAACATCTCACCAAAGCACCTGACGCTCGGCATGTTGAAGCGCGACAACAAGATAGGCTGCCTCACGGCCATCTACGACATCAAGCGCCTGGGCCACAAGTTCTACATGCCTGCCATACGCAAGCGCCAGGACTGGGCACTGTTCCTCAACATCCTGAAAGAGTGCCAGATATGCTTCTGCCTGACCGAGCCGCTGGCCTACTATCGGCAGCATGAGAATTCTGTGTCGAGTAATAAGTTCTCGCTCATTAAATACAATGTCAACGTCTATGAGACGGTGTTCGGCTACTCCACATGGAAGGCCTATCTCTACTTCTTCCTCCGCTTCCTTCCTTCTTATTACGCCAAGATTCTGAAGCGCAAACGCGACAGTAAGCGATACCTCAAATCCATTTTTTAGCATTATTCTTTGCCCGTACGGTTTTTTTTTCGTACCTTTGCAGCCGTTTTGCGAAAACCACAGACCGGCAAAGTCTGGGTATTGCAGAAAAACAGAAAAAAAGCGCATAGGCGTGCAATAAACATGGCCGCCTGTCGTTATATAGTAAAAAGGAAGAACATCGCGTAAAAGAGCATCTATGACGAAACTCTACAACGGATATATTTTAGATGGCATGAATGAATTCGAACGCAACGTTAAACGG
Organism: uncultured Prevotellaceae bacterium; assembly: GCA_946184965.1. Classification (GTDB taxonomy): domain Bacteria; phylum Bacteroidota; class Bacteroidia; order Bacteroidales; family Bacteroidaceae; genus Prevotella. The sequence continues at coordinate 1,903 of CAMHHO010000078.1, read as the reverse complement.
GGCTTCGACTTTATTGTGTCTATCCTTTGTCTGGTGGTCTTCTCGCCCCTTTTCGCCTATTGCTATTTCAGAATCAAGAGCGACGACGGTGGTCCCGTCATCTACAAGCAGGAGCGCATCGGACGCTTCGGGCGGCCTTTCAACATCTACAAGTTCCGCAGCATGAAGGTTGACGCCGAGACCAACGGACCTGAGCTCTGCGACTCTGCCGACGACGACCGCCTGACCAAGGCAGGACGGTTCCTGAGGGCACACCATCTCGACGAGCTGCCCCAGTTCTGGAATGTCTTCAAGGGCGAGATGTCGTTCGTAGGCCCGCGCCCTGAGCGGAAGTTCTTCATCGACCAGATTATGGAGCACGACCGCCGCTATGAGTATCTCTATCAGATACGCCCGGGCATCTCCTCGCTTGCCACACTCTACAACGGCTATACCGACACGATGGAGAAGATGCTGAAGCGCCTGGAGATGGACCTCTATTATTTGGAGAACCGCTCGTGGTGGCTCGACTTCAAAATCATCGGCCTCACCTTCCTCAACATCGTCTTCGGAAAGAAATTCTAACGTTTAGGGATTTTCCCCTCTCTGTTTAGGGAAAATCCTTTGTGCAGCTCAGGAATTTGTTGTTTCTTTGCACCGTGAAAAGAAACAAACATGTCGAACCGATAAATACTTACGATTATGAAAAAGATGATATTCGCACTGATGGTGATGCTGACCGCTACCGTGTCGGCAAGTGCAATGAGCTATGAGCAGGCCCGCAACGAGGCTCTGTTCCTCACCGACAAGATGGCCTACGAGCTGAATCTGACCGATGCACAGTACGAGGCGGCCTACGAGATTAACCTCGACTACCTGATGGGAGTGACCAGCTACAACGATGTGTTCGGTACCTACTGGGAGCGCCGCAACCTCGACCTGAGCTACATCCTCTACTCCTGGCAGTGGGATCTCTTCCGCGCAGCCACCTACTTCTACCGTCCTCTCTACTGGGACGCCGGCTACTGGCACTTTGCCATCTACGCCCGCTATCCGCACCGTGACTACTTCTACTTCGGTCGCCCGCACTTCTATGCCACCTATCGCGGTGGCCACAGCTGGCACCTGAACGGCGGACGCAGCTACTATCACGGACGTGCCGACCATTTCCGCCCGGCTTTGGCTAATGGACGTCAGCACTTCGGCATGCGCAACGGCTACGACCGTGGCGACTACAGGGGAGGACGTGGCGGCAGTTCGACTCGCGTCACAGGGCGCCAGGACCGCAGATTTGACGACCGTCCCAATCGCAGTGACATCGGCGGCAGCCGCAGTGGCAACTACGAGCAGAACCGTAGCGGACGCTTCGGTGGCAGCCGTTCATCGGGAAGCATCGAAAATCGTGGCAATCGTCCGTCGGGCAACGTAGGTAACGTGGAGAACCGCGGTAATCGTCCGTCGGGCAGCGTTGAGAATCATGGCAACCGTCCTTCGGGCAACGTGGGAAATAGTGGTAGCCGTCCCTCTGGCAGCAGTGCCACGCCGTCACGCTCGTTCGGCGGAAGCCGCCCCTCAAGTAGCGTTGGCAGCAACAGCCGGCCCTCAAGCAGCAGCGCAACTCCTACACGCTCGTTCGGCAGCAGCCGGCCATCAAGCAGTGTTGGCAGCAGCAGCCGGCCCTCAAGCAGCAGCGCAGCTCCCACTCGCTCGTTCGGCGGAAGCCATTCGTCGAGCAGCGCCGGAACCCGCTCTGTTGGCAGTTCTGCCGGCAGTCGCTCGTCTGGCAGTGGCCACTTCGGTGGCAACCGTGGTGGTCGCCGTTAAGAAAGTTCCAGCGAGCGCACTTCGCAGTTAGTCATACGCTCCACATCACGCATCTGCTTGCCGTAGTACACAGCCTGTATCGCCTTGTTGATGATACCGT
>CAMHHO010000077.1:0-15892 GCA_946184965.1 uncultured Prevotellaceae bacterium | reverse complement strand
GATAATACTTCATCTTGTTGACTTTTTATGAGTCAACTTTTTCCAGGGGAAGACATGAAATGCCAACCGTCGATACGAGCTTTATCTATCTGTGACGTGAGCTAATGCAAGGCCCACCCCTGCCATCAGCAGGAGCAGGCCTCGTTTCTGAAAGATTGTTTAACAGTTCATGTTTTAAAAGTTGTCAGAAAGCAAAAGGTTTTTAGTCCTATTGCGCTTTCACCGTGAAGTCAACTCTGTTCTTGATGTACGACACGCAGTGGGGCAAAGTTGTCTCATCCAAGGTTACGTTGCACGAATAGTATTTCCCGGCAGACAAAGGCTTACGTTGTGTGGCCTTTCCGAAAATGCTGCTGTACACTGTCTGATCTCCCACAGTCATCCACGGACATTCGTAATAGATGGAGTCGCCCGGCTGGAACTGTTGTTGACCACTGTAGATGATGTCCATCGGATAGCCCACAAACTGACCATCGGCAGTGAAGACGGCCATTGCCACTGGTCTGTCTTCATCCAGATAGCCACCAGCTAACTCTGTGGCGACGTTTACCATTTCAAGTGACATGGGTACGAAAACGTTTTCTATTGGGACGATGCCAAATAAGTCCCAGACCCCTGTAACGTAACTGTATTTAGGAGAGGTACAACTGTAGTTTGTTGTCAGACAGAAAAAGATGTTCTCACCCTCCTTGAACGTTGTCGTCTCCTGCCCCTGTTCGTTCTTCAGCGTCAGTTTGGTGCTCAGTTCTCGACTCGGCTTCTCCACCACCTTAATTTCGTCATCGTCTCCGCAGCTCGTTAAGGCTGCCGCAAGGCCAGTCCCCGCCATCAGCAGGAGCAGGCCTCGTTTCTGAATAATTGTTTTACAGTTCATGTTTAATTGTCTGGATAAATATTTGGTATTATTTCTATTTCGTATTCGTATGAATACGGGGTTGCTGATCTTGTTGATGGGGCTGTAGTTAACTGAGTATAATCAAAGCAACCGCTTGCTAACCAGCCGACACAGTTGATGCCCCATCCCCAGTTATGGTGAAAATATGTCTGATATATGTTATAATCATAAGATTGATATGGTACCCATTCCTCAAGTCTTTCATCATAAATACGAATAATCCGTCTCATTGTACGCGTTTCTTTGTAATAACCGTCTATATTCCAAGCGTGTTTCGCGTAGTTTGAATTTTCTGCTCGCATAAACACTGGCCTTAAATTAGCCAAAGACTGATATACAGCGCTACTAGAGTATGGCTGGATATTATCTGCATTGAATCCGATGTTAAGAAAATAGTTTCGTGCCCTATTAATATTGGAACTACCCCCATCAGGATTATAGGCTTGTTCTGACTGGCAACCATCATAAACGGCCTCAACCAAGTCGGCCGCTTCTTCGCATAAAGCAGGAAATATGTCACGGACATGTGTATACCGTGTCAAATTCTCCCAATCTACCAAGTGATTTTTAACATACAACGTTTTTTGCCAATATGACATAATTTGCACGGCAGCTATAGGAACACAACCAACATAATAATTACTAATTCCAAATCTATTTGCCAAGTTATTGTTGTAAGGAGAATTCTGATCCCACCTGATATATATCATAGGTGCTATGTACTCCACTTCATGCCAATCGTGCAACACATACTCCGTTACCTGATATTCTGGTGCCGGGTCGCCCTCATGGGGATAAGGCTGCCGGGTGAAGCGCACAACTTCAGAAGAGTCACTTTGATTCATAAGGTTAAGTTTCTGCTGTATCTCATTGAGCATAGAATCCTTCTGCTGCTCATAGCAAAGAATCTCGTTTCTTACGTGGTTTGCAATACCCTTACGAATAATGTCCTTGATGGTGATACTTGTCAGGGAAGTGTCATTCTCTGTTTCCGTATAATCATATTCGGCAAGTAATGATTCACGCGTTCGATTATCAGCAGAGACAACGAACTGCTTACTTTGGCCTTTTGACTCAAACAGATAGGCTAACGTGTCAGGAATAATCGTATCTCTTTTAGACATTCCGATTTCCTCTTTGTAGATGATGCCAACTTCTTTCAGATCGTTTTCTCCACGGGTCATATTTGTCCCTAAATGTTCAAATACCCTATTAATAGCTTCTTGCGGATTAACCATGTTTCCCTTCTGTTCAGTTAGCATATAACGGCTTTCCTCCGGAGTAAACTCCAAGAGAAAAGCCTTTTCGTCTTCAACCGTCTGCACAAAGCTATCGTCTGTGCAGCTGTAAAAGGTTACACACATAGCCGTCAGCAAAGCGGCCAGTATTACTTTTAATTGTATCGTTTTCATTATTTCTTATTCTTTTAACGGCAAAGGACATGCATCCTTGCACTTTTTCTTGTTAATAAACTTCAATTAGTTGCAAGGAGTTGCTAACCTCCTTGCAGCAAAGAGAGAGAGAATTATGCTAATCGCATGACACGAAATAGCCGTACAGATGGTGGTCACCATAGATTAGCTCGATGCTGTACATACTATTGAAGTCTTCTTCGTCAAGCTGGAAAGTGTAAGAGTAATCCAGTTCGTCGAAAACCTCACTGTATAGTACACTACCATAAGCATCCTTGATGACAATCTCCACATCATATATAATATATGGAGACCAGATCGTTAACTCATTGTCATCGTAGTTGACAAAGGGAAGACGGGCGGGAGCCTTGTGCTCTGGGCCTTCTTCATTAGGCGGATTGTCACCTAAGGGAATAGTTGCTGCCGCACTATTAAGGCTGAATAACAATACGGCGAATTTGATTATGATACTTTTCATTTTTCTTGTTCTTTAATGATTCTGATTGCAATCGGATGCAAAGGTACATCAAAGATAAGAAAAACCTGGCATTCTTGAGCGTGCAAAAACAAGTGCATTTTTCAAGCACTTGACAACCAACAACATACAAATCAGATGGCAGCAATAAAATGATCCCAGTCTTGAGGAGTACTTTCAGGTCCAAAAGCCTTTTTAGCCATTCTGCGCCGCGTTGAAGTTACAGCTTCTGCGCTGTGCTGAGTAAGTAGTGCAATATTGGCTATTGAGATGTTGGCTTTCAACAAAAGACAGACGTGATACTTGAAATCTGATAGTTTACAAATATCTGTTATCTGCGTTTTAAAGCTTGGACAAATGTCCAACACACCTTTTTCTAATTCATCCCATATTTCTTCTGAAAGTACCTTGTTTACGTCGTTTGGGTCATTGAGCACTCTCATAATGCTCTTTACAACATTCGAATCCCTAAGGATTATTTCCTGCTGACTCTTATCTTTTTCCCGAATATCTGCAAGTTCCATAGCGACCTTCACCCTTTGCCGACGTTCTAATTTGACTTTCAATTCCAAGTCTTTATGCCGAATATAGGAGTATGCTATAATACATAAAAGTATTAGAAGGGTGATGACGATAACAACTGTATAAATCATCCTGCTTTTTATCTCGTTTGCCTTTCGCAGTGCTTGATTCTCTCTTTCTCTAAGCTGATAATTGTAAAGTGAATGCATCTGGGCAACAGTAGTTGTCGCAGTAATCTTATCAACAGAGTCAGAATACTGCTGATATAAGTTAAAGTTCTGGAGAGCTTCCTTTATGTTGCCTTTTGAAACCAAATAATCAGAAAGGCCTTTGTATCCTACTTTTTTTGCATATACAGATGGAAGACTTGATAGTCGATTATAACAAAAGCTGGCAGAATCCATCAGACCCAAAGCCTGATATGTTTTAGCTGCTATTGAATACGTTGCACTCTGATTGGCCTTGTCATTACAATTCATAGCAGCCGAAATGAGTTCATATGTTTCATTTATCTTTCCTATTTTGAGATAAACATTTGCCATCTGGACTTTCATTTGCATTACTATCAGTTCCTCGTTCTGCAACTCTGCAAGTGACATGGCCTGCTCAAAATAACAAATTGAGGAGTCTCTCTCACCAACATTCTCATAGTTGAAACCGAGGTCTCTTAAATTAAGAATCATTCCAGTTGTATCACGTAATAAACTATCATAACGATACGAATTCCGGAAAGCAGCGAGGGCATACTGGTAGAGTTTCTGCTGCGAGAAGATATACCCCATCTGGCTGTTGACCACTGCTTTCAGATGCAGCTGGCTGTCATCATCCCTGAGAAGGTCGTGAGCCTTCAGCAGGTAATCAAGGGCTTGTGGCGAGTCGTTGCGGGTGAGACAGACGCGAGCGGCGTAATAGTAGGCCATCGGCAACAAACGCCTGTCGCCGTGCTGCTCATACCAGTCGACCAGCTGCCAGGCAGCGGTGTCAGTTGGCAGTAGCAGGTCGGCCTTGTCGGCCACCTTGATACTGAGCAGTTCGAAGTAGCGGCGGTCGCGCTCGTCAGCCTCCGCCATCAGCGGCTCTATCTGGTGCATCAGGCTTACAGCACTGTCAGCATTACTATCTGCCAAAGAGTCGAGCTGCACCAACTTTTGGTGATAACTAAATCGACCGCATTGAGCAAATAGCACTGCCACCATCAACAGCAGGAATTGCCTGACGAAGCATTTCATAATGCAATGGTACGCATTAACATCACTTCTTCAGGTACTTCGCCAGTTCGCTCTTGTTCTGGCGGAGTCCCTTGGCAAACGACTGGGCGTTCATCTGGGCGCCCAGTTTTGATGTGTGGGTGTGATCCTGCTTGAAGTACTTGGCCCCGGCCTTCTCCTTCAGCTCGGCAATCTTGGCCTTGACCTTCTCCTTGTCCTGCGGCAGCTGCTTCACGGCGAACTTCTTGTCGAGGAAGTCGGCACTGATGTTGTGCAGGTCGACGAACTCCACGCCCGTCTCAGCCACCACCTCGCGATACCACTTGCCATACGAGCCGTCGCGGCGCTCCACCTTGCCGCCGGGCCACTCGTTGCGCGGCGTCAGCGAGACGAGGATGGGCGTGGCGCCCTTCTCGCGCACGTCGTCGATGAACTTCTTCAGATACCAGCCGAAGGAATAGACCACTTCGTAGGTGCCGTTGTCCATCTTATAGACGTGGAGCGTGTCCTTAGTGCCGGGGATGACGCCGCGCGCCTTCTGGTCGGTGATGGGGCAGATGTCGTTATGGCCGAACTGTATGGTGACGAAGTCGCCGGGCTGCAGCGAGTTGTAGACCTCGTCCCACAGCCCTTCGCGCAGGAAGCTGCGCGTGGATCGGCCGGCACGGGCCGCGTTGAAGAGCGTGATCTTCGACTCGTCGAAGACGGTCTGCGCCTGCGAGGCCCAGCCCCACATGCCGTCGTCCCCCTTGTCGGCATTCTTCACGGTGGAGTCGCCGGTGAAGAACACCACGGGCTTCCCCTTCTCACGCTTCACGGGCTTCACGGCCAGCGGCACGTTCTGCATCATCTGCTGCAGCGGCTTGAGCTGCGGGGCACGGCTCTCCCAGAGTCCTTCGGCAGCCGAGCGGGCATTCATCTCAGCCCCGAACTTCGAAGTGTGTATCTTGTCGCCCAGGAAGTGATACTTCTCCTTCCACGGGCTGTACGAGTCGAGCTTCGCGCCGCTGATGTCGTTCAGGTCGACGAAGGGCACACCCTCCACGGCGGCGATGTAGGCCGCCCACTCCGTCTGCGGCTTGCGCACAATCTTACCCGTCCGCTCGTCGTAGGCATCGCGGGGCGTCAGCGACATCAGGATGGGGTTGGCACCCTTGGCTCTGATTTCGCTGATGTAGCGGTGCAGGTAGTTGCCGTAGCTGTAGACGGTGTCCTGCCGCTGCGTGCGCTGGTTGAAGCCGACGTAGCAGGTGTCCATGTCGACGCCGGGGATGACGGCGCGCGCCCGCCGCTGGTCGAAGAACTCGCCATTATCGTTATGGCCTATCGAGACGATGACCCAGTCGCCGGGCTTCAGCGCCTGACGGATGGCTGGCCACAGGTCGGTGTAGAACGTGCGGGTGGACATGCCGCCGAGGGCCTGGTTCTCGACGCTGATCTTCTTGGCGTCGAAGTACTTGGGGAAGTAGTAGCCCCAGCCCCACTGTCCGTTGTTGCCGTTGCCCAGGGTGCCGTTGCGCATCGTCGAGTTGCCGACGAGGAACATCACGGGGTTGCTGCCCTGGCGGGTCGAGCCGGGCTTGGGCCGCGACATCAGGGCCTTGGCTATCGAGTCGGGCGTGTTGTCGACCACCTTGTTCACGTCCTCAATCGGGTCGGGCAGATTGTCGAAACCCTGAGCCTTTGCGGTGAAGGGTGAAAGGTGAAGGGTGAAGGGTGAAAAAGCGAGAAGCGCTGTCAGCAGTAGTTTCTTGTTCATTGTAGTTTGTCCTTTGGTTTTGTAAATGATACTGCAAAGGTAAGACTTTTTCTGCAATCCACCAAGAGAATCTTGGAAAAACCCGTTTCCAATCATTCAAGATGCCATCATTTACTATTTTTTGAGTTTTCTGACAGCCGTCTAATGAGCCGGAAAGCCCATGCAGACGGATGTTTCCGTAGATTCCTTTGAGTTTTTGACAACTATTTCCCAGAAAACTCTATACATTTCTAATTCAGAAAATATTATATCTGAAGAAAGTAGCCAAAAACTCAAAAAAAGTCAACTCAATAGACTGTAAAACAACTACTTACGCCATCTCTAACAAACCAAGAAAACTCAAACATTTCTGCAAGTTCAGTCCACGCCTCCGCCCAAAGCCGCCAACTGCCCTTTTTGCTCCGCCCAAACCCTCCGTCCGCTCCGGGCAGACGCTGCGTTTACTCCGACTAAAAAACACCCCCCGCTCCTTCGGCTGTGAAGAGGCGGGGATATCGGGTAAAATTCCAAATAATTAGGTTTGCTTTTTCCAAAAGAATAATTAGCGAGACAGAGAGACGGTGTGACAATAAGGGGCGAAAAAAAGGATTAGCGTTACTTTTTTCAGGAAAAAGGGCGCAGGAATGAAAAAAAATGACTATCTTTGCGGCGTATTTGCATCAACCGAATCATAAACATTATTAATAACAACAAACAAATTAGTATTATGGCTTACACAGAAACAACAACAACAGGTTACGGAACTCGGGTGGGAAACTCGTTCAAGAGTATCGGCTCGGGCTTCATCATGTTCTGCCTGGCTACAGCCCTGCTGTGGTGGAACGAAGGACGCGCCGTGAAGACCGACAAGATGCTGAACGACGCCGAGAGGGTATGCATCGACATGGAGAACCCCAACAAGCTCGACCCGGCCATGGAGGGTGAACTGGTGTGCGCATCGGCACTGGCCACGACCGAGGACGTACTGACCGATGACAAGTTCGGCCTCAGCGAGACGGCCATCGGCCTGCGGCGCCGCGTGGAGTACTACCAGTGGGTAGAGCACGCCCAGAGCCAGAGCGAGGACAAGCTGGGCGGCAAGGAGGTGACCACCACCACTTATACTTACAGCACGGAGTGGACCTACGCGCCAGTTAACAGCACTCAGTTCAAGGACCCCGCCTATCAGACACGCAACTTCACACTGGCACAGGTGGAGAACGGCGAGCAGTGGGCCGAGAACGTAAAGTTCGGCGCCTACAAGCTGCCCGAGTCGCTGTTCCACTCGATGTCGAGCCGCGAGGCCGTGGTGCTCAACATCAACCAGGACCTGCTGTCACAGTTTGACAAGGCCAGTCGCGACGTGGATCTGCGCTTCAACGGCAAGGCCGTGAACTCTAACGCTAACCCTAACGCTAACCCTAACGTTAACCCTAACGCAGACGTTAATGCCGTGCCCGACTCGGTGAAGACGGTCATCGGCGACAGCATTCCCCAGGACAACAAGGTTGACCTGGACTATGTTCACCAGCAGGGCAACGTGCTCTACATCGGCCGCACGCCGGCCTCTCCGCAGGTGGGCGACGTCCGCGTGACGTTCGAGAAGATTGTGCCTGCCAAGGTGACCATCATCGCCAAGGTGAAGGGCGACACCTTCACGAAGTTCAAGGCCAAGAACGGCAAGACGTTCCAGACGCTGGTCATGGGCGTTCAGGACTCGGCTGAGATCTTCGAGTCGGAGCACGCCGCCAACAACACGTGGCTCTGGATTCTCCGCATCATCGGCATCATGCTCGTCATCGCCGGCCTGAAGGGCATCTTCGGTTTCTTGGAGACTCTGCTCAAGGTTGTTCCGTTCATTGCCAATATCTTCGGCTGGGGCGTCGGTGTGGTCTGCACGGTGGTGGGCGTCGTCTGGTCGCTCATCGTTATTGCACTGGCCTGGCTCTTCTACCGTCCGCTGCTGGGCATCGGTCTGCTGGCACTGGCCGGATTCCTCATCTGGGTATTCGCCTTCAAGGGCAAGGACAAGTTGAAGGAGCTGGCCGCCAAGCGCCGCCCCGGGGTACAGGCTCAGCCCATTGAACCGGTATAATCAACACGAGAGAAATGCACATCAGACAAATCATGACAGTCCTGCTGATGGCCTTAGGCTGCCAGCAGGCTTTCGGCCAAGCGAGTACGTGGAAACACGGTAGCCACACCTACACGCAGAAAGGCACGCTGACCGCCGACAAGTATAACCGTGCGGCTACGGGAACGGTGACGTTCACAAACGTGCCGTCGGACTACAAGGAGTTCGAGGCCCTGTACAAGGAGTTCCTCGGCAAGACGCCCCACGGCACAGCCGCCCTGATGGTGATGGCGATGGAGATGTACGGCCGCAACCCGCAGGAGGGTGAGCGCTGCATCCGCCTCATCAACTATCCGACGAACGTCAGCTCCGTGCTGCCACGCCTGAAGGACAAGCTGCAGGCCAAGGCCGACGACAGCTACGGCCAGCGCTACCTGCCCGCCGCCGTGCTGAAGGGAGCCACGCCGCAGAACGGCTATGCGCCCTCACTGCCCTACACCGTCGAGATGAAGGCCAGCGTGAACAAGCACCAGGAGCTGCAGTTCTCGGGCGAGGGCACGGTGATGTACCTCTACGTGATGGGCAAGGGCTGGGACACGGAGCAGCGCTCGGTTGAGATTATCCTCGAACCCGAAAGCCAATTGTATAAGGTGTTCAACTGTCCGTCGCTCTATACCGGCTGCAAGCGCATCCGCGGCAAGTGGGCCGGACTAAAGTAGGAGATTGCAGATGAAGACCATAAGGACTGTGCTCACCCTTGTCTGCGCGCTCACCTTGACAGCCGCCAGCGCCGCCGAGCCGCTCTCGAACTCTGAGGTCGACGCCCGCTGGCGCAAAACGGCCATCAAGGTGGCGGGCGGCGGTGCGTCGCCCAATGTCGTGACGCTGCTCAAGGCCTTCCACCAGACACTGCCCACGTGGGTGGTGGGCGAGGTGCTCGACCAGAACGACCACCCCGCCAAGGGTACCAAGCGCAACGGTTCTACCCTGATACTGGAGAGCGACGAGGAGGACGAGATGACCATCATCATCGACCCGGGCAACGGCTATGCCGAATACTCGGCGCTGACCGACGTCGACCAGATGTCGTGCTGCGTGTGGCGCCGCTCGAACGGCCACCGCATCTTTGCCGTCAGCCTCTACGAGCAGCACGACCCCGTGCAGCATCTGCTCTGCTGGTACGACTACGACCCGCAGACGCAGACCATGAAGGCCGAACAGAGCCCCATCGACAAGTACAAGAAGCCCTTCAAGAATCTGGAAATCGGCTGGAGTCTGCCCAGGAAGGGCACCGACTTCGTCATCCACGAATACTACCTCTTCCCCGACGAGGCCTACGTCGACCGGGTGTACAGCTGGGACGGCATGGAGCACCACTTCGGGAAAATGACGATTGGCGACTTCGAGTTCCAGTACTTCGACGAGGACGAGTGGAACAAGGCCAGCGAGAAGGGCTTTACTGAGATGGACATCGTCGACTTCGACAACAGCGGCTACCCCGTCCTCTGCATGAAGAAGGAGGACAACAACTGGATAGCCTTCGGCGAGTTCAAGGGCAAGATGCTGACGCTGGGCGTCAACGACGAGATGCACAGTCTGGAGGGAATCTTCCACGTGGCGCCTGAGCAGGATGCGCCCTGGACGGAGAAGGACGTGGTGGCCATGACGAGAGACTTCTTGCACAACACTTACTACGCCGTCTTCCAGAATGGCAGCATAGGCTACTTCGTCACCGATGCCCCCGAGGAAGACGATGAAGGCAACGTGATAGGCTACACGCCGAAGATCAAGGGCTACGGTGCCGAAGACGAGAGCATACACATCATTAACGCCAACAAGGCCGGCAAAGTGAAGCTGGAACCGCAGTGGCGGAAGTTTGAATTCAGGAAATCAAAATAACAGACGTATGAAAAAGATTGCTTTATACCTGTTGGCAGCACTGGCGCTGACAGGCTGCAAGAAGACGCAGGCAACGGCCGACGGAGACGCTGCGCAGCAGAGTACAGAACAAGCCGGCGCCACACAGGCCGACGCCGGCAAGCTGCTGACCCCTGAGCAGATAGCCCAGCAATGGGCCAAGGGTGGCGCCGTCAGCGTGAAGGGCGGCAGCGACAAGCCCGACATCGTCACGCTGGTGAGCGCCTTCAACAAGGCGTGGCCGACAGACGTGACGACAACCCTGTTAGAGTCGGCCAAGGACCCGAAGTTCACCGAGTATGTCAACGAGGATACTGGCGGCGGTATGGCGTGCGACCGTGGCAACGGCTACGTGAGCGTCAGCGCCGGCGATACCGATGAGGACTGTATGGAGGCTGCCGTCTGGAAACGGAAGAACGGCCACCGGCTCTTCATCATCAATCTCGTGTCGACGAATCCTGACAACCGCTCCCTGCCCGAGAAGCAGGCTCTCTGCATCTACGACTACGACCCGAAGACCGAGACGATGACACCCGAGGAGAACGCCGTCAGCAAGTTCCGCGCCTCAGCTGACGACCTGAAGCTGATGTACCGCCTGCCCAGGAAAGGCACAGACCTGACCATCGGCGAGGCCAACGAAGAGAGAGAGGACGCGCTCTGGCACTTCTTCGAGTGGAACGGTTCACAGTTCTCGGAAGCCATCGCCTATACGGAGAAGGAGCTAATGAAGAAGATTGAGGGCTCGTGGATGTGTAAGGACAACGACAAGCCCATGCTGACGTTCAACATCGTTGCTGACGATGCCAACGGTCCGCAGATAGAGGACTGCGCCATCTACGGCAGCACGGAGTACGACGCCTTTGTCTACACATGGGACGGCACACTCATAATCTCGGAGAACGGCGACATGGAGGAGGGAAGGAATCCCGCCATCTACTGCCAGTTCCGCCTGACCAAACAAGACGAGCTGACCGGCACCTACTACCTGCGCCAGAACGGCGGCAATGAAACCAAAGGCACCATCACCCTAAAACGCGGCAACCCCGCCTGGTAAACGACGATGCTGAAACTACATCTGAAACTTTGGGCCGACCAGAAACGGCGCGACTTCAAGTGGGGCCGCTTTCTGGGCGAAGCGTACTTCTTTACGCTGTTCATGATTGTCAGCTGCACCGTCACCTACGTCATCTACGAGGAGACGGGGGCGGCTGAAGGCATGGAGGTGGCTATTCCCTTCATTGCCGCAGGACTCATCATACCCGACTTCATCAACAAGCTGCTGATGAAGCACGACGAGACGGTGATGGACCACTACCTGAAGAGCAAGCCCATACCCGAGCGGGCGTGGAACCGGTTCCTGCTCACGACCAACCTGTTCTCGTTCTGGAACTGGGCCTTGCCCGTACTACTGCTGCCGTTCTGCGTGCTGTTCCTGCCCTGGCAACTCATGATTCCCGCGTTCCTGCTGCTGCTGGGCGTATCGTTCGTGGGCGGCGTGGCCATCACGGCCTTCTGCAGGGCCAAGGGCTGGACCAATAAGTGGCCGGTGCTGGTGGCGATGCTCATCTGGCAGATTATTGCCTTCATGTACTCGCTGACCTCCATCTTCATGCCGTGGGGCATCCACGTGGCTGTTTTCCTGCTGCTCTGTGCCGGAGCCGTCGCCGTGTTCTACAACTACCTCTGCGAGCTGCGCCGCTATGACGAGTCGAAGGCGCGGGCCGACCGCCTGTTCCTCGGCGCCTCGTCGCTCTTCTCGATGGAGTACATCAGCGTGCTGCGCTCCAAGCGGCTGCGCGTGGCGACGCTCATCCTGCCGCTGGTGTTCGTGTTCAACAGCTATACCCAGCAGGTCAACGGGCTGAACGTCTTCTTCTACATGATGCTGATGTTCGCCATCTTCTCGCCGTCGATGATGCTGGGCCAGTGGGTGTTCGGCATCGAGGGCAACTACTTCGACGGCCTGTGGACGAAGCCCGTCAGCATCCGCGAAATCCTGGGCAACAAGTTCCGCTTCTACGCCCTGCTCAACATCATCCCCACGCTGATGGTGGCACCGCTCATCTGGATGGCCGAGCTGTCGCCTTGGCTGCTGTTGGCCACGTGGCTGTTCACGGCTGGCTTTGCCAACCTGTCGCTGATGCCCACGGCCCTCATCTCGTCGCGCATCGAGCTATTCCAGTCGGCCTTCTTCAACTATCAGGGAGCCTCGCTCTCAGTCAACCTCTACGGCTTTGTGGTCATCATCCCCATTGCCCTCTACTGCCTCTTCACGTGGCTGCTGTCGCCTGAGACCTGCGCCATCGTGCTTGCCTTGACGGGCATCGTCGGCTTCGCTCTCTATCCCGTCATCATCGGCTGGCTGTCACGCGCCTACGAGCGCCGCCGCTACACGTGCTTCGAACGTTACAGACAATAACAAGAATATGGAAATCAAGATACAAAACCTCGTCAAGCAGTACGGCAAGAACACCGTGCTTGACATCCCCGAGCTGACCATCGGCCCGGGCGAACTGGTGGGTCTTGTGGGCAACAACGGCGCCGGCAAGACCACGCTGATGCGACTGATGCTCGACCTTATCGAGGCCACCGACGGCTGGGTGGAAACCGACGGCCAGCGTGTCGACCAAGACGTGACGTGGAAGTCGTTTACCGGCTCGTTCATCGACGGGCGCTTCCTCATCGACTTCTACACACCCGAGGAGTACTTCGCCTTCATTGCCCGTGCCTACGGCATCGACAAGGACACGCTCAACAACCGTCTGGAACAGTACCAGCCGCTGATGCACGACGAGATTCTCGGCACGAAGAAGTACCTGCGCCAGTTCTCGGAAGGCAACCGCCAGAAGACGGGCATCATCGGCGCGATGGTCATCAACCCCAAGGTGCTCATCCTCGACGAGCCGTTCAACTACCTCGACCCGTCGTCGCAGATTACCGTGGCCAAGCTCATTCGCCAGATGAACGAGCAACTCGGCACGACGGTCATCATCTCGAGCCACAACCTGAGCTTCGTCTCCGAAATCTCCACACGCATTCTGCTCCTGGAGAAAGGCCGCATCATCAAGGACCTGCCCAACCACGACGGCAGCGCCACCAAGGAGCTGGAGGAATACTTCAACACCGCAGGATAAGACTTTTCCTTATCCTATGGTATTGCACAAAATGGCCGAAATGTGCACGTTTCGGTCGTTTTTGTGCATTTTGTTTGGCTGTGTGCGCAAAAAGTAGTACCTTTGCACCCGCTTTTGTGAAAGTTACACATTATTATTATATTTATGGCATTAAAAATTGTTGTGCTGGCCAAACAGGTGCCAGACACCCGTAACGTGGGTAAGGACGCCATGACCGCTGAAGGAACGGTAAACCGTGCTGCCCTACCCGCCATCTTCAACCCCGAAGATTTGAACGCCCTGGAACAGGCCCTTCGCCTGAAGGAGCAGAACCCAGGCTCTACAGTAGGAATCCTCACGATGGGTCCTCCACGTGCAGGTGAGATTATCCGTCAGGGACTTTATCGTGGCGCTGATACAGGTTGGTTGCTTACCGACCGTCTCTTCGCTGGTGCTGATACCCTCGCTACATCTTATGCTCTGGCTACTGCCATCAAGAAGATTGGCGATGTAGACATCGTTATCGGTGGTCGTCAGGCTATCGATGGTGATACCGCTCAGGTAGGTCCTCAGGTGGCTCAGAAGCTGGGCCTCAACCAGGTGACTTACGCAGAGGAGGTTCTCAGTGTAAAGGATGGCAAGGCTACCATCAAGCGTGTGATCGACGGTGGTGTGGAGACTGTAGAGGCTCCGCTGCCTGTGGTGATTACCGTGAATGGAAGTGCTGCCCCCTGTCGTCCTCAGAACGCTAAGCTGGTGATGAAGTACAAGCGCGCTACCTGTCCGATGGAGCGTCCTGCTGAGGGTACGGCTTACGATAACCTCTATGAGGAGCGCCCCTACCTGACGCTGAATCAGTGGAGCGTGGCTGATGTGGATGGCGATGTACAGCAGTGTGGTCTGAGTGGTTCGCCCACCAAGGTGAAGGCCATCAAGAACATTGTGTTCCAGGCTAAGGAGTCGAAGACTCTGACAGCTTCGGATGCTGATGTCGAGGGAATGATTAAGGAATTGTTGGACGAGAAAATCATTGGATAAAGAGATATGAACAACGTATTTGTATATTGCGAAATAGAAGGTACTCAAGTACAGGAAGTATCTCAGGAGCTGCTGACCAAGGGTCGCAAGCTCGCCAATACGCTGGGTGTGGAGCTCCACGCAGTGGTGGCTGGTACAGGCATCAAAGACAAGGTGGAGGACCAGATTCTGCCTTACGGTGTCGACAAGCTATTTGTGTTCGACGCTCCCGAGCTGTTCCCCTACACCTCGGCTCCCCACACCGATATTCTCGTGAACCTCTTCAAGGAGGAGCAGCCGCAGATTTGCCTGATGGGTGCGACCGTGATTGGTCGCGACCTCGGTCCCCGTGTGTCATCGTCGCTGACCTCTGGTCTGACCGCTGACTGCACCGAATTAGAGATTGGTCCGTACGACGACGCCAAGAGCGGCAAGCACTATGAGCAGCTGCTCTATCAGATTCGTCCCGCCTTCGGTGGTAACATCGTAGCTACTATTGTGAATCCCGACCACCGTCCCCAGATGGCTACCGTCCGCTCTGGCGTGATGCAGAAGGCTATCTACGAGGGTGAGTGCAAGAAAGAGGTTGTTTACCCTGAAGTCAGCAAGTATGTGAGCCCTGAAGCTTTTGTCGTCAAGGTGCTCGACCACCACGTGGAGGCTGCCAAGCACAACCTGAAGGGTGCGCCCATCGTGGTAGCCGGTGGTTACGGTATGGGCTCGAAGGAGAACTTCGACATGCTGTTCCAGTTGGCAAAGGTGCTTCATGGTGAGGTTGGTGGAAGCCGTGCCGCCGTCGATGCCGGTTGGCTGGACCACGACCGTCAGATTGGTCAGACTGGTGTTACCGTTCACCCCAAAGTGTATATTGCCTGCGGTATCTCTGGACAAATCCAGCACATCGCTGGTATGCAGGACTCAGGTATCATCATCAGCATTAACAGTGATCCTGATGCGCCCATCAACAAGATTGCCGACTATGTGATTGTTGGTACTGTTGAGGAGGTCGTTCCCAAGCTGATCAAGTATTACAAGCAGAATAGTAAGTAAATGAAAAAAGTATTCTTTTGGTTTATTGTCGCTCTCGTCTTGGTGCTTCCTATGTATCTTTTAGATAAGCTGCCTAAAGGAGCCCTTGATCCTGCCATCATTTATGTCATTAGCGTTGTCTGGGGCACAATGATTGGCGCTTATACTTGGAACACAATAAAAAAAGAAAAAAAGAAATAATTATGGCAAACTATTATAGTGACCACCCCGAGATAGGGTTCTATCTCAACCACCCCCTGATGGCTCGTATCGTTGAGCTGAAAGAAAAGGGTTTCGCTGATGCGAAAGAATATGACTACGCTCCCGTTGACCTGGGCGATGCCATCGAGAACTACAAGCAGATTCTCGACATCACGGGCGACGTGGCTGCCAACATCATCGAGCCAAACTCTGAGAGCGTCGACCTGGAAGGTCCGCACCTCGAGAACGGCCGTATGATCTACGCCTCTAAGACTTACGAGAACCTCGACG
>CAMHHO010000076.1:0-15933 GCA_946184965.1 uncultured Prevotellaceae bacterium | reverse complement strand
GAGTCGGGCCGTCAGGGCATGCGCATCGTCGTCGACTGCAAGCGCGACGCCAATGCCAACGTGCTGCTGAACAAGCTCTTTAAGATGACAGCCCTACAGAGCTCATTCTCAGTTAATAACATTGCGCTGGTGAAGGGCCGCCCACGTCTGCTGACGCTGAAGGAGTGCGTGAAGTACTTCGTTGAGCATCGCCACGACGTGACCATCCGCCGCACGAAGTTCGACCTGCGCAAGGCTCAGGAGCGTGCCCACATTCTGGAGGGCTTGATCATCGCCGTCAACAACATCGACGAGGTGGTACACATCATACGCAATTCGAAGACGCCGACCGACGCCCAGCGCAACCTCGAAGCCCGCTTCGAGCTGGACGAGCTGCAGTCGAAGGCCATCGTCGACATGCGACTGGCCCAGCTGACCGGCCTGCGCGTTGAGCAGCTGCACCAGGAGTATGACGACCTGATGAAGCTGATTGCCGACCTGCAGGAAATCCTCGATAATCCCGAGCGCTGCAAGCAGGTGATGAAGGACGACCTGCTCGAGGTGAAGGAGAAGTACGGCGACGAGCGCCGCACGGAGATTATCCCGTTCGACCATGAGTTCAACGCTGAGGACTTCTATCCCGACGACCCGGTGGTCATCACCATCTCGCACATGGGCTATATCAAGCGCACCAACCTCGACGAGTTCCACGCCCAGGGCCGTGGCGGCATGGGCAGCAAGGGTGCACGCCATCGCGACAACGACTTCACGGAGTATATCTATCCCGCCACGATGCACAACACGCTGCTCTTCTTCACCAAGAAGGGCCGCTGCTACTGGCAGAAGTGCTACGAGATTCCCGAGGGCGACAAGAACTCGAAGGGCCGCGCCATTCAGAATATGCTGAACATCGAGCCCGACGATGCCATCAACGCCGTGCTGCGCATCAAGAACTTCAACGACGAGGAGTTCCTGAAGTCGCACTATGTCGTGTTCGCCACCAAGCAGGGCATCATCAAGAAGACGTGCCTTGATGCTTATAAGAACGTGCGTGCCGCCGGTGTGCGCGCCATCAACATCAATGAAGGTGACGAGGTGGTAGGCGTTCGCCTGACCAACGGTCGCAACGAGCTGCTGCTGGCTAATCGCAACGGTCGTGCCGTACGCTTCGACGAGAACGACATCCGCTCGATGGGCCGTGTCTCGACAGGTGTCATCGGCATGCGCCTCGACGGTGGCGACGACGAAGTGGTGGGCATGGTCTGCGTGAACGACCCGCAGACGGAGACCATCATGGTGGTTTCGGAGAACGGCTACGGCAAGCGCTCAGAGGTAGAGGACTACCGCAAGACCGCCCGTGGTGCTAAGGGTGTGAAGACGCTCGCCATCACCGAGAAGACCGGACGTCTGGTGGCCATCAAGGTGGTGACCGACGAGAACGACCTGATGATTATCAACAAGAGCGGCATTCTCATCCGCCTGAAGGTGGCCGACGTCCGCGTCATGGGTCGTGCTACTCAGGGCGTACGCCTCATCAATCTTTCAAAGAAGAACGACACCATCGCCTCTGTCTGCAAGGTGATGTCGAATCAGGAAGAGGACGTTGAGGAAGCCGAAGTTATTAATGAAGAAACCCCAGAGAACGATACCCCGCTGGTGGAGTTCTCAACAGAGGAATAATGTTTAACCCAAAAAGAATAAGATTATGAAAAAAATCATGATGATGGCCATGATGGCTGTCGCTACAACATCAGTCTTCGCACAGTCTGACGTGGTGAAGAACGCTAAGAAACTCCTTGACAAGGGCGATGTGGAAGAGGCTATCAAGGCCGTCCAGCCTGCTCTGAACGAAGGCACGGCCGAGGATAAAGCTGCTGCGTGGAACCTTCTGAGTGCCGCTCAATACAAGAAGTTCTCTGACATTCAGGGCGTGAAGCTGGAGAACCAGCTGAAGCAGACCAACAACCCTGTCGACGAGGCTGCTATGCACAATGCCGTCGTTGCCGCCCTCGAGGCTGCCCTGAAGTGCGACGAGTTTGACAACCAGCCCAACGACAAGGGCAAGGTAAAGCCCAAGTATCGTGCTGACAACCAGAAGATTTACCAGTCGGGCCGTCTGCAGTGCATCAATGCCGGTCAGTATCTCTACAATGAGAAGGACTACGCCGGTGCCTTCAAGGCTTTCGCACTCTACGTCGACAGCGGCGAATCTCCGCTCTTTACGGGTATGGACATGTCGCAGGACCAGTACAAGAACGAGGTGGCCTACTTTGCCAGTCTGTCAGCCTATCAGGGCAAGGACTATCCCAATGTCATCAAGTATGCCAAGATAGCCGCCGAGAATCCTGAGAAGGCTAAGGACGCCACCGAGATTCTGGTTTTCTCGAAGCGTGAGACCATGAAGACCCCGCAGGATACCCTTGAGTATATTGACATGCTGAAGGATGCCAGCCAGAAGTTCCCCGAGGACAACCGCTACTCTGCATGGATTGGCGACTACTATCTGAACTCTAGTAAGACTGACGAACTGCTACAGTGGGCTGATGGTGAGATTGCCAAGAATCCTGGCGACAAGTTCGGTTATACCTACAAGGGCGAGGCCCTGCGCCTTACGGGCAAGTTCGACGAGGCTGTTGAGTGCTACAAGAAAGCATTCGAGATTGACCCCACCTACATCGCAGCCGCCTATCAGGCCGGTGTGACGCTGAACTCGAAGGCCATCGACCTGAAGGATAAGCTGGCCGACAAGAAGACAGGTAAGCTGACTGTCGAGAATGCCAACAAGATCAAGGCTATTCTGAACGACGCCAAGGTCTATCTGGAGAAGGTTCGCGAACTCGATCCCGACCGCAAGACTGTGAACTGGGCTTATGCGCTCTACCAGATGTACTACTCGTTGGGCGACAACGAGAAGGCCAGCGAACTGGAGAGTCTGGTGGGCGGAAATTAATAAGTGAGAAGTGAAAAGTGAGAAGTTTCTGACGCTTCTCTTACTGATGATAATTCCGTGCCTGGCTTTGGCTCAAAAGAAGGAGCTCAGTCAGGCACGGACTATCTTGAAGAGCAAGCGGGGCGTAGAGCAGGCTGAGCAGCTGATGACCAAGCTGCTGAAGGACTCGGCCAATCGGCAGGACAAGCGTATCTATGCCGTTTGGTATGAGTCGGTACTCATGCAGTATCAGGCCGTCAACGAGAAGCTCTATATGAAGCAGCGGCAGGACACGGCGCAGTTCTTTGAACTGACGCGCCGGCTGTTCAACGTGGCCGAAGCCCTCGACTCGCTCGACATGCGTCCCGACCGCAAGGGTAGGGTAGACCCTGAGTACCGCAAGGAAAATGCTGAGCAGCTCATGAAGTTCCGCCCCAACCTCTTCGTAGCTTCTACCTACTTCGTTCGTAAGTCAGACTTCAAGAAGGCTTACGACTTCATGGAGGCCTATATGGATTGCGCCCGCCAGCCCTTGTTCACGGGTTATCATCTCGACAGCCTCGATGAGCGGATGCCAGAGGCAGCTTATTGGGCCACCTACTGCGGCTATCGTATGAACGACCCTGTGCTTACCCTACGCTATCGCCACTTAGCCCTGCGCGACACCGCCAGAGCCGAATACACCCTGCAATACATGAGCGAGGCACGCCGACAGCTGAACGACGACTCGCTATATATGGAAACCCTGCGCGAGGGCTTCCGCCGTTATCCCACTAACAGCTATTTTTTTCCGCGCCTGATGGACTACTACACGGCACGGGGCGACAACGCCGAAGCCCTGAATGTCGTCAACCGCGCCCTTGAGGTCAACGACAGCAGCATGCTCTATCTGTACGCCAAGTCGACCGTCCTTTTCAACATGGGACGTTACGACGAGAGTATCGCCCTGAGCGACACGCTCATCGCCCGCGACGACTCCATGCCCGACCCTTACTACAATGCCGGTACCGCCTACTTGAATAAAGCACTTAAGTTGCACCCGCTCCGTGAAAAGAAGCAGCTGAAGCTGACTTACCAGAAGGCTCGCCCCTATATGGAGCGTTACCGCCAGCTGGCCCCCGACCAGAAGCAGAAGTGGGGCCCTGCCCTCTACCGCATCTACTTGAACCTGAACATGGGCCGTCAGTTCGATGAAATCGACCAACTGATGAAGTAGCGCCTTTTGGGTAAACTCCGAGTTTGCTCCGACCAAAAGGGATAGTTTACTCCGACCAAATTACGACAAAGAAACAGGTGCGCTGTCGTGTTGAACAGCGCACCTGCGTTATTGTTGATGGCTTAAAGAGAGCCATCATCGTGTCAGATTAATCCTCGTCTGCGAAGAGGAAGAAACGTGAATCACCTGTTGCAGGTGTTTCGCCATCACCCATACCGATGCCAGAGTCACCGCCAATTTCAGTAATTGAACTTTGAAGTATGGAAGCCTCTTCGACGAGTGTGCTTACTTCAATGGCAGGAGCCATATAAATTGTCTTCTTCATATTAATCGTTGTTACGTTTATAGTGTACTTATTTATTTAATCACGACCTTCTTGCCATTTACGATGTAGAGACCCTTCTGGGCGTTCTTTACCTCCTGGCCGGCGAGGTTGTATATCTTGCTATTTGATGTCTTTGCAGTCACGACACCCTCGACACCTGTTGTCTCAACACCGTCGATGAAGAACTTCACGATACGAGCACCAGCAGACTTTGCCTGGATATAAGCACGGAAGGCATTCAGGCTGGTAGAGCCCTCGCTGCGATAAACAGCTCCATTACCGATGAAGTAGTCGCCTTCAGCGATGGCTGAGATGGGAGCAAATGTCCCTACGAAGTCGAAGTTCTTTCCGGCAACCTTAGCCTCGGCAGCCTTAATCTGCACGCCAGTAAACTGGAGAATGCTGATAGCCGACGGAGCCTTAACCAGAACGGGTGTATTAGCTGTGATAGAGCCGTCGCCCTTATTAAAGTTTACGGTAACCTCGGTGGCATCCTCGCTATTCTCGCTGAATGCATAGACTTCAGTACCTTCGCCGAAAGTAGCAGCAACCTGATTAGCAGTAGCATCGAAGGGGAGGACTATTGTGTTGTAACCTTCCTTTATAGCACGGGTGATGGTCACGTTAGCGACGTCGACATCCTCAATAGTGTTTTCAGTACTCTCGTCAAAGGCAACATCCTCAGACACGTCTTCGGCCGAAAGAAGTTCACCGTCCGTAATAGACATCCAGTTGTACTGCTTGCTGGTTTCAGCATAGAAAGTCATAGTTACTTCTGTCTTCTCTGTAAGTTCGAAGGGCAGGAAACGCCACTGCCAGCCGAAGCCATTACCATTATTTGCGAATTCGCCTTCAGTCCAGCTGGCATCGCCAGCCTTATTGATACCCTTTGATCCTGCACCAACATGAGGCAGGGCAACAGTCTGTGAAGTAGCAGTAGTGCGGATTTCGCCAACTACATCTCCAGATGCACGTGCAGCAACCTTGATAACATAGCTACCAGCGGGCAGCGTGCAAGTCTTCTGGTACTGAATAGTCCAGGAATTGCTACCCCAGCCGTTACTAGCTTGCTCATAGTAGGCATGTTTTGTGCCACTCCAGTGCTCAGAATCGAGATGGTTGGGTGCAGCTTCTGCACCATTAACTGTAGCAGTACCTTCCCAAGAGCCAAAGTCACCAATCAGACCTGAGAGAGAATAAGGGTAGTCGTTTGCAACCTTATTATACTGAGCAATGTTCAGATTCTGTATGGCGGTAGCAGCCTCAGCAGCTGTAGAAGGAGCAGAAACGCCCAAGTCAGATCCGAAGAGAGCCTCTGTCTCTGCTTTGTAGGCAGCGTATGCATCGTAGTCTATAGCACCAGTATTGAAAGCGTTAAGAGCAGCTTCAAGAGCCTCTATCTTAGCAATGTAGTTTGCCTTTGAACTACCATCAGGTTCGTCAGCAAGAGCGGTTTCCAGATTTGTTAACTCTGATCCAGTAACGTTAGGATGTTCTGTCTTTGCAGTACCAGCAGCGGTAACGAGTTCACTCCATCTGTTAGCATATACGGAATAGTCAATGGTTGAACCATAATAATGAAGTGTGAAGTCGCGGAAGATAGTCCATCTGTCTGTCTCAGTATCAGTGTTTATAATACCAATCTTCATTGTATTGCTTTCTTCCTCAAGAGCGAACTTCAGGGCTAGTTTACCATTTCCATTATTGAAGTATGTCTGGGCCTCAGCCATTGAATTAACTTCAGAGGCGGCAACACCAGGAATTAGCACCTTGTCATCACCTGCATAGAAATAGGACGAGTGATTACCTGAACGATGGAAACCTGTTACGCCGAACTCGTATGTGCCCTTCGGCAATGTGAGAGTCTGATAGAAATCAAAGTTCTGCTGATAGAACTCACACTCGTCATAGTTACATACACCCCAGCTGTTACCTGTCCTTTGGCCACCAGGGATCTCAGCGGCTGTCCAACCATCAATGTTCTTACGAACAGTAGGATTGACAATCCAGATATTCGACAAGTCGAAGTACTTACCCTCATTGACGGTAACAGATGTTACGAAAGCAGTAGCAGCGTCATATAGTTTAGATATGGCGGCGTCTACTCCTTCAACAGAAGTTGCAGCTTCGAGAGCAGCATCAGCTTCGCTAGTGTCTACAGTAGAAGAACCTTCAAAGATAGTGTTGTCATCATCAAGAGCTACAATCAATGGCTTTATTTCATTGTATCTCTCCTTATAACGAGCGACTATTGATGCCTCAGTCTCTTTCAGTGTACAGAAGGTGAAATATGTGGGTTCTTCATATTTGGCAGGAGCACCATCTTTAAGATACAGATTAGTACCAACGTTTTTAAGAGCAATCTTGCCAGCACGTACTTCAAGATTCCAAACTGCTCCGTTCAAGATGTCCTGCCCATTCTGATTGTTCAATCCGAGCGTAAAACATACTCCGCCATTGGCAGGTTGCGAATTAAAATATCCTCCCCACCCCCAAACGTTATAATGGGCACCAGCCAGAGAGTAAGTACGAAGATAATAATAATCTGTAACGCCTTCTCCTTGAGCATGTTCCAATTTCAAATAGCAAGCCTTGGAAGATGTAAATGCATCACTGAAGGACACATATTGCATGTCTTGGTCTGCCTTACCCTCAAGACCGAAACAGAATGCCTTTTCTTCATCTTCATTTAAAATAGCAAATAATTTGCCTTCTAAATCTTCGATACTAGTCAGTCTCTCGTCGATTTCATACTCAACGGCAGAAACACTCGACCCTAACATAGCCAAAAAGGCTACCAATAAAAGTTTTGTTTTTCTCATAAATGTTTTGTTTTTGTTAGTAAATATTGTTAATAATAAAAGTAATTGCTTCGTTTATCGAGCAAAGATAGCAATAATTATGGTACGGCGGGCAAAAAGTAGGGGCGGTTTTGTGTCTTTTGTCGTTTTTTCACTTTCTTTAATATATAAGGTGGGACTCGGCAGGGTTTTATACTTTTTTACATGTGTTTTGGATAGAATAAGAAAAAAAAGTAGTACCTTTGCAATCCAATACAAACACAAGACGAAGAGATAGAAAATGGCAAAGAAAATCGTAACGTTCGGAGAATTGATGCTCCGTTTTTCGAAGGAAGATAAGCGTCGGCTGTCGCAGGGACGGATGTTCTGTGGCAACTATGGTGGCAGCGAGGCCAATGTGGCTGTGTCGCTGGCCATGCAGGGTGAAGATGTGGAATACGTCACCCGTCTGCCGGCATCGCAGATGGGACGTGCTGGTGCCATGAAACTCAGGGAGTTAGGCGTCGGCACTCATCATATACTTTATGGTGGCGACCGTGTGGGCGTCTACTACTTCGAGGAGGCTGCCAGCATCCGTAATGCAAGTGTGGCTTATGACCGCGCTAACTCGTCCTATTTCTACTTGGAACCTGGCATGATAGACTGGCGCAAGGCGTTGGCTGGTGCTGACGTACTGCACGTGTCGGGCATCACCGCCGCCATCACACAGCCGGCTGCCGATGCAACGTTTGAGGCCATCAGTATAGCTGAGGAGATGGGGCTGATGATTTCGATAGACTTGAACTACCGCAAGAACCTGTGGCGCTACGAAGGTGCCCAGCCCCGTGAGACACTGAAGCGCATGATGGCCCACGCCGACGTGATGTTTGGCGACGTCATTGAGTATGAGTTTATTACGGGACATCCAAAGATTCCGTTCGAGGCTGTCACGACCGACTACCAGATGCCGCTCGACGCGTATCGCCAGTGGTATGAAGAGATTCGTGAGCTGTGCCCGCGCTGCCGCAAAATTATGATTGGTATGCGTAATCAGATCAGTTCGAGCCATCACACGCTGACGGCGCTGCTCTGGGCCGACGGAAAGATGTATAATGCCAAGATTGTTGATATCCCGAACGTGGTTGACCCAATGGGCGTTGGCGATGCCTTTGACGGCGGCTTCCTCCATGCGCTCCGCCTGTTCCCCGACGACAACCAGCGCATACTCGACTACTCGCTGGCTGCCGCCTCGCTGAAGAACACCATTGCAGGCGACTTCAACCTGTCGACCGAGGATGAGATTATGGAAGTGATGAACGACAACTACCAGATACTCGACATTAAGAAATATGACTGAGAAAGTCGAATCACTATTGTCGGAGCTGAACGAGAGCCAGCGCGAGGCGGTGGTCTTCTGCGACGGGCCGTCGCTGGTGATAGCCGGTGCAGGTTCGGGGAAGACGCGCGTGCTGACTTATAAGATTGCCTACCTGCTGGAACAGGGCATGAAGCCTTGGCAGATTCTCGCGTTGACGTTTACCAACAAGGCGGCGCGCGAGATGAAGGAGCGCATAGGCCGACTGGTGGGCGAGGAGAGGGCACGCTACC
This sequence comes from uncultured Prevotellaceae bacterium, assembly GCA_946184965.1. GTDB lineage: Bacteria > Bacteroidota > Bacteroidia > Bacteroidales > Bacteroidaceae > Prevotella. The sequence continues at coordinate 7,096 of CAMHHO010000076.1, read as the reverse complement.
TGCAGATGGGTACGTTCCACTCCGTCTTTGCCCGTATACTCAGGGCCGAGGCTGACAAGATAGGGTTCAACAGCAATTTCACCATCTACGACCAGACCGACGCCCGTTCGCTGGTGAAGGCAATCATCAAGGAAATGGGACTTGACGACAAGGTATACAAGCCCGCCTCGGTGGCCGACCGCATCTCGATGGCCAAGAACCACCTGATACTGGCCGGGCATTACGGACAGACGGCGTGGGCCAAGGACGACACTCACGGCAAGCGCCCTCAGATTACTAATATATATATAAGGTACGCGGAGCGATGCCGTCAGGCCAACGCTATGGATTTCGACGACCTGCTGGTATATACCTACGTGCTCTTCCAGAACCACGAGGATATCCGCCAGAAGTACGTCGAGAAGTTCCAGTTCGTGCTGGTCGATGAGTATCAGGACACCAACTTCGCCCAGCAGGCCATTGTGCTGCAGCTGACCAAGGAGCGTCAGCGCGTCTGCGTGGTTGGCGACGATGCCCAGAGCATCTACAGCTTCCGAGGAGCCAATATCGACAATATCCTGAACTTCCGCTCGGCTTACGACGGTGCCCGACTGTTCAAGCTCGAGCAGAACTACCGCTCGACGCAGCTCATCGTACAGGCCGCCAACAGCTTGATACGCAAGAATGAGCGCCAGATACCCAAGGACGTCTACAGCCGAAACGAGGAGGGCGAGCGGCTCGTGCTGAAGCCTGCCTACTCAGACAAAGAGGAGGCGCTCATCGTCTGTCAGGATATCAAGCGCATACGCCGACAGGAAGGCTGTGAGTACAAGGACTTTGCCATCCTCTACCGCACGAACTCCCAGAGCCGCAGCTTTGAGGAGCAGATGCGTAAGGATAATATTCCTTACCGCATCTACGGCGGACTGTCGTTCTACCAGCGTAAGGAAATCAAGGACGTCATAGCCTACTTCCGCCTCGTGGCCAATCCAGATGATGAGGAGGCTTTCAAGCGCATCATCAATTATCCTACTCGCGGCATTGGCGGGACAACGCTCGACAAAATCGTCAAGGCGGCTACCGACTACGGCGTCAGCCTCTGGCAGGTTATCAGTGAGCCCGTACTCTTTCCGCTCGACGTGAGCAAGGGCACGATGACGAAGATAGAGAACTTCAAGAATCTGATTGTCGGCTGGCGTGAGCGTCTACAGACTGAGGATGCCTACGTGCTGGGCCACGACATCATTATGACGAGCGGCATCAGTCGCGACATCTACAGTGGTCGCAACCCTGAGGACATCTCGCGACAGGAGAATCTGGAAGAGTTTCTGGGCGGCATGCAGGACTTCGTTGAGAGCCGCCGCGAGGAGGATATGGGCGAGCAAGTCTATCTGCCCGACTTCCTGCAGGAGGTGGCGCTGCTGACTGACCTCGACAGCGATAACGGCGACGATAATAATAAGGTGACGCTGATGACCATCCACTCGGCCAAAGGCTTGGAGTTCCCGACGGTCTTTGTCGTAGGCTTGGAGGAGAACATCTTCCCGTCGCCGATGTGTACGAACAGCATGCGCGAACTAGAAGAGGAGCGCCGGCTGCTCTATGTAGCCATTACGCGTGCCGAGAAGCATTGCATCCTGACTTGTGCGCAGAACCGCTTCCGCTATGGGCGGATGGAGTACGACACGCCGTCGCGCTTCATCAAGGACTTCGACCCCTCGCTCATTCGTGTGCTCTCGGAGAAGGGCGGCGACGAGGACTCATATTTACGCAGCCGACGCCAGACAACGAGTCGGGGCAGCAATTGGATGCAGAATCCCCGGCCTGTTGCCACGCAATTCCGGGCTGACCCTATGCCGCGAATGGTCGCTCCCCGTCAGCCAGAGCAGCCGGTCAATCCCTTTGCCAACAAGAGTGCTGACAACGGTTCGCTGCATGAAGGCAGCGTCATTGAGCACCAGCGCTTTGGCGTCGGAACGGTCGTGAAGTTGGAGGGAACAGGTGAGAACCAGAAAGCCACCGTGACATTCCGGAACACCGGAACGAAGCAGCTACTGCTGAAGTTTGCACGCTACAAGATTATCTCATAGAGCCTCGTCATCGGGCTTATGAATAAGGCGCTTCTGCTGTTTGGGCAGGTGCGCCTTTTTTCTGAGCCACGCCTCTTTGCGTGCTTCGTAGTCTTGCTGGTGTTTCTCTAAATAGCCGTCGGCCATCGTCTTATTTGTTGAATTTGCCGTAGACGACGCTCATCACTATCGGATCGTTGGGATTCGCACTGCCGCCGACGAGTCGGGTGCCTTGGATTCCCACGCAATGTTCAAAGCCTGAGACGGTGTTCGTTGTCGATGACACGCTCATGATAGCGTGAACAGGCACGAGCAGCACCTTGTTCCAGTTGGGATGGTTAGCCACCCAGTTGTTATCGTGCTTCAGACCTTCCCTCTTGATGCTGGCCAACCTGTTGACAAGCGAGGTCAGGTTGACGAAGTTATAGTAATTGCTCTTCTTATCAAAAGTCGTATAGAAGCTCAATTTGTCGTCAGGCATCTTCTGAGTCTCGAAGAAACTGACCAGACTGTCCTTGGGCAACATCATCAGATAGTTGGGCACATTGATCGATTTCTCGTCAGACAGACTGTTGATACGCTTGAAGCTGATGGCGGTCGTCATAATCGAGTCGTTCTCATGGCCTTTGAAAATATCGTCAATAGGCAGAGTCACCTCAGTGTAAAGACCGGCGGGAGCCTTCAGGTATGTACAAGTGTTGTCGTCTGCCAACCGTCTGAGCATGTTCTTGTCGTTGGTAATCTTCGTGGTCTGCAGCACTTCTTCTGTGCCGGCGAGGGACGTACCTCGGGTAACGATAGAGTCTTTGCCTTCGTTCACCTTATAGTAGAACCTGATGCACATCTCGGGAATCTCGGTATAGACTCCCTCACCGTCGACGACGGAGAAGAAGAATCCCGGGCAGACGTTGTGGTTGAAGGCATAGGAGTTCTTGAAGTACTCAGGGTGCTGATAGTATTGCTGCATGAGATAGGTACCGTAATTGTTGTATGTAGTACCGTTCTTGTCAGTATACGGCTTGTTAATCCATATATTGATAGAGCTCATGGTTTGTTCTGCGCGCTCGCTGTCGCTGACGGTGTGGTCGTTATACGAGAACACTTTGTCGGTGAAAAGTCCGCCCTTGCGCAGAAAGCCTTCGCTTGAAGGGTCGAAGTTGGAATAGTATCTGCGGTCTTCCTCCATTGGCTTTGCCAGTTCCGAAACCCTGATCTTCATGGCAGCAAGCGTGTCGGTAAGACTGGTGGGCTCTTCCATGTAGAGCTGGATGATAACGGAGTCGGCGGCAGCCATTCCGTTATATCTGCTACAGATTTTTGACTCCTCGGGGAGCGAGAAAGACTCAAGGACGTGGAACTGCGTCATGAATTCGCTTGTGACGTAGGTCTTGGTTTCGGGGTCTTTCACCTTTCCCAAGTAGCAATAGCTGCTTCGAAGCAAGACGGAGTCGGCAATAACCGTTTTTGTGGTAACATTGAAATCAGTAAAACTGATAGACAGCTTGTCGGTCTGCCCAGTCAAAGAGCTTCCGATGTCAAGAGCCTCATCATTACATGCAGAGAGAGCCATCAAGGTAATGGCAACCCCTGTCAGCAAATTACGTTTCATCATTGTTTGTGTGTTCTATTCTTCTTCCGGACAAATCTGGTTGTAGAATTCCTCGTAAGCATCGACGAAGTCTTCCTTGTAGTCCAGTAAGGGTATCTTTTTCTCGTTGGCATAGTTCACCAAGTCCGTGTTGACGTCGGCGGTAGCCATGACGACGCCGTCGGAGTAGTCGATGGCCAGCTTGCCCATCTCTTCGAAGTCGAAGTTATCGGCATAGGGCGACAGCAGCTCGGCTTTGGCATCGCGGAACTCCACGCATTTCTTGAAGTTCTGTCCGAGGTCGTTCTGCAGCGTCTTGGCAAAGAGCGATGTGACCACCTTAGTGCTGGCAAACGACGGCTCATCGTGGTAGGCAGTCTTGATGTAAAGAGGAACGACGGCGCTCATCCAGCCCTGACAGTGGATAATGTCGGGCACCCAGCGGAGCTTCTTCACCGTTTCCAGTACGCCGCGGGCAAAGAAGATGGCACGCTCACCGTTGTCAGGATAGTCGTTGCCCATCTCGTCCTTCTCCATCTGTCGCTTCGAGAAGTAGTCATCGTTATCAATAAAGTACACCTGTACGCGCGCCTGCTGGATGGAAGCCACCTTAATGATGAGCGGATGGTCGGTGTCGTTTATGATAAGGTTCATACCCGAAAGGCGGATTACCTCGTGCAACTGTCCTCTGCGCTCATTGATATTTCCCCATTTGGGCATGAAAGTACGAATTTCGTGACCTTTCTCCTGCATGGCCTGCGGCAGAGCTTTTCCCATGAGAGACAATTCCGTTTCAGGTACGTAGGGGGTAATCTCCTGATTGATGAATAAAATTTTCTTCTTTGCCATTTCTTGTTTGTTTACCTTTGCAAAGGTACGAAAAAAAACTCATAGAAAAGTCGTTTGCATCTTTTTTTTACGTTTTTTTGGGAATAATAATCCCAATTTCTTTGCCAATCGGGAAATAAGTGTTATTTTTGCAGCACCAAAATAAACATTAAGGGATATGAAGACAAAACATGTACAGTATCAGACGCACGGCACGTGTTCTCAGCTTATAGATGTGACAGCCGACGAGCATGACGTCATCCAGCAGGTGTTCTTCCTGGGTGGCTGTAACGGTAATCTGCAGGGCATCAGCCAGCTGGTGAGAGGTCAGAAAATAGATGACGTGATGAAACGCTTGGACGGCATCCGTTGTGGAACGAAATCAACGTCGTGCCCCGATCAGCTCTGCCGGGCGCTCGAGCAGTTGAAGCATGCCCCCGTCGTCGAGAACTAACGTAATGAACAATAAAAAAGCAACAGTTATGAAAAAGTATTTATTCTCAATAGTATTTGCGCTGTCGACCTTGGTGATGCTGAACAGCTGCATCGTGTCGGAAAAGAAACTGACCGACAAGGTACAAGAGTCGATGATTGAGTACGAACAGCAGCAGGGCAACAGCCTCGAAGTGACCGACCTGAAACTCGAGAAAGGCGAGGGAAAGGGCTACAAGGGCGTGCTGACCGGTAAGCTCAACGGCGAGGAGGTCACCTATGACGTAACGGTCACCGACGAGGGCAGCGATTTCGATGTGGATTGGGAACTGAGAAAATAGATAGACATAACTATAATTAGAAAAACGGAGAAATGAAAAAGATTGTTTTTGTGTGCTTTGCCTTGATGGCCTTTAGCGCCGTCGATGCTCAGACAGTGAAAAGGGATACAACCCAGTTTATGAAGGAAATCAGGGAGTTCGGACGCTTTTCAGATACGGCTTTCCTGAACAAGAAGGTAGTCGACTCGCTGGCTTCGCGCCAGGATACGCTCATCGCTCACTACCGCGCCATCAAGCCCCGCCTGAGCGACAATCAGGTTGAGGAGTACAACCGCATACGTGGCCGCTACACGAAGCGCATCCTTGAATATCGGGGTGAGCGCGTAGGCGACGGACTTCAGGCAACTGGCGACAGCATTGCCTCTGCTGCCGGTCGTGTGGGCAAGTCTGTTGGCGGCTTCTTCAAGGGCCTGTTCGAACGGTAACTGCTTAACTCAACATGGGGCTTAATAGTCCCTTGTTTCGCAAAAAGTGATTGTTTTTCGTATTATTTTTCCAAAAACTTTCGCTGTTTGCGATTTTTTGTTTAACTTTGTAGGCAGTTTTGCGACTAAAAACAATTATAACATTAAATACTAATAGCTTATGGCACAAATTACAGGACACATTTCGCAGATTATCGGCCCTGTTATCGACGTATTCTTCGATACCAAGGGACTGGAGGCGGAAAAAGTGTTGCCAAAGATTCACGATGCCCTGAAGATTGTCCGCGAAGGCGGCAGCGAGCTTATCGTCGAGGTGCAGCAGCACATCGGCGAGGACACAGTGCGCTGCGTGGCTATGGACAATACCGACGGACTGCAGCGTGGCCTGGAGGCCATCCCCCTGGGTTCTCCCATCAGGATGCCGGCCGGCGACCAGATTAAGGGTCGTATGCTGAACGTTATCGGTCAGCCTATCGACGGTATGAAACAGCTTAACATGGATGGTGCCTATCCCATTCACCGCGAGGCTCCCACGTTCGAGGAACTCTCGACTAAGAAGGAGATTCTGGCTACGGGTATCAAGGTGATCGACCTGCTGGAGCCCTACATGAAGGGTGGTAAGATTGGTCTGTTCGGTGGTGCCGGTGTGGGTAAGACGGTGCTCATCATGGAGCTCATCAACAACATTGCCAAGGGCCACAACGGTTTCTCGGTATTCGCCGGAGTAGGGGAGCGCACCCGTGAGGGTAACGACCTCATCCGCGAGATGATTGAGTCGGGCGTTATACGCTACGGCGAGAAGTTCCGCAAGGCGATGGACGAGGGCAAATGGGACCTTTCGCTCGTTGACCCCGAGGAGCTGAAGAAGAGTCAGGCCACGCTGGTCTACGGTCAGATGAACGAGCCGCCGGGGGCACGTGCCTCAGTGGCATTGTCAGGACTGACGGTGGCCGAGGGCTTCCGCGACAGCGGTGGTAAGGACGGCGGCGCTGCCGATATCCTGTTCTTCATCGACAACATCTTCCGTTTCACCCAGGCCGGCTCTGAGGTGTCGGCTCTGCTGGGACGTATGCCTTCAGCCGTGGGTTACCAGCCGACGTTGGCCTCGGAGATGGGTGCCATGCAGGAGCGTATCACATCGACCAAGAAGGGTTCAATCACCTCGGTTCAGGCCGTTTACGTGCCTGCCGACGACCTGACTGACCCTGCACCTGCCACGACCTTCACCCACCTCGATGCCACAACGGTGCTCGACCGTAAGATTGCCGAGCTGGGTATCTATCCCGCCGTCGACCCGCTTGGAAGTACATCGCGTATCCTCGACCCGCTGATTGTAGGCAAGGCTCACTACGACTGCGCCCAGCGCGTGAAGGAGATTCTGCAGCGCTACAAGGAGTTGCAGGACATCATCGCCATCCTCGGTATGGACGAGCT
>CAMHHO010000075.1:0-16104 GCA_946184965.1 uncultured Prevotellaceae bacterium | reverse complement strand
TGCCGATGGAGAAGATCAACCTGCACTTCACGGGCGACTTCCACGCCGTGACCTCGGCGCACAACACCATCAGTGCCCTGCTCGACAACTATCTCTATCAGCACCGCAAGGATGGTTTCTCGCTGCGTGAGATATTCTGGAAGCGCGTGCTCGACGTCAACGACCGTGCCCTGCGCAACGTGGTGACAGGACTGCGCGGCGACGGTGTGGTCTCTGAGACGGGATTCGACATCACGCCCGCCTCTGAGCTGATGGCTATCCTCTGTCTGGCTACCAGCGAGCAGGACCTGCAGCGCCGTATCGAAAACATTGTGCTGGGTATTACCGCCAACGGCAAGCTCTTCAAGGTGAAAGACCTTGGCGTGGCGGGAGCCATCACCGTGTTGCTTCGCGACGCCCTCAACCCCAATCTGGTGCAGACCACGGAACATACGCCGGCCTATATCCACGGCGGACCTTTTGCCAACATCGCCCACGGCTGCTCGAGCGTGCTCGCCACGAAGATGGCCATGACGTTCAGCGACTACGTGGTGACAGAGGCGGGCTTCGGCGCCGACCTCGGTGCCGAGAAGTTCTTCGACATCAAGTGCCGCAAGACGGGACTCCAGCCCCGACTGGTGGTCATCGTCGCCACCACCCAGGGACTGAAGATGCACGGCGGCGTAGCCCTCGAAAATATCAACGAACCCAACGCCAAGGGACTGACGGAGGGACTGAAGAACCTCAACCGCCACATCCGCAACATGCAGGGCTTCGGTCAGCCAGTCGTGGTCACCCTCAACCGTCACGATACCGACGTGGAGGAAGAGATAGAAATCGTACGCAAGAACTGCGAAGACCTGGGAGTGGGCTTTGCCGTCAACGAGGCATTCCTGCGAGGCGGAGAGGGTGCCGTCGAACTGGCGCAGACCGTCGTCGACACGATTGAGAGGCAACAGCCGCTGCCCATCCGCTTCACCTACAAGGAGGCCGACTGTCTGGAAGACAAGATAGAAAAGGTATGTAAGCGTATCTACGGTGCCTCGACCGTGGAGTACAGCAAAACGGCTAAGAAGAAACTGGAGGACCTGCGCGCCACCTTTACCGACGAAGACGGGGCCATCGCCCACTACCCTGTCTGCATTGCCAAGACGCAGTTCTCGTTCTCAGCCGACTCCACCCGCTACGGCTCGCCCGAGGGCTTCACTATCCGCATCCGCGACATCATCCTGAACTGCGGCTCGGAGATGATCGTTGCCATTGCGGGCGACATGCTCCGCATGCCCGGACTGCCCAAGAGTCCGCAGGCCGAACGCATCACCATCGTCGACGGCGAGATTGAGGGGCTGTCATGATATCAATTATCTACGCGCGCACGCGCAAATATGCGCGCAGGAAAGAAATTGCTGACACCCGGCGCACCTACTATGCGGCATCACAGGGCAGCAGTGGGTGCGCACGAAAATCACGGGGATTCCCGTTCCGCTAAATTTTCTTTCTTACCTGTCGTGGCATCTTGCATCATTTTCTTGTTAGACTCTGCAAAAGTAATAACATATTCTTAAACTGCCAAATTATTCGGACGAAAAATAATCATAGAGTCCCCGTGACTCTTAACTGCCAAATTATTAGGACGAAAATAATCATAAGAACCCCATGATCTCACCCATGATCTCCATTCTCACGGGACTTGTCCTACCAACCCTATTCAAAGTGCTATACCACCAAAGCCCACGCCTCCGCAGAGGTGTGGACTGGCAGCCATTCGCTTTTGAATAGTTCACGGTAGGATTTCGTGAGAATAGTAAAAGCTGCGACTGTCTAATTCTATATGTCCATCATGGCGCAAAGTTACTCCAATTCTTTGAAACGCCCAAATGTTTGCTTATTATTTTTTTCGGACTCATCGCTTTTTTCCCGTTTTGTTAACAACGTTTACTTCACCACCACCTTCTGCCCGTCGCGGATATAGATGCCCTTCTTCGGATGTTGAGTCTGACGGCCCAGAAGGTCGTAAGGGACAACAGAGGTGTTTGATATGGAACGGGTAATGCTGGCACCTCCCGTCGTATAGTCTTCATAAAAGTCTGGATACCCGAACAAGCAGACCTTATTCAGCATACAAGACTGTAAATAACTATCCCGTGGCGGAAGCGCCACCCACGGAGAAAATGGCCCCGCTCCAGAGCCGACACCTTCTATCCACACGATGTTGCCAATGAGGACACCATCCTCATTCCTGAAATACTCTTTATATGCATCTAACATAGTCAGTGTGAAACGACGATGCAGCAACCCTCGCGCTTCAATAGTATCGACACTCTCTACCCGCAAATATGCCACAAACGGGAATCCCAGCAATGTGTCGGGACGCTCATCCTTGTCAAGCAGACAGCAAAAGTCGTTGCCTTCCACGCCGCACTTAACTATATCGTCCTTCTTCAGACTAAAATCGTATAGCAGGCGCGGCTTTTTACTACCCTTAGCAATAGCATACACTTTATTGCCAACATCGCGTATAGAAGCATAGTAGGAACTGCCGAAATCAGGGAAACCGATATAGTTATACACCTTCTTCCATCTCTCGCCGTTAATCAACGTATCACCGTCAATTTTGTTGGCATAGAGATTTTCCATGATACCACCTACTTGTGCTTCCCACAACTTTCCATTCTCTGCAAATGGACGGTACTCTAATTTTGCCGTCTGAGCAAAAGCCGATATGTACATTATAGACATCAGCCATAATAACACTAATCTGTCTTTCATCATATTTCTATTATATTATTTTCCCATACACAATGTCTACGATTGATCCTAATTGTGCCTCAAAAGCGTTGTGTGTTTCAACGGTGCCATCGTTTATTATTCGCAAAGTTGCTCCTGACTTGAGTATGACATCCGCATTTAACACCCCGCCGTCAATGATAAGTATTCCGCCAGACTCTACGATTACACGGCAGTTGTAGTTCTGTTCAACATTACTTTGAATTGTAACTTGGACATTATTGGGAATACAAATGTTATCAGATAGCTGCTGATATGTATTTATCGTCGTGGATGAAGGTATAACAAGTAAGCCATCCAAAACCTGCCCCCAAGTTCCCTGTGGATCCAGCCAATAATCTAATCGTCTCTGAATAGTGTCGTTACCGTTACCTGTCCATGATACATCAAACTTGCCATACCAACCATTACCATTTAAATACGTACAACCATTACAGCTACTTCCATGCAACTGTCCTATTACTTTATGATTCGCCGTAAGTAATGGTGAACCTGAAGAACCTGGTTCCGTCGTCCCATGTCCATTTTGCGTGGCTTTCCATGATAGTTTCCAATGAGAATCTACATCTGCTGGAAGATGAGGCCAGTATGATGATACTGGTTGAGTCAAAACTGTTGATATTTTCTTGACATCACCTCTTGGATGATGAATACCAACCCCAGGAAGTCCGCTTTGGCCGGACCTGTCCCAACCTAAATAATATGGAATAAAGGTGGAAAGGTTTTTTGGATCTTCTAATAATCGCAATAGAGCAAAGTCAGAATATGAGTTGTTTGCAATAATGGTAGCTCCATGTGTAGTGAAATAGGCTGGTTCTACGCTCACATTGGCACATCCTGGTGCTTCATAATTCCAACTAAAGAAAAAGTAGTCAAGGTTGGGATTATCTATGGCATCTTTGTTAAATTTACTTACACAATGATTTGCTGTCAAAAAGAAAGGCTCGCGATTTAGATTTGTTGAATTTAATAGCGACCCAGAGCAATAGTATCCCCCTTGAATTACAATACGCGCTACAGCTTTCTTTTCTTTTTGCCAATTCTGGCCCTCTTCACAATTTACGTTCACCATACAACTTCCTGCATTACCAAAGGATTTTTCGCCAAAGTTGATATATCTGTAACCATGAACAATAAGATCTATTGAAATAATAGCTTCTTGCTCCGCTTCTTTTGGCTGATAATACTCCAACATAACATTGTCACAATATACAAGGTCCGTTGCAAAACCTCGTAATTGTTCTCTTGTGCCCTTATTATTTCTGCTGGTAAATGCACCTATTGAGTGTTTCCTGTCTTTAGAATAGACAAAAAATTTGCCTCCCTCCGGAAGCCAGAATTTATCATAGCAGAAATTTACAGACAACGCATTGGGACAGATGACATTAAGCTGCCACAATTTATCTCCGTTTGGTAAGGTATACCAAGTTCCAGAATTATTGAGGTCGTAATTCACTTTGTGAGGATAGCCAAAACGGGGAGGCATATCATATTCTTCATCCTCCTTATCTTCGGCCTCAATCGTTGCCATGTCCAATAAAGGCGTGGTTACAGTTTGAGCAGCACTACGTTTACCTGTATTCGTGTCATACTTTATCGTAAAGCTGACTGGCTTTTCATTTGTGCTTAATTGCGCATAGGCGTTGAACGAAAGACAAAGTAAAAGCAGAATGGAATAAAACCTGATTCTTCTCATAAAACCTTCCTTTATCATTTTGTTATTATCATCCGCTTCGTATCCACCTCACGTCCATTGACGATAAGCGTATAGAGGAACATACCTTCGCCGAGTTCCCAGCCGTTGACGCTGACGCTGGTAACACCCGATGAAATCGGCAATTTCTTCAGCATCTTGCCAGTGAGGTCGAATATGCAGATGGCTGCATCCTGCGCATCGTCGGCAAGGGAGAAACGTATAACGGTCTGCTCTTTAAAGGGGTTGGGGGTATTCTGGTAGAGTACGTTCTTTGACGATGGTTGCATTTCTGTGTCTGCAAAAGCGGCAGCCCGTGTCATTCTTGATTCGCCACTTCCTTTCACAGCATCTAACTCCTGCTTCAATTCTTGAATGGAGCGGATAAGCACTGGAACCAACTCTGTGTAGTTCACAGCAAGATAGCCATCCTGACCTTCTTTGACAAGATTCGGATAGATTTCCTGAAGTTCCTGTGCTGATACGCCAAAGTGTAAGAGCGACATTGCATTATCCAGCTTTTCAGATTTCTCACTTCCGTCAGTGCCGAATGCCTCTTCCTTCAGATTGTATTTGATGACATTGACATCCATCAACTTGTCAAGAGTGTTGGCCGATTCCCCTTCTGAAATGTTCGATACGTTGTTTTTCAAACGGATGTCTGAGGTTGTGTAAACATTTGTTGCTGTCAAATCTCCCACGACACGTGTATCGCCTTTGAAAAGACCTGCATACTGGCCATTAACGAAAGCAGGCAAGAATTCATCACCAACCATTCCATATACGCCCGAACCGTCTGAGCTTCCTGTTAATTGGCCTACAGCCCCATAACAATAATTGCTCCCAAAACCAGCTTCGCCCCAAACGCCAATGCGTGAATAGGGATATTGGCTTCCTAACTTCACAGAGCCTTTAACGCCAACACCCCTATATGACACCTTGTCTTTTATGGATGATATAATGCCGTAGTCTGTTGCAGTCTCGAAATCCACAGTGTCCCCTACATGCAACATATATTTTGCAGAGTAATTGTCCATATCCGATGCCATACGGACAGATCCGTTGCTACTAACTTTCAGTTGGGCATAAAGACAGAATGGTACTGCCAAAAGTAAGAGTGAGATAATTGCCTTTTTCATAATTGTTCGATAAAAAGTTGTTGTTTGTTTGAGAAATAGCTGGAAGTGCCTAATGGCACTTCCAGGAAGAAAGAGATTGTTTTACAGCGAGATAAACCCGTAATAATAATAGGTAGTGGTCTCAAAGCGGATTTCAAAGTCACCAGAGAGTGTGGCGGGCAGGACAATCAGAGTAGTTCCTGCGGGAACGAACACCGAGTAAGCCAGATCGTCGTCCTCGTCGTAGAGGCTGAGGGTGTAGTCACACGGGGTGGCCAACAAGGTCAGCACATTCCCGTCCTGGTAGATGTACCAGGGAGCGACGGGTGCTTTCCCATTTCCTTCATGAGTAGAGCCATTAGGTTGGTGGTTCATTGGCACATTGTTTCCTGCATAAGCAATTGTGCTAAGGCAGAAAAGCATCGAGATACAAACTAATAATTTCTTCATAGCTTTACTTGTTTTTTGGCGTTAATGAACAAAAATATCGCCGCAAAGATACGCCAAAGCCCAATGCCGAACAAAAAAAAGCCACTTAAATGATTTAAGTAAATAGATTTAGTAAATGCAGGGAAATGGTAGAAAGGCGAAAAATTACCGATGAAATCGGCAATTTTTGACATTAGGACAACGAAAGGATGTATTCGTCTAAATCGTCTGCCCGTCCTTCTTTATGGAAGAGCTTTTTGTAAATGCCCTTACGAATCTGAGTGATATAGGCGGGCGTACACTTCTTCAGTTTAGCAATATTGGCAGGTGAAAACTGCAACCTGAGCAGGACACACACGTCATACTCGAAATCGTTCAGTTTGTTGGTCTCGACGAGGATGCCGTAGAAGGATGGTATTTCGTGATTGATGAGAATCTTCATATTCCTCCAGTCTTCAAAGGTCGGAACCTGGTAGGGAACGTGTCTCAGGTATTGTAGTAATCTTTGTGTGACGGAAGCCTGTTGTAGCCGCTCGTTGAGGGCATAGCCCTGTAGCGTATGTATCTTGTGGCGGTATTGTTCTGTTGTGTCCTGTAAGGATTTTATATCCTGCTCTTTCTGACTGAGCAGGGTCTGAGACACTGACTGCTCTGACCGCAAGGCCAACAGGTCGGCTTGCGCCTGAGCCAGCTTTTCCATCTCTGCCTGGTATTTGCTTTGGAGCAGTCTCTGAGCGTTCTGATGGCGGATATAAGCAATAACGGAGAGCAATGTGAGGATGATGCTGAGCGAAACGACAATCACAAGAACGTAACGCAGTCTGTCAGTTTCGCGGCTCTTTTGGCTCGCAATCAGTTCGCTGCGGGTATAGTCATAAATGGCCTGAACTTGGAGGGTCTTCTGCATTTCTACTTCGTTATGAACAATGTTGCAAATGCTGTCGCTAAGTTGAACGTACTTAACAAGAGAGTCTCTGTTAAAAAACTTGGCATAGAATCGCTGAAGGCCATCAAGAGCAGCTATTTCCAAATCATAATTGTTGGCAACCGATAATAGCTTTCGGAAATAGTATTCGGCATTATCCTTGTCAGAAACGTCAAGGCAAAGATGTCCTTTACAGGAATAATACATTTCCTTGCCAAACTTTATATCACCGTTCTCATGGAAATAACCAGATTGTTTTTCAAAAACCAGCATATACTTTCCAGCTTGTATATATTCCTTCTTCTGTCGATAGATATCTGCCATAGAACAGCAGAGTGACGCTGCATATTTTTCATACCCAGCCAATTTATATAGTGAATACACATCTGATAGAATGTATAGTGCAGAGTCTGGTAAGTTTTTCATTTCATACCCTTCTGCCAACATACCGTAACAATAAAGGTATTGCATTGTGTCCTTGGCCATCTCGGCATACCTCATAGCCAGACGTTCCTCACGTATCATGTTGTCTGGCAGGAGCTGGCTGTAGTAGAGCTGGGCCGTCTGGGTGTGGACGCGGCTCAGCGTGCGGTAGTCGCAGTCGGCGGCTGTGGTGTCGGCGCGGTCGGCGGCATCGTTGTAGGCATTGAGGGCCTGGGGCAGTTCGCCCCGGTCGGCATACGTCCGACCGAGGATGTAGTAAGCGCGCAACTGCTCGTTGGGCGTGCCGTGGCGGTCGAACCAGCGGGTGAGGTCGCGGGCCAGTGAGTCGTTGGTCATCAGGCTGTCGGCACGGTTCTGCCGTTCCAGTTCCTCTAACTGGAGCCGCTGCTGCTGTCCGTCGTCGCAGGCGGTCAGCAGCACGAAGGCAAATATGGCACATATCAATCGGCGCATCACTCGTTTTTTGTGGCAAAGGTACGAAAAAATCCGCAAATAAGATAGTGACTTCAAGAAAAACTACTGCCCAAACACCCCGAAAAGGTTCTGACTCTCGAACATCTCCATGACCTGCTGTTCGACTGGCGTTCGGCGCACCATTTCGTTGTCGTGCCAGAACTGCTGGTCGTAGCCTTGCTCCCTGACATAATTGTGCAGGTCGCCGTTGTTCCACATCTTCCGGCCTCCTTCAGCACTGGCCATGCCGTCAACGTTGAACATGATGGAGCGGGTATTGATGCTCTTGCCGTAACGCATGAACTGCTGGTCGACGTAGACTGACTGCACTTCGAGGAACCCACGCTCTTCGGTCATGTTGACTGTGAGGTGGAACGTTGAGGACTGATTGGTCTTTATCTGTCTGACGACCTTCCCCGTATCCACCTCTTCCACGATATATTCTTTGTGGACCACGTTGACGTTGCACACCTCACCCTCCATCCTCTGCAGGAGGTGGGTACGGGCATTGACGTAGAGCGTCACCGCGAGGACGCTTTGCCAGAGACGGGGCTTTGGCGCGAACTGTATGGCCAAAATGCGGTCGTCGCCGTCGCCCATGATGTCGTAGCCCACATCATAGTAGTCACGGTAGTTGCGCACCAGGGGCTTTACGCCAATGTTGTCATGATAGTCATAGCGTGTCAGCATGGGCAGTTCTGAGACGATGAAGAAGTTGGTCCAGAAGGAGTAGCGGTGCAGGCTGTCGGGCTGTATGCCGGCAAAGCGTCCTTTCAGCAGGACAAGGTCGCGCAGGAATACGGCCGACTTGGCCTGGAGAAATGCTTCCATCAGCTCGAAGCAGGTGCTGTCAGCAAAAGTAGTCTGGCGGTAGAAGAAGCTTGACTTGCGCTTCTCGTTCTTACGCAGCTGGCGCCGGGTCTCGCTGGTAGTCTTGCGGATGAAGTCCTTCAGATCAATGGGTGTTACTATCACCTCCTTCAGCTGGTTCGCCAATGGCTCCAGGGCAACCCTGCCGCCCAGTTCGGAAGCCTTGACATGAACTGTCTTGTAGCCCACGTAGCTGATCCGGAGCACGGCGGCCGGACTGCACTTGATGGAAAAGACGCCCACAGCATTGGATATGGTCGACGACTTCTGACTGGCATATACACTGGCAAAAGGCAGCGGCTCATGAGTCTTTGCATCGACTATGGTGGCCTCGAACCTCTCGAGTTGTGCCATCAAGGGCAACGACGACAACAACAAAATGACTATCAGCAGTTGCTTCATTGCGGTAAGTTTTTGTATTAGCTTTCGCGAGCTCACGGAGGGGACTCTGATCATTTATTAATAACGGCTTCTATCGACATTTTATTGCGGGAGAAATCAATAAAGGCGCGTTTACCGGCGGGTAAGCACCATCAACCCGCCAGGTTAGTCATGCTAACTGGCCGATTATTACATTTGAATCAGAGAGACCTATGATTCACTTATTACTCTTTCTATTTCCTCCCCGTTAGGCATGTCTTCCCATTTCCACCGCCCTACAATGGTGCGATCCGGTGATATTAGAAAATAGTGTGGATATAATGGGAATGATATGTATAGTGTAGCAGGAGGCAAAAGCCGCATACCATAATATGAGAAGTCATATACGCTTATGGAGAGTGGCCATCTGTCTTGCACAAATTGAGAAAAAGCTTTTTCGTCATCAGGCATACAATTATGTGTAATGCTAATCATCTTCAGCTTTGGTATATTGTAGTAATCTGACAATTTCTGGGATTCATCTCGCACGTCACCCCCAAAATGCAACAAGACAAAACTCTCTCCTAAATATTTGTATAATCGAAATTGCTTGCCGTCTGTATTCCTGCACTGAAAGTCTGGAGCCTCCCCGCCAATATGTTCACTTGCTGTAGCAGCACGCATCATCTGCTGAATCTCCCACCCCACCATTTCATAATCATCAGAATTCCTGTTTTCTGATGGAATATCCTGATAAATATCTTGTATATCATGAAGTATTCTTTCAATCTGTTGGGCGCTGAGGGCCGTGTAGTCGTATAATAACAATACCTGATGCAACAAATCTGGTACAATTCTGTAGTCCAGGTGGGAACGGCAAAAACTTAGCAATAACGTTTGTCTCTGCTTTATTGTTTTCCTATGTTCAATTAAATCATAGCGCTCTGTGTGATAACAATATCCGCCAAACTGATTGAAACAATCATTAAAAGAGCGTTTACTGTTCTCCAGAAGATAGTTGTTGACCGTCTCCAATTCTTTATCCACCGAAGTTCCTGACTGACTAACAAGGTATGGGGTGGCCCCGTCCAAGGTTACCTCGATTTCTCCCGGCTCTAAATATATCCGCATATAGTTACGGTTTATACAGATTGATGCACTTGTCAGTCTTCCAATAGTACATTCAAATGAGAACTGGCCATTGATAACGGGAATTGAATCTATCTCTTCTATATCAAAGATATCATCATTCTGATGCAGCCACGCTACTTTGGCATAAGTTGTATCTGGTACATTATCGACATGTACGCTTACAGAACATTTTCCCTCCTCAATTTCCTTACGCGTAGATTGGCAGGCAAGTACAAGTAGAGAAATGCAGAAAAGTAATAATAGAGTTAACAAACAATGTCTATTCATAACTAATAATGCAGATAATAATTTCATTGAACAGATAGAGTCCTTCTACCGAATTGCCTGACTCATGGTGACAGGTTTTTGATTCCTCTAAAAATCAAGAGTCTGTCCCCATGATTTCATCGTTAATGGCCCGCACGATGTCTGTGGCCGAGAACCACCACTTATTGTGCTCCTCGTCCCAAACGGCCCGTACTTCACGGTCATTGAAAAAACGGATAGACTTTTTGCTCATGTCTTCGGTAAGCGTCGCTTTCTTGTTTGACCATGCAAAAGTAATAACATATTTTGGAACAACCAAATTATTCAGGCGAAAAATAATCTGCGGAGTACTACCAAACATTGCCTCCGTTTTGTCATCCGCCGGCACAGTTTTATTATCCATTGGCACAGTTTTATCGTCCGTCGACGCAGTTTCAACTTTAGTCACGGCTAAAGAACACTTTTGGTGGCGCGTAACGTCTCTTTTGTCCGTGCTTTTCAACACGCTTGGAAGTACATGACAACGATAGCAACGGCATTATGACATCAGCAGAAGTTTCATAACGGCGAGTTTTGATATTCGCTTTCGCGCAAGGTTCTGTCACTGAGCCGCATCGGTATACAGCGTAGCGTACACTCCGGTCCTTCAGGCCCATCTTGAGCATAGCGGCCCTGTGCCCGATAGCGGCGACGGTCGAAGGAGAAAATCACAGAGAATTCGAATGATGCCCTCGACCTCTTGTCAAACTCAAAGTGAAGTCCTGACGCCTCTACAGGTGTCCGCTTCAGGCTCCCGCGCTTAGTGACGTAGGCAGTCTCAAGTTTCAGGACGCCCTCTCCGCCAGTCTCGAAACTCAGCCGAACGTTGAAGAATGTGGAGTCGTTCAGGGCCGTCTGCATACTGACACGCCCCTTCTTAGCCGGCTGTTGAGCAGCTAAAGTACAGGCAAAACCCCACAACATGGCGAGTGTCAT
The DNA here is from genome assembly GCA_946184965.1 of uncultured Prevotellaceae bacterium. Lineage (GTDB taxonomy): Bacteria > Bacteroidota > Bacteroidia > Bacteroidales > Bacteroidaceae > Prevotella. The sequence continues at coordinate 4,673 of CAMHHO010000075.1, read as the reverse complement.
CAATAGCAGTCTCATGGGCGTATGGTTATAGGTTGTCCGTTAGCGGTAATGCCTTCAGCCGATACGGCTAAACGCTCGCTGAAACCGTTGTTGAAGAACTCCAAGTGAACACGGCCCTCGGGGTCAGTGGCCGCCTGCGGATTCCAGTATACCGTGCGGCGGTAATCGGTCTCATTGGGTTGTGGTTCCCAGTCGTAGTTGGGGCAGAAGAACTCAGCAGGCTCGTTCAGTCCCTGGAAGTTGATGCGGAAGCCGAGGAAGTCGGGCAGCGGGTGGGAGTCGTCGTAGAGGCTGTCGGTAATGAAGTTGAAGATAGACGTCAGCGGTGAGTCGTTACTCTTATCTTTTTCGGGATCATAGCTGATGACGGTTTCGCGGTAGCGTCCCCGCTGATGGGTCAGGCGGCGGTTGTCGGTGTCGGCATAGAGCCGCAGCGTCTTGAAGTTCTCGTTGACAGGGAAGAAACGCACGCCTATGGGCAGCAGACTTGGGTCGCCCGTCGCTAATGAGTAGGCTGGCTGTCCGCCCGTCAGGCCGGCGTTGACGAACGTGCTGTTCATGCCGTCCAGCCCGAGGATGTAGAGCAGTTCGACCAGGCGCTCAAAATGGGCATTATCGTCGATGTGATATTCGTTTCCCGAACTAGCCTGATTTCCGAAGTGCCTGTTCAGTCTGGTAACTACGCTGCCTCCGCTGTATGGCGTCTGTTCACCGTACTGGAAGTCCCTGATATCGCCGAAGATGTTTGACAGCCATGCCATCAAGTCTTTGACATCCATGACGCAGACGGGACTCACATCGCGGAAGTCGCTCCAGGCACGTCGCGTCTTCTTCAGCACCTCTGGCAGCACATAGGTCTGCCTGACGGCATCGTAGTAGATCAGCCTGCCCTTGTTGTCGTTCGGCACGGCCATGAAACCGTAGCGGAACATGTCGCGGTCGATGGGGTCGACAAGTGCCGCCGTCTCGTAGTAGTCGTAGTTCTTGGGCAGCGGCGAGTACTGGTTGAGGGGCTCAATGCGCTTACCTAACAAGAACAAGGGCCTGCGGATGGTGTTCCAGCGGAAGTTATGAGCGTTGACACCCCCTTTTGAGAGCCCCAGCTCTTCAATGCTCTGCTTATTGAGCATCATCGCTATGCGGCCCTTACCATAGAAGGGCAGGATGTTCAGACGGAAGCGCCCCGTGGTGTCGACCTTGGCCTCGCCCGTCATTACGTGGCTTGCCGTGTCGCTATTAATGTATAGTTCGGAGTAGACCCAGTGGGGCTTGTCAGTCTGCAGTTTCCAGAAACCTTTTTGATAGTAGTCGTCATCGTCCCACAGGCGCCCTGCAAAGGTGAGGCCACGCTCAATGGCCAGCATCGGCTCCATTTTCTCACCGCTCATCATCTGCTCGTAGTCGTAGCGCGTCCAGCCCTGCACCATCATCAGCAAGTCGAGGGCTCCCTGGTGCTCAGCGTCGTCGGCCTCGAAATAGTATTCAGGATGGGGGATAAAGCCTTTCACCTCGGATGACAAAAGCAGGTAGCTCAGCACATTGCCGTCGTCATAGGTCTGTTCGCGGCTGTCGCCGTCGGTCACGGCGATAGAGAAGTCATAGGCGGCCCGTACTGGCTTTCCCGCCGTGTCCACCAGCTGGTAGTCGAGTGTGACCTTCTGGTAGGGCTGCCAGGTGGAGGATGCGGAAACCGCTGACTGTTGCAGCCTGAAACCATCCCTGTCGTGATTGTTCACAAATACCAGGCGCTGGGCCAGCACCTGCCCCTTTTCGGTAAACAGCGTCACCACGTTGACCCCCGTCTGCAGCGAACGTTTGTCGATGAAGGCTACCATCTGCTCATCGTCGGTCAAGTCCACCGTATTATAATAATAGGTGTGCCCACGCGAGGTGATGCTCAGTCCCAAAACCATGCCATCGGTCTTACTGTTGCGGGCGATGATGGTCTTCAGCTGCCCGCCAGCCGGGAACACATTCAGCGAGTAACCGCGTTTCTTGGGCTTGGGCAGATCGAAGCGGTAGGTGTTGCCCGAATAGGTCAGTCTCAGTTCCAGTCCCTTGGTCAGTTCTTCGGCATCCAAGGAGTCAGGAGTGAAAGAAAAGACACCCCGGCCGGCATAGTCGGTCTTGAAATAGCCGATGCTGTCGCCCCGGCGTATCAGGGCCCCGGCCACGTTCAATGTCCGCCCTTCAGCATTATGAGCCTGAAAAGCCACACGTCCCGGCACGTCGCGCACCAGATTGCCGCCTTCGGGATAGAAGTCTATCAGCAGGCGGTCCTTGATGGGCGTAGCCATTGTCGATGTAGCCTTTGGCAGTCGGGGCATACGACGCTTGGAGAACTGGCCGCTGTCCACCTTCTCATAGATGGGGAATACGCGGCTGAAGACGCCGGCATTGCCTTGCAGGTAGCGCTGCACGCGTTCACCCCACTGCCGCTTGGCCTCGATGCCGTGCATGCGCCGCCAGCCGTGAGGGTCGCCGGTGGTGAAGTTCAGCATCCATGCCGTATAAGCTCTCACCTCGTAGAAACCGGCGTTCAGCGTGTCTGTCAGGTGAAACGAACCATGCGCCTGGCCGTTCAGGATGACCAGTTTCTGTGTCTCCACTGGATAGCCGATGGGATTCAGCAGCTCGACATAGAGGATGCGGCTCAAATCTGTATGGTTCAGGTTGTCGTCACGCACCACATAGGCCTTGTACCAGATATCCTCACCTTTATAATAGGAGGTATTGTCGAAATGAACGTAAACACGCTCCGTAGGGAACTGGTTCGAGAAACGTTCGAAATTCTCCTGCCGTTTGAACAGCAGCGAATCGGCATCGGCAGCTGCCAAAGCCGTCGTGAGGTATGTCAGCCAGAATACCAAAGTACAAATCAATTGTCTCATCATCATTCTGAGTTTTAAGTTTTCTGCTGCAAAGATATGCTTTTTCTGCCTTCTGGCCTCTTTTTTCACTTCACAAATGCTTCACAATCGGTTCACAAATCATTCACAGCGCCTTTTCCTGCGGGAAAAGTCGCAAGAACTGATTCAGTTCGTCGGCAGTGCCCTCCTTTTCAAACATTTTCTGGTACAGGCGCTTGCGCAGATTCGTTATAGCCTGTTGGGTCTTACAGAGAATAGTGGCAATCTGCTGGTTGGTGAATTCCAGCTTCAGGAGCTGGCACACCTGCATCTCCTGCGGCTTAATAGCAGGATAGAAGGTCGTCAGTTTGTCTACAAAACCATCGGTCTCTGCGTTCAGAAACTGCACAATCTCTTCCCATTGCTCTGAACTGATGGATTCGTCCACCAGCACTTTCCGGTAAAGACCGGTATTGCGGAATGTCTCAATCAGTTGCTCCTGCCTGTTGCGGGCACGGCTTACACTGGCCTGTCGCTCCTTCTCCTGCTGCCGCTTGAGACGGGCAATACGTTCGCGGACGAAGAAGACCGACAGTGCAATCAGTACAATAGCCACTAACGTGATGAAAGCAATGATACGGTAAAGACGGTAGTTTTCGCGCTCTACCGCTAACTGGTCGCTCAAAGAGTCTACCAGATTGGCGTTTTCAGCCTGCATCAGCAGCTTGGCAGAGTCTACCAGAGCCGCACACTCTAAAGCGTAGTTGTAGGCACGCTCCCAGTCAGCCTCTTCCGAGGCAATCTCACTCAAATACATGGCTGCCGACGCACGGCTGTTCACATTGTCGGTCTCCAGACAACGGCGGAAGTAATAGACAGCCGAGTCCAACCGTCCTTGTTCAGCATAGAACTTTCCTGCCACCAAACATGATGGCCCAGACCGACGGTCGTCAGGCAAAAGGCGTACCAGCCGGCGAGCCTCATCAGCCCTGCCTTCGCCCAAAAGCAATGAGATATATTCCGGGTAAACAAAGACGCGGAGAGAGTCGGCACCGGCCGCCGTCAACAGACTGTCAGCCCGAGCGAAATACAGCAGGGACTCAGCCGTCGACCGACCCTCCCGGCAACAGCGGCCCAAGTCACGCTGTGCCAGTACCATCTGCACCAAATCCTCTTCAGCAACCGCCAGCTGCCACGACTGCTCAAAATAGTTGCGGGCCTGACTGAGGTTGTGCTGGTTCAACGACAGGTGCCCCAGTTCGCTGACCGCCTTCATCACCGCCTGCGTATCGTCGGCCACATCCACCGCCAACAGATACTCACGCATTGCCTCTGCCGACCGGTTCTGTCCAGCCAACATCCGCCCCCGCCTGTAATGCTCCTCAGAGGTATCTCCAGCAGAGCAGGCCACGAGCATCAGCACACCTATGATATACGATACGATTCTCATTTCCTGCTACAAAGGTACAAATAATATTCCAAATACCCATACACGTCCCGCTATGTTTTACGAAAAAGGCGCCACGTTTCGTTCAAAACCCGCTGGGTTTTGCGCAAAACGTGGCGCCTTTAAGGAATTATAGACAGAATTTAGTTCACGTCCTCAAGAACGGTCTCCTCAGCGAAGTCGATGACGTTCTTGCGGTTGGCCTGCATACGCTCGTATTCCTCCTTGGAGCCGACGATAATCTTCTCGAACTCGCGCAGACCAGTACCGGCCGGAATGAGGTGACCGCAGATGACGTTCTCCTTCATGCCCTCCAAGTAGTCGACCTTACCGCGGATGGCGGCCTCGTTGAGCACCTTGGTGGTCTCCTGGAACGA
>CAMHHO010000074.1:0-16383 GCA_946184965.1 uncultured Prevotellaceae bacterium | reverse complement strand
TAGGTCATCTCGCGCACGGGCATGGCGTCGGTGCGGTAGCGCATGATGGAGAAGATGCCGAAGAGTCCGATGCCGATACCCATCGAGGTTTTGCCCTTCATGTCCTCGAGCACGAATATCATGAAGAAGACGATGAAGAAGATGGCGATTGAGATGAGCATGAATGTGAAGCAGAAGTCGCGCCGCTTGCTCTTCTTGTAGTAGAGCCTGATGACGATGAACCATGTGACGACGATGCTGATGAGCAGTCGTATCAGCATGGAGACAAAGCTGGGCGAAAGGGTTAGAAATTCACTCATAATTACTTATTGTTTAGATGTTTAACATTTTCTTGATATAGTGAAGCTTCGGCTTCAGGCGGTTGACGTGCAGCTGGTCGTTGGTAAGTGCCGAGCCGATGACGTACTTCGAGAATCCGTGTGGCTTGATGCGGAGCTGGCGCAGCATCTTGAGGATGGGCGAGGGCACGTGGCCGTCGCGCTTGAGCTCGATGATGACGACGTCGCCCATCTGCCAATGATGGCCGGTGGCGAGGTTGTGGAAGCTGAGGTTGGTGTCGATGGTCAGCCGCTCGGTCTTGCCTTTGTTGACGAGTGTGATGCGGTCGAACCGGTTCTCGAGCTGGCGGCTGAGGGTCTGCGGGTCGTAGTGCAGGTTGTCGCGCAGGAACTCGCTGTAGGTTGAGCTTTGAACGTTGAAGGTTGAGCTGTCGAGGGGGTTGAAGTCGTCGAGCGTGACGCGCTTCTTCCTGGTGCGCCCCTTGTTGTTCTTGGTCTTCACCTCGAGGAAGTTCAGGTGGGAGTCTACGTAGGAGCGCACGCGGAGCTTCTGGCGGTTTGTATGGCCCGTCTCGTGGACGAAATACATGTTGCAGTCGGGCGTGTCGAAGTAGACGGTATAGTAGTCGGCCATCCGGCGCCCGTCAATCTCCTGGGCGTAGTATTCGCGGCAGGCCATCCGCAGCAGCCGCTCGAGCATGGGCTTGGTGGTGACGAACTTCGTGTCGGTACGGTTCATCAGCCTGATGCCGCTCATCTCGTCGAGGGTGATGGGGTCGAACTGTCTAAGGATTTCTTCCATTTAATAGGTGTAGTCTTTGGTTTTCGGCTGCAAAGGTAATGATTTTTATTGTTTGTGCAAAAGAAAATCGGCAAAAAGCCGATTTCCTTCAGCAAAAAGCCCCCCGCTGACCGACGCGCTTACTTCAGCTTGGGCTTCAGCTCGTCGGGCGAGTCGTTGGTGAACATGTTGACGGGCGGCGCCTGGCGGGTGAAGAAGTGGCCGACCTGGTCGGGCGTCAGCGTGAGCGTGGGCTTGAAGTCGCTGCTCTGCATATAGTCGAGAATGGCCTGGCGCATCTGGCGTGCCACGTGGCGGCTGTCGAGCCGGCTGCTGATGTCCATGGTCGTCATCAGCAGGCGGCCCTTCCCTACCCTCGCCTCGACGATCATGCCGAGCTTGCGCGAGACGTGCCACGTGTCGATGAGCTGGACGGGCGGCTGGTAGTCGGCAGGCAGCTCCATGAGGTTCATGACCTGCGCCTTGTTCAACAGCTCCCACCAGTTGAGGTTCGACCACGAGTCGGTTGGGAATCCGTGGCTGAAGAGCGGGTGGTCGCGGTCGATGTAGGCGCCGGTGGTGTGGGGCGGCCGCATCTTGAACCACGAGGTGTTCCAGAACACGGGCAGGTAGTGCTGCACGACGTCGCTGCCCAGCTTGACCTGTCCAGCAGCCTCGAGCAGCACGGTCTTCCCCTGCCTGAGCAGCCGGAGGGCTTCCTGGTAGTCGCGCGTGGCGACGAGCGGCGCGGCGGGCTGGCTCACGGGGCCGGGCTCGGGATATACCCAGAAGTCCCACTGGTTCTTGAAGTCCTTCGAGAACCTGACCTGGAGCGTCAGCTTGGCGGGGGCCGGCATGTCGGCCAGTGGCATTTCGACGAGGCCTAACGACTGGTTCTTGCCGATGGGCAGCTCGTCGGTGAAGAGCACGCCGCTCTTCAGGATGAGCCCGGCGTCGTTCATGATGTAGTAGGTGGCCTTCACCTGGCTCACGCGCGTCTTGTAGGCGTTATAGACGTCGACGGGCACGCGCAGGGTTTCGTTCTTGGTGTAGACGAACTTCGGGAACCGGGCCAGGGGGACGAGGTAGTTGCAGAACTCGCGCCAGGCTTCGGCGGTGACGTAGCCCTTCTCGCGCCAGTAGACGTTGAGCGGCCCTACGAGAGCCGTTCCCTGGCCGCTGTAGTCGTTGAGTGCGAGCAGCTGGAATCCGGCATAGTCAGGCGTGCGCAGGTTGCGCTCCATCTCGTACTTGTAGCAGAGTGTCTGCAGGCGGCCGCTGGCCATGAGGAACTTCTCGGCCATCGGCTCCATACCGCCGTCGCGCAGCAGGTCGCGGAATATCTCGAAGTTGCCGGGCTTATAGGCGCCGGTATACTGCGTAATCTCCTTGAAGTCGGGGAAGGCGCACCACTGGCCCTGCTCGTGGGCGACGATGGGCGTCTGGTTAGGCTCCGTGCCCTTGTAGTTACGCGGGAACTCTATCTGGCTCAGGTAGTCGTCGTCGCTCGAGGGGGCATGGCTGTCCCAGGCCAGGCCGCGGGCACCGCCCTTGACGTGGTACTCCGAGCCGTCGTCCCAGGCCCAGCCTCCGCCGACGGAGGCTCCGCAGTAGAGCTTAGAGGGGTCGTAGGCCTTCATCTCGCGCACCCAGTCGTTGCAGTAGCTCACCCAGTCGCCGGCAGGCTCGTTGCCGGCTGCCATCATGACGAACGAGGGGTGGTGGCCGAACTCGTCGACAATGCGCTTCGACTCTTCGAGCAGATACTCGTCGATGGCCTGCCCCCGGCGCAGGCGGACGCCGTGGTTAGGCCACGACGGCCCCTCGGGCTGCAGGTAGATGCCCGCCCGGTCGGCGGCAACGAAGGCAGCCTCAGGCGGACAATAGGAGTGGAAGCGCACGTGGTTGAGCCCGTACTCCTTGATCTTGAGAAACACCTCGAGCCACGACTCCACGTCGGTTGGCGGGTAGCCCGTCTCGGGGAAGCAGCAGTTCTCAACCGTTCCGCGCAAGTAGAGCGGGCGGTCGTTGATATACAGCTGGCGCCCGCGAATGCTCACGTCGCGCAGTCCGAAGGTGGTGGTGTACTCATCGTCGCCGGCCAGGACGGTCAGCTGGTAGAGGCTGGGCGTGAACTCGTCCCACAGCTGCAGCTTATCGGGCAGGCGGAAGTCGAGCTTGACCGTGTTGCTGACAATCTCGCGCCGCGCCATGCTGACGGGTATCCGCTCGACCGTGGAGTCGAGGTCCAAGGGGTGGATGTAGCCCTGGGCAAAGAACTGCGTATCGCCCAAGAGATGGAGGTGGCTGTCGAGCTTCAGCTCTACGGTGACGGTCTTCTTCTTCAGGTCGGGCAGTATCTTGACGTGCTGAATGCTCAGCCGGTCCCATTGGGCCTGCAGCTCGATGCGCCCCACGATGCCGTTCCAGTTGCCCTGCGTCTGGTCGGTAACCGAGTGGGAGTCCTGGCCCACGCAGACGTTCTCAATGCCGTTATAGACGCGGATGGCTATCTCGTTGGCCTCGCCGGCACGGATATACTTGGTCACGTCGTAGCGATGAGGCGTCGAGAGCGACATCTGCCGCCCCACCTCGTTGCCGTTGACGTAGGCCTTGGTCTCGATGTGGGCACGCTCCAGGAAGAGCGTCACGCGGCGGTCCGCCCAGTCGCTGGGTATGTAGACCTTCTTGCGATACCAGGCCGCACCGACGTAGTGGCGCTCGGGCGTCAGGAAGAAGGGGAACTTCATCTGGCCCTCATGCCGGTACTTCTCCATGTAGGGGTTGAAGTAGTAGCTGGAGTCGTAGAGCGAGCCCGTCCACGGCGTCTTGACCGTCACGGGGTTGCCCTTGCCGTTGGTCAGCATCGAGCCGGGCAGCACCACATAGTCGTCGAACGTTGCCACGCGGTAGTTGAAGTCGGGGCCGGATTCCATCTGGAAGTCCCACGGCCCTGAGAGGTCGATAATCTCCTGCGCCGCGACATGGCCGCACAGGAGCAGAACCAATACAGAAACAATCGTTCTTAACAGTCTCATTGTCAATCGTTTATTATGTCATGCGTCTACCGCTTCGAGCGGGTTATCATCGTCTGTAGCTTGTTGTTGAACTTGCTGGCCTCAAGCAGCTGGCCGATGGTCAGGTGCATGCGGTACTGCCAGCGGTTGTAGGGGTCGCTGGGCACGTTGATGCGCTCCTCGCGGGGATTCTTGCGGCGCAGCTCGGTGTCCATCGCCAGCAAGTCCTGCAGCGACAGCAGGCAGAGCATCGACGGCGAGTAGAGGTGGCGCGCTATGATTTCCTCGGCCAGGTGGGCAGGCAAGTGCTCGGGCGCCCGGCCCTGCTTCTGAAGCATGGTCACGTAGTAGCGCTGGGTGCGCTCGGGACTCTCCTCCCACCACAGCCGCAGGGGCGCCATGTCGTGGGTCGAGAAGGTGGCCACCGAACGATAGGGATAGCCGTCGAGATGGCTGAACTCAAAGCCCTCCTGCTTGGGCATGGTCTGAATCTCGAGCTGCAGGATGCGCAGGCTGTCGAGCACGGGCTCCACGCAGTCGGGCAGCATGCCCAGGTCTTCGGCACAGATGAGCATGCGGCAGTCGCCAAGCGTGTCCTCCAGTCGGCGGATGGCTCCGCTGCCCCAGAACAGGCCGTGGCGCTGGTAGAAGTAGTTGTTGTATAGTCGCAGGTAGGCGTCCTTCTCGTCGCCGCTGAGGGCCTCGAACACGGGCTCCTTGTAGGCTGCTATGCGGGGGTGGTACATCTCGGCGTGGCGCGGGTCTTCGACGAACAGCACGTTGCTGATCAGTCGGTAGAGGCCCTCGCGAATCCAGAGGCTGTTCTCGTCGGCGCGGCCCTCGAAATGGCGCTCCACCTTGCGCTGGGTGTCGTAGTCGGCCTTGAGGTCGTAGAGCCCGTAAGCCTTGGCAATGAGGAACGTGTCGCGCACGTACTGGGCATGCATGCCGAAGAGGCGCTCCAGCACGCGGTCGTTGATAAACGGACGGGTGAACAGATCGCGGCGGAACGACAGTCCGAAATACTCTATCTCGCCAGCCGTCAGGGGGAGTGCCGGCGAGAAGTGGCCCAACAGGGCGTAGACGGCCTCCTGGGGAATCTCCCAAATGCGGAAATAGCCCAGGATATGGTCGATGCGGACGGCGTCGAAATACTGCTCCATCCAACGGTAACGGCGGCGGAACCACTCGGCGAGCTGCTCGTTGTCCCAGTTGTAGGTGGGGAATCCCCAGTTCTGCCCTAAGGGCGAGAACGTGTCGGGGGGCGCTCCCGTCTGGCAGTCCATATTGAAGAGCTCCGGCTGCGTCAGCGTCGCCACGCTCTGGCGGTTGACGCCGATGGGCACGTCGCCCTTCAGGACGACACCCTTCGAGCGGGCATAGTCGGCAGCCGACTTCAGCTGCAGGTGCAGGTTGTACTGTATGTAGTACTGCAGTTCGTCGTCGCCCAGCCACTTGGCGTAGGGCTCCAGCCACCACGCATTGTCAGCCAGCCAGGCCTTGAACTCCTTCGAAGCCAGCACTTGCGCGCCACGCTCGGCAAAGACGGCGGCCACGTACTCCATCTTCACCCGGTGGACAGCCTCGTAGTCAGTATAGCCGAGGGCGTTCAGCTCGCGCTGGTGGCGGCGGTAGGCGGTCATGCGCTTGCGGTCGCGCAGCTCGCCCAGCTGCTCAAGGTTCAGGTAGTGGGGATGCAGGGCGAAGCACGAGGTGATGTTGTAGGGATAGGAGTCGTGCCAGTAGCCGTCGGTCGTAGTATCGTTGACGGGCAGCAGCTGGATGACCTTCATGCCCGTCCTGACGGCCCAGTCGACCATCTGACGCAGGTCGCCGAAGTCGCCCACGCCGCACGAATGCTCGCTGCGCAGGGCAAAGACGGGCACGACGACGCCTGCCGCCCGCCACGTCTTCTCGCGCATTCGCAACACGCCGCCGTAGAGCACGCGCACCTCGCCGTCGGTCAGCTCGTCGGTGACCACGCGGTTGTCGCCTTCCTCCCACGTCAGCAGTTCGTGCGTCTTGTCGTCGACGACTACATACTTGTACTCCAGGGGCAGCCCGACGGCATCGGTATTGACCGACAGAATCCAGTCGTGCTGGCCGATGTACTCCATGCGCAGGTAGCGGGCCGGACTCCAGCCGCCCATCATGGGATGGCTGCCCAGGAGAGCTACCGACTGACCCTTCTGCAGCTGGGGCGCCGAGATGCGGAAGACGACCGTGCGGCGGTAAAGGGGAAGCCGCCGCGCCTCAACCTGCTCGCCAAGCGGGGCGTGGACGGTCGTCAGATAGGCGTTGGTATAGAGATGGGCACAGAGCGGGCGGTCGCGCCACTCGTCGCAAAATACGTAGTTCTTCGAGGCGTCGAACCAGTAGACGCGCGGCACCTGGGCCCACTCCCGACGGAGCACGCGCCCCTCGCCGTCCTCCACCTGGTAGGCGTAGCTGATGGCGCTGACGGTCTGCTGGCGGCTCATGGTGGCAGTCGTCTCGAGCGTCCACGTCTGGCCGTCCTGGGTGTCCATCAGCAGGTCGTGCCTGCGCTGCTTGCCGTCCTGGCTGTGGTAGCTCAGCACGACGTGCATGCTCTCGCCCCATTGGGTGTTATAGTGTATGGTGAATTTCAGTTTCATGACTACTTCTCACTTTTCACTTTTCACTTCTCACTTCTCAACAAGTATGCGTGCATCAACAGCCGTCACGTCGTCGGCATCGGCCAGCAGCGGGTTGATGTCCATTTCCTTGATTTCGGTGGCAAAGCGCAGCAGCGTCGACAGGCGCACGATGATTTCGGCGTACTTGCGCTCGTTGATGCCCTTCTGGCCTCGCGTACCTTTTAGAATCTTATATGCACGGAGAGAGCGAATCATCGAGTAGGCCTCCTCGTAGCTCAGCGGCGCCAGACCCGACGACACGTCGCGCAGCACCTCGACGAAGATGCCGCCCAGGCCGCAGAGCACCACGTGGCCGAAGCGCTCCTCGTACTTGGCGCCGATGAACAGCTCCGTGCCCTTGATCATCTTCTGCACCATCACCGCCTTAGCGTTGGCTATCTGCATCATGCGCTCGAACTCGGCTGCAAGCACTTCCTTCGAACGGATGTTCAGCGCCACGCCGCCGACGTCGCTCTTATGCACGGGCCCTACGACCTTGGCCACCACGGGGAAGCCGCACTCGCCGGCAAACTTGATGACCTCCTCCTTCTGGTCGCTGACGAACTCGGGAACGGTCGGTATGCCGGCTGCCGACAGCAGGTCGTGGACGAGGCTGGGCGAGATGTAACCGTTCTCCCCTATCCCATCGATGATGCGACGTATGCGGGGCACGTCGACGCCGTTCACCACGACGTTCTGGTCGGCGGGCTCGGGAGTCTTCATCACTTGCGTCAGGGCGGTGGCCAGCGTCACCTCGTCGCTGAAGTTCACGTGGCCGCGCTTCAGGAACTCCTGCACCTCGGGGCCGGCTGTGCTGACGCTGGGCAGGATGGGGAATATCGGCTTGCTGCTCTCGCGTATCTTCTTGTCGAGCACGTCGTAGACCTCGAATATCTTCACCAGGCCCGGCGTGCCGAAGATGACCATGATGGCATCTATCTCAGGGAACCGCTGCTCGCAGTAGTCGATGGCCAGCGACAACTGCTCGGCGCCGCCGGTAGCCAGGATGTCGATGGGATTGCCCACGCTACTGCCGGGCAGCAGCTTCGACTTCAGCTCGTCGGCGGCGGGGCCCGTCAGCGGCGGAACATTCATGCCGCCCTTCGACAGGGCGTCGGTCAGCATCACGCCAGGGCCGCCGGCATGGGTGACGATGGCGAAGTTGATGGGGTTCTCGCGGCTGCGGCGCAGGGGCTGCGGCAGACTGAGGATGCAGCCGACGGTCGTCAGCTCCTCGCGCGAGAAACAGCGCACGATGCCGGCCTTGCGGAACAGGGCCTCGACAGCCGAGTCGCTCGAGGCGATGGCTCCCGTATGACTCGACGCGGCCCGGCTGCCGCTCTCCGACGAGCCTGCCTTGATAGCGGCTATCCGACAGCCCTTGCGAATGAGCGAGGTGGCGTGGTAGAGCATCTTGTCGGGGTCGGCTATGTTCTCGATGTAGAGCAGCTTCACCAGCGGGTCGTTCTCGGGGTCGAAGTGCTCGTCCATATACTCCAGCACGCTCTCGATACCTATCTGATGACCGTTACCAACTGACCATACGCTATTGAAAGCCAATCCCTTAGTCACGGCACTTTCAAGAATGAATACAGCTGTGGCGCCGCTGCCTGATATGAAGTCGACGCCCTTCGGCGTGAGTCGCGGAATGGGCTTGGTGAACACCGAATGATGCCACCGCGTCAGCAGTCCGATGCAGTTCGGACCTATCAGCGCGCAGCCGTATTCCTTACAGGTATCCAATATCTGCTGCTCGAGTCTGGCACCCTCAGCCGTCTCCTCGCTGAAGCCTGCCGAGATGATGATGAACGCCCTGACCTGCTTCTCGGCGGCCAACACCTTCACATAGTCGGGACAAAAGCGGGCGGCCACTACCAGGATGGCCAGGTCGGTGGGCGGCAGCTCGCGGACATCGTGGAACACCTTGATGCCCTGCACCTCGTCCTCCTTGGGATTGACCACCCGGAGCGTGCCCTCGTAGCCTCCGCTCAGCAAGTTGCGGACCACGGCACCGCCAGGTTTATGTACATTATTACTACCGCCGATGACGACGATACTTTCTGGTTGTAGCAGTTCTCTGTTAATCATAGTTCTTAGTTCGTTGATTATCTGTTTCAGCAGGCAAAGATACAAAAAAAGTTTGATATGCGTAACTTTTAAGAACAATTTCTTGGCAGAATGAAAGAAAAGTAGTACTTTTGCACGCAAGGGAAACAATTAAAACAAAAAAAACCGACAACAACAACAAACAGAAAAATGATTTGGAATCCAAACAAAGAGTGCATGAGCCGCGACGAAATGAGCGCGCTCCAAGGCAAACGCCTGCACAAAATCGTAGCTTACGTCTACCACAATGTTCCCTTTTATCGTAACAAACTCCAAGAGCTCGACATCCGTCCCGACGACATCCAGACCATCGAGGATATCAAGAAGCTGCCCTTCACCACGAAGAAGGACCTGCGCGACAACTACCCCTTCGGCCTGCAGGCAGCTCCGCAGAGCGAGATTATCCGAGTACACGCCTCCAGCGGCACAACGGGCAACCCCACCATCGTGGGCTATACCCGCAAGGACATCGGCGTCTGGAGCGAGTGCATGGCCCGCTGTCTGACGGCGTTCGGCGTCACCCGCAACGACATATTCTCGGTGGCCTACGGCTACGGACTCTTCACCGGCGGCCTGGGTGCCCACTACGGCGTGGAGCACATGGGAGCCTCGGTCATTCCCGCCGGAACGGGTAACACCGAGAAGCACCTGAAGCTTATCCGTGACCTCGGCATCACGGGCATTGCCTGCACACCGAGCTACGCCCTCTACCTGGCCGAGACGATGGAGAAGATGGGCATCACCAAGGAGCAGATCAAGCTGCGCGTGGGTGCCTTCGGCGCAGAGCCTTGGACGGAGAACATGCGTCAGGAAATCCAGGAACGCCTCGGGCTGAAGGGCTACAACATCTACGGACTCTCCGAGGTGATGGGCCCCAGCGTCAGCTACGAATGCCAGATGCAGCACGGCTCCCACATCAACGAGGACCACTTCTACCCCGAAATCATCAACCCCACCACCCTTGAATCGCTGCCCGCCGGACAGACGGGCGAGCTGGTGTTCACCACGCTGACCAAGGAGGGCATGCCCGTCATCCGCTACCGCACCCGCGACCTCTGCTCGCTGCTACCCGGCACGTGCGACTGCGGCCGCACCAACGTCCGCATGGGACGCATCGAGGGTCGCTCCGACGATATGCTCATCATCCGCGGTATCAACGTGTTCCCGTCGCAGGTGGAGAGCGTCGTGCTCAGCATGCCGGAGTTCGCACCCCGCTACATGCTCGTCGTCGACCGCGTCAACAACCTCGACACGCTGCAGGTACAGGTGGAAATCCGTCAGGAGTACTTCACCGGCACGTTCGACACGCCTGCCGCCGTCGACGCCCTCGAGAAGAAGCTGGCACAGAAGCTCAAGAGCGTGCTCAGCATCTCGGCCAAGGTCCAGCTGAAGGCTCCCAACACCATCGAGCGCTCACAAGGCAAGAGCGCCCACGTGATAGATAAACGTAAACTGTAATACAAACTATGAACAATTCACCCTATTTCAATCCTGAACGCGAGACGATGACGCGCGAAGAGATTGAGGCCTTCCAGCTGGAGCGCCTCAAAGAGACCGTGTGCCACTGTCTGACTAACGAGTTTTATCAGAAGAAATTCAAGGAGGCAGGCATCACCGCCGACGACATCCAGACGCTGGCCGACGTGCGCAAGCTGCCCTTCACAACCAAAGGCGACCTGCGCGACACCTACCCCTTCGGGATGTCCTGCGTACCCCTGCGCGACTGCGTGCGCCTGCACTCATCAAGCGGTACGACGGGCAACCCCACCGTCATCCTGCACACACAGAAGGACCTCGACGAGTGGGCCAACCAGGTAGCCCGCAACCTCTGGATGGTGGGACTGCGCCCCGACGACGTGTTCCAGAACTCATCGGGCTACGGCATGTTCACCGGCGGACTGGGATTCCAGTACGGTGCCGAGCGTCTGGGCATGCTTACCGTGCCTGCTGCCGCCGGCAACTCGCTGCGCCAGATCAAGTTCATCAAGGACTTCGGCACAACGGCCATCCACGCCATTCCCAGCTACGTCACCCGTCTCTATGAGGTGATGCAGCAGGAGGGCGTCGACCCCCGCCGCGACACCAAGCTGAAGGTGCTGGCCATCGGCGCCGAGCCTCACAGCGAGGAGCAGCGCAAGCGCATCGAGGAGATGATGGGCGTCAAGGCCTACAACTCGTTCGGCATGTCAGAGATGTGCGGCCCCGGCGTAGGCTTCGAGTGCCCCGAGCAGAACGGCCTGCACTTCTGGGAAGACTACTACATCGTTGAAATCGTCGACCCCGAGACCCTCGAGCCCGTGCCCGACGGCGAGATTGGCGAACTCGTGCTCACCACGCTGCAGCGCGAGGCCATGCCCCTGCTGCGCTACCGCACACGCGACCTGACGCGCGTCCTGGGCCGTTCGTGCCCCTGCGGCCGCAACCACGTCCGTATCGACCGCATGCGCGGCCGCTCCGACGACATGATCGTGCTGCGCGGCGTCAACATCTTCCCCATCCAGATTGAGAAGATCCTGATGCAGTTCCCCGAGGTGGGCACCAACTACCTCATCACCCTGACCACCGACGACAACAACGACAACATGACTGTCGAGGTCGAGCTGAACGAGGGTACCGACGACTACGGCAAGCTGCAGGACCTGGAGAAGCGCATCAAGCGCCAGCTGAAGGACGAAATCCTGCTCACGCCCATCGTGCGCCTCGTCTCGAAGGGCACGCTCCCCGTCAGCGAGGGCAAGGCCGTCCGAGTCGTCGACAAGCGAAAGGTTTACCAATAAAACAAAATAACGAAAGAAAGGAAAAAAGCTATGACCATCAATCAGTTATCTATCTTCATCGAGAACCGTTCGGGCACGCTCATCAAGGTGCTCGAGGTCCTGAAGCAATCTGGCATCCAGATTATCGCTTCCACCATTGCCGACACGGCAGAGTATGGCATCTACCGCCTCATTTGCAGTGAGCCCCTGCGCGCCTTCGACGAGCTGAAGAAGGCTGGTGTGGCCGTCGCACTGAGCGACGTCTTCGCACTCGAGCTCGACAATGTGCCCGGCCGTGCCGCCGATGCCGTCGAGACCTTCTCGAAGGCCGGCATCAGCATCACCTACATGTACTCCTTCCTCCTCGGGGGCAAGGGAATCCTCATCTTCCGCACCGACAATGCCGAGCAGGCCCGCGACACCATCATCAAGGGCGGCCTGAAGTACATTGCCGAGGAAGACCTCTCGAAGTTCGTATAGACACCAGAGGGAGTCATTATTTACTAAGGCACTGAAAAACGCGGAGCCACACGGAATCTCATCATTCTACCCGTGTTCCTCCGCGTTCTTCCGTGAATTCTTCTGGCACGGAACAACGCGGCCTTTTATCAAAGGACGCGGCAACTCCCCTCCCCCAAGGGAAATTTTGTCTGTGGCTTGAATTCCTCCCCTGAGTCAGGGGAGGTTAGGAGGGGTCTGAACATGCGTATGACTTTTGCGTCTGAACAAGGGAAAAAGTCATGTTTTTGCAATTATTATTTGTTTTTGTTTGCATATTCAGAATTTATGTTTATCTTTGCAGCGTCAAATGTTAAAACGCGCAGACAAGATGAAAGCAAAAAAGATTACATACGAAGAAGCACTGGCACGCTTTAAGCACTCGTTAGAGGTAAAGCGGGAAGCACAGAAACGCATGGAAGAAGAGTGGAATCGCAGAGGCATCAGGGGAACAATTATATCATTATGATCTATCTCTCGCTCGACAGCATAAACAAACAGGATGTTTATTATGTGATGCTCTCTCCAAGGGGTGGTTATATTTTTGAAACTGGCAACGGAATTCACTACACCATTTCTTTCGAAGAAGAGAATTCTTTTGGTGGCTGTGACACTTATCAGTTTGTCATAGAAAAAAGGGAGCGGGTACGCTCTGCCCATGACCCTAAGGTTGAGCAAACGATTTTGGCTATCATCAACCAGTTCTTTCTGGAGAATCTCGATGTACTTCTTTATATGTGCGATGATAGCGACGGGCGTGAGGCCAACCGCAACCGTCTGTTTCTTACTTGGTTCAACAAGAATGCAGATCCTGACCGTTTTACTATCCGCGCAGCAAATGCCACTATTGAGGGAAAATGGTTCTATGCAGCCATCATTGTAGAAAACAGGAATCCGTTGCTCGAAAGCATTATTGCAGATTTCGAGATGACCGCCCAAGTTTTGACCGAAGGCAAGCCATAGGTGAAGACACAAGGATAACGCCTCATTGATTTCCCTCCTAAGAGGGCAATTTCCGCCGCCCCCTCCTAACCTCCCCTAAGTCTGGAGAGGTTAGGAGGGGGCAGAACAAATCTATGAATTATTCCTCCGTCAGCAGCTTGATCAGCTGCGTCAGGTCCTGAATGTCCACCACGCCGTCGTTGACCATGTCGGCCGATTCCTCGTCGTTTACTTTTATCGCAGTATTCTCTGAAGAATCACCTCGATGTCGGCCGCTTCAACCTTGCCGTTGCCGTCGGCATCAGCAGTAGCGGCATTAAACTGCTCCGACGGCGTAGCGGTCAGATAGTTCACTATCTCCGCAATGTCAGCAACGTCCACTTGGCCGTCGCCGTTAGCATCGCCGGTGGCTGTCGTGATGACTACTTGGTTTTTCACCTCGTAGCCCTGAGCATCTAGTATAACCCCGTCCTTTAAATAGGCACCTTTGGGTTCGACGATGGCTGCATTAGCGCTCATTTCCAACTGCCCGTCGGTCTCGAAGGCTCCCCGTCCGCTTAAAGGAACTGAAGCCTTCAGTGTGCCGTTGCGGATAATCAGTTTTGAATTCTCCTCAAGACCATAGTAACCTATGGATTGTCCGTTGCACACCAGCGTAGCGCCGTCGATGATGAGTGTGCCAGAGTCTTCCACGCCCTGACGGCCAGAGAATGTCAGGCTGCCCATTCCTCTGACGGTTGTTGTGCTGCCTACTTTGTTCGAAAAGCCAGACCTGATGGAATTGGGCCCTTTAGCTTCGCACTCGCCGTTTACCACGATGTTCAGAGTACCGCCTGCGTTGTAAATCGCTGCAGAATTCTCCGAGGCAATTTTAGCGTCGTTCAGCGTCAACGTCATAGCTTTACCAGAAGCAGAGAAATCTACCGTACCGCCTGTCAGTATACCCTCTTCGGTCAGCACACTGGTCAGGTTCTTGGCATTGGTCCTGGTCACCTGCAAGCCGCCAATATACAAATCAAAGTATTCCGCTAATGCCTCGATGCTCTTGAATTTGCTCCAGGGCGAAGTCGACTTATAATTCTGCAAAGAGTTTCTTGGCACCTTGAGCGTGATGTTGTAATTGGAGAATACGTCATCGCCCACGGTCGGTGGAGTTTCCGCCTCTACGGCGACACTCGTAAGGTTGCTACAATCTTCGTATTTGCAAACCGCTTTATTTCAACTATTTACGTGTTAAACGGTAGAAAAGTGATGACGTGCATTCTAAAGAAGCTAAAAAAGAAGAAGATTTAACGTTTTTAACTTTTGCAAACCTCAAAATCGGCGTATCTGTGCATTTTTTGAAGGTGGTTCTTACAAAAATACAAGACATATGCAATGAAAGACTCAAAAAACAGTCAGTCATTGGTACAAAAATAAAAACAACTTGCAAATAATTGCGCTGAACATATCAATTCAACCTGTTTTTCTCGTATATAATGCCACCTAAATATAAAATAACGAGCTATTTTCGGCAAAAAACGGTTAAAGTATTCAAAAAGTATCAGCAAAATTATTATTCTATGACGATTTTTTCGTAACTTTGCGGCAAAATTAAAAGATATTGTTATGCTGATTAGGATTGTAACGACGAATTTTAGGTCATACGGACAGGAAACTGAGTTTAATATGTTACCGTCATCGAATGTCCGCAGAAAGGACTGGCATGTCCGCAGTCAGGGCCGTGGTGCCAATGTGTTGCGCACGGCGGTTATCTATGGTGCCAATGGTGCAGGGAAGTCGTGTTTGGTCAAGGCACTTGGTCGACTCCAGACAATGGTGGCAGTGGGCAGTCTGCCTCCCACGGCTTTCAGGGATGCCAACAAGTACAACACCCCAGAAATGCCAGTTACCATTGAAGTAGAATTTGGTACCGAGTCCGACCAGTATTCATACGGAGTAAGCTATCGTAGTACACTCTGCGTGGAGGAATGGCTGTATTCTACCATTAAGAAACCTGTTTGTGTGTTTGAGCGTAAGTATGATGCACAGACAGGCAAGACTAACATCAAATTGGCTGGCAACAAAAAGGACGAGGCAAAGAACAAGCTGTTGATTTCCCTTTTGGAAGATAATCTGCTGAAGGGTAACGAACTGATGCTGTCTAAACACGATGTTGTAAAGAACAGTCAGATGACAGATGCCTTCTTGTGGCTGACCACCAAGATGCACGTCATTTTCCCAGAAACTCGCTCAACCTCTATTTTCGACAACCGTTATTCAGACGAGACATTTAAGTCGCAGTCGGAAGCTCTCATTTCTGCATTGGATCTCGGCATCAATGAACTGACTTTGAAAGACGAGGATATTGAGTCGTTCAAGCAGAGTATTTCCGAATGGCCCGAACTGGTGCAGGGCGTGGATGGCATTGTCAAAAGGCTCTCCCGTTCTCCCGAGGGCACGGAGGAGGTAATGATTGATACAGGTGCCTTCACTGTCAGTATGCGTCGTGAAGGCAACAAGTATTTTGTGCGCCGTGTCAAAGCCCTTCATAAGGTCAATGACAACCTCTATGACTTCGAGTTGAAAGAAGAGTCAGACGGCACTCAGCGTATTTTCGACTTCGTACCGATGGTACAGAATGTCAAGAGCGAGGCTTGCACATACGTCATTGACGAACTGGACCGAAGCCTGCATCCTACGCTTGTGCGGACGCTGGTTTCGCGTATTGTCACCGACAAGAACATGATGGGGCAGCTGATTTTCACGACCCATGATGCAGGTTTACTCGATGGAAAGGTGTTCCGAAACGACGAGATCTGGTTTGCCGAGAAAGACCGTGAGACTCAGAGCACACATCTGTACACGCTTGATGAATTCAAACCCCGTGCGGACTTGGATCTGGAGAAAGGCTACCTCAACGGACGCTTTGGAGCCATTCCTTTCCTGGCACGTTTCAACGAATTAAACTGGGAGTGATATGGGATTCAAAGTTAGAGGCTATACGAGGGAAGTCCCTCAGGAGAAGGTTCGCGACTATTCCCTGTTTGCCATCGCAACTGAGGGAACAGAACGCGAACCCGACTACTTCCGTCTATTTGACGGCATTGACCGTATTAAGGTTGACATCATCGAGCCGGAAACATCGGACGATGAGGACGCAAGTGAGAAACGAAAAGCCTCTTCTCCCTCGAAAGTGCTGGAGAAGGTGAAAGCATATATCACCGAGAACCAGTTGAGTGCCGACGATGGCGACTCGCTATGGTGTGTCATCGATGTTGACCGATGGCCACAAGAGCAGATAGAGGAACTTCATGCCTTCTGCGCTCAGAAGGACAACTGGCATCTGGTCATCAGCAATCCCAGCAT
>CAMHHO010000073.1:0-16750 GCA_946184965.1 uncultured Prevotellaceae bacterium | reverse complement strand
ACTTCCTGCTCATGCACGCCATGGGTCCCAACGTGGCCGGCGTCATCGGCTCGGCAGTAGCTGCCGGTGCCCTGCTCGGATTCCTGTCATAACGCCCATTGCTCATGAATCTCGTACGCCTACAGCGCAGCCTGACACTGCCCAACGATGTCAACACCATCCCCCAGCTGAGCGAGTTCCTTGAATCGTTCTGCGAGGAGGCCGGCATCGGCATGGAGAAGACCATGAGTCTGAACCTCGCCCTCGAGGAAGCCGTGGTCAACGTCATGGACTATGCCTACCCCGACAGCATGGCCGGCAGCGTCAGCATCGATGCACGCACCGACGAGAGCACGGTCACCTTCGTCATCACCGACCAAGGCATACCCTTCGACCCCACGGCCATGAAAGACGTCGACACCACGCTGCCCCTCGAGAAGCGAAACATCGGCGGACTGGGCATCTTCCTCACCCGCCACATCATGGACGTCATGAGCTATGAGCGTAGCAACGACAGAAACATCCTGACACTGAAAAAGAATATTAACAACGAAAGCTAACATAATAATTTCACCATTATGACAATAGACATCAGAGAAGAGAATGGCGGATATGTCGCATCGTTCGACGGCCGCCTCGACACCCCTGCTGCCATCAAGGCCCAGCAGGACATCGTTGAACTGACTGAGAATGCCGACAAGGAGATTACCCTCGACTGCACCAAACTCGAGTACATCAGCAGCTCCGGCCTACGCCTGTTTCTCGCCCTGCGCAAGGAAACCACGGCCAAGGGCGGAAAGGTCGTCGTCAAAAATATCAACGACGAAATCAAGAAAGTGTTCCAGATGACCGGCTTCTACAACCTCTTTACCATCCTTTAAGGGTGGAAAAGAGGCCAGCCGCAACTTTTTTCGAAAATAATTGCGGAAAAATTTGCAGGAACGAAATAATCTTCGTACCTTTGCACCCGCAAACGAAAGGAACGTTAGTGACACAATGGTGCCTTAGCTCAGTTGGTAGAGCATCGGACTGAAAATCCGTGTGTCCCCGGTTCGATTCCTGGAGGTACCACTCCTCCTTTCATTGGTTCCCGCGTAAGGCTTTTTCGCCCCAAGCGGGAATTTTCATTGTATCCCCTACCCCAGGCGCCGCCTCGTAATCATGAGGTGGCTCCTGACGTCAGCGAGGGGGCGCTTCGTGATGTCGAGGGAGCGCACGCGTCATCATCTTTGGAGTTCTTTCGCTTTGAATCAGAAAAATGAAAAAAAAGCAGTTTGATCGGGATATTTTCCGGAAACAATCGTATATATAAGTAGAGACAGCTCAAACAAAACATCAAAGTGAACACAGACGAACAGATAGTGGAAGCCGTGAAAGGCGGAGGAACCAGGGGGCAGAGCCTGATGGTAAGCCGCTACTGTCAGCAGGTCTTCGCCATGATTGCCCGTCAGGTGGGCGACGCGATGGATGCCGAGGAACTGACGCAGGACACCTTCCTCCGCGCCTTCAGCCACATCGGCAGCTACGACCCGCAGCGGGCTTCGCTCGCCACATGGCTCAGCCGCATCGCCTACCGTCTGACGCTCGACTTCCTGAAGCGACACCGCCCGACCATCGTCTCGATAGATGACACACAGGCCGAGCTGACGGACATCAGCGACGAGCAGATAGAGGCCGAACTGTCTACTGGCAGCGAGGAACGCATAGAGCGGCTACTGCTGATGATGGACGACCTGCCGCCCGACGAACGGCTGCTGCTGACGCTGCACTACTTCGAGAACCGACCGCTGGATGACTGTGCTTACATCATGGACTCCACCTCTCACGCCTTGGCCAACCGCCTCTACCGAATACGCCGCAAACTCTACAAACAACTCCAGAAGATATGACTACCTATAAAGATACCGACCTCCGTGAGGCTCTTCGACGCAAATACGCCGATACGCCACAGATGCCCGCTGACCTCAGCGAGCGACTGATGAAGCGGATGGAGACGACAAGGGAGATGCCCAGACACCGCTACTGGCCACACATCACGGCAGCCATCGCCGCTGCCGCCAGCATCCTCCTGCTGATAGTGCTAAACTTCGGACAAGGGCAGACGGAACAAGAGCCGGTGATGGCAGAAAAGCCGACGGCCCCAGCGGACAGCGCCCGGCAAATGCGCCACATCGCCCTCACATCGGCTGGTTCCGTATGCTGCGACACTGTCGCTGCCCAGACCACTCCCGCCAAGCCTCAAACCAGCCATACCAAGGCCACTGGGACTGAAAGGTCAAAAGCCGACTCAGCCTCAGCAGCCGAAGAACTTGCCAAATGCATTGCCCGCCTTGAAGCTGAGATGGCGAACATCGACGACAGCGTCAGCGCGGCACACTTAGAAAAACTTATCGCCGCCGACGCCCGTCTGCAACAGATGGTCTACCGCATCATCGGCAAACAGACGGAGCAGGCTTTCAACGAAATGGAGAAAGACAGTACTGCCAATTATATCAACTTCTAAAGAAAGACAGCAAAATGAAAAAGCAATTATTGATAACAGCCCTCCTGCTGATGCCCGCAGCATGGCTTCACGCTCAGGAGAACAAGCATGCGCAGGCCATGCATACGGCCTTCATTGAGACGATACACGGCAAATTTCCGAAGAACATTGAGGCCAAGATGAAGAGCATGAACGAAGACTCGCTCACAGTGGCCCGTGGCGAATGGGGCTGCCTGGACGGCGGCGGACTGGTGCCCAAGGAGAAGATCCACGTGGTAACGCTCTCGAAAAGCAAGTCGAACGTCACGGCATCCATCGGCCCGCTGTATATCGACGGCCACCGATTCTCCTTCAACCAAGTGCCCGATGACCCTACGCTGCCGCTGCGCCCCATGCTCGATGCCTTCGACAAACAGGCTCCCTTTGCAAACAACTACTATAGTTACACTGCGGGCGACGAGCAGGCTATCTTCCCAGGAGTAAAAATTGCCTGGGGCGAGCACGGAGAGACGTTCCCCTTGGAACTCCGACCTGAAATGAACGCCCGCATCATCAGCTTCAAGGACGACGACGGATTTCGCTCCACCTACCTCCTCTCGTGGATGGACACGGAGCTCACCGACGGAGACACGAAGCACAAACGCTATATGGTGGAGGGCATCATCTACGAGTTCCATTGCCCGAAGATTGACAGCAAGCCGCAAGTGAAGTCCTACGACCCCGACGAATACCTGAACAGGACAAACACCGGGCTGGGCGTGGCTCACAATATGGTGTGGGACATCAAGAAAAACTCCCCAGAACGCGCCAAGGCCTTAGAGACCGACACCGTGATGGAGAAGTTCGGCTACAAGTTCCAAGAGATGGTAGCGAAGCTCAAAGGCTCGACCGAAATGCCCAACCTCTACACCAGCTACGACGCCCTGAAGGCAAAGGTGCAACGCATGCTGGATCTGAGCCGCACCGCCACCCCAACGGAGCAGCAGGCCATCTGCAACACGCTATATAAAGAGGTGGTCGCCTACCCCTTCAGGCTTTCAGGACGACAAGCCGGAGAGCTGGACCGCATGACTGAAGCATTAGAGGCTGCCGTCGCCGACAACCTGAAGCAGCAGGTGGCCAAGGTGCGCAGGGGCATCAGCATTATGAGGGACCCGACGGTTGAGATAGACAGCCTCAATGAGCGCGACCAGGACTACCTGAACCGCAACTTCTGGAAACTCAGCCACTCACCCTTCACCCTTCACCCTTCACCCTTCACCATCACCGCCATTGGCGAGCACTACAGCGGCGACTCGCAGACGGGCTATCTCGAAGTGAAGGGCGAGGCCGGCAAGGGCTTCGAGGCCGAGACCACGCTGCGCGACCTGCGCCCGGGCCGCTACCGTGTCTCTGCCGTGGTGCGTGCCGCCGAGGCCGACCGCTCCTTCGCCTACGTCTTCGTCAGGACGGGCAATACCGACCGCGGGGACTTCACGACCAAGGAGATTCCCGCCATGGGCAGGACGGGCGGCAACGTCTGGTTCTCGGCTCTCAGCCGCTTCGAACAGCGTGCCGGCAACAAAGAAGGTGTTTACGTGCTGGACATCAACAAGGCCACAGCCAACGGCGGTCAGGGCTACGGCTGGAACCGCGTCTGGCTCAACGATGTCACCGTCTACGACAATGGCGAACTGACCTACGGCGTCACTACCCGCCCCAATCCCGAATATTCTGGCGGCTGGTTCTCTGCCTGCGACTTTATCGTCGAGAGAGTGAGCGACTGACGTGCAATTGCACGGAAAGCACAATTACCACCAGCCTTTCCATCGCCTCGGGGCTTGGGGCAGTCTATGTACTTGTACTCCCTCCCTTCTACGGCCCCCCTTGTTATAAGGGGGCCTAAGGGGAGGAGTACACCCTTAGGACTGCCCCACGGCTGGCCGCAACGGAGTTGCAAATATACGAAATCGCCAAAACCCGCTTTCGGTTTCAGGCGGTTTTCGCAGCCCAAATTACGAAAATATAACATATTTAACTTTCTTATACAGCAAAATCGCCCCAAAACGCCGAAAACCGCCCCTCCACTATTCACCCCGTTTGGCGCCGCCAAACGACCTGAATGGAGGCGCCAAACGGGGTGAATGGAGGCGCCAAACGATTGGTCAAAATATGTAAGTCGACTCGCCAAGCCTGCGGCAGATTCGACTTTCTACGTCCATATACACCCTTGTATTCGCTCGTTACCCCACACTGGCCATTCCTCCACAGGCCAATCTTCCATCTTGCAAGTACTGGGGAGATGCAAGTCCTCGAAGACGCAATAATGAAAAGCCTGACGGTCAATCTTCTCCACCCCTTCTGGAATCCGAAAACGCTTCACATTGGGAGTCTTCACCAGCATCCTCCCGTTTTCTATCACAGCATAAACCGCCCCAGTCTCATCTGTCACGATTTCGTCATTCAAAAAGCTATATTTGTTATCCATACCACCAAAGGAAATAAACTATTAGCGCCAGTATCCCGACACCTATAATGGTACCAACATGAAAAACCTCATGTCATATATATTTTCTTCACGAACCAATAAGACAACGAAGGTGTACCCTCACGCCGCTTGTACTGGGAAAGCTCCACTTCGGTAACGATATGTAGCCCATACTGACCGTTCAGTCTCTCCGCCATCTCCTTGAATTTCTTCCCGTGCCTACAACTTCTATCTTGGCCTGTATATGCCAAGTAGTAGTGAATCATCTCATGCACCATGATGTCCGTAAACTGGCGCACCGTAAAGTCATAATAGTCCGTAATAAAGATAATTGGGTCGTACACCGTCTTGTCAAGCCAGCCGCCAGTCGTATACTGGAAATAGCCACAAGTGCGATAAGAATGCAACAAGTCAAATTGAGGGAAAAGCAACTTTCCCTCAAAACACTTCATGTTGCACTCATCGAAAGTGAGTAGCATGTTCTGTTGGTTGGCAACCATAGGATTACCGTTCCTTATAGTTTATATTTGACCGCCTAAAACTTTATTTCTTTGAGATAATCCTGTTTTAAGATGAGGTTGATTGTTCAATTGTTTCTCTCGTTGTTTTCTACGATTTCTTTCAAGCTATGACAATGAATCTGTTTCACACCATTCTCATTATAGGCAGAGATGCAAATAGTTTTCTCATATACATCCGTATCCGTTCTTACCTCTGTCTTTTTGATTTCTTCAGCCATCTCTTCAAATGTAACACCAGCATACAAGAATATGTAACATTTAAAACCAAGCACTTCCATCCTATAGAACTTTTCAAAATCAGACATTGCCTCAGGATTATTTTTCATCTTTATCTCACAGAGCCAAAATTGCCCATTAGGTCTCACCTCGTAAATACAATCATGCAGAACCAAATCAGGAGCACATCTTTCTAAATCCTCAACCACCTGTCGTGATTTTTGTTGTTCACCATTAAGATAGACACCCTGATACTTTTTAGGATTTTTCTCCATGATTTTCCTGAACTGATGATATAATTCGTATGCAAACACTCTCTCTGGATATTTTGTTTCCTGTTTCTGAGTTGTGTATGTATAATAAATCTCATCTACGTTTAGCAATGCACATATAAAATCATCAATGTGTAAACATTGCGTATTTGAAACTGTAGAAACTACATCTAATAATGTTTCCTTTGCCATATCAGTTTATTAGTTATGAAATATATGTAATAGCCAAATGATGCTAATCTCAGGACCAACACCATTTGGCTCACAATGAACGCGTTAGTGGGCACGTTCTTAATGATTATTCGTCATTGTCGATGAAAGTCATTTGAAACCCCGCTTCTTTTATCGCGCTTTTAACTCTTCTAAGCCAACCTATTTTTCTCAGAAGGTTACAATTGTGCTTTGAAAGAATAATTACACATTCTTGGTTATAAACGCCATCCCCTTCAAGTATTGCTAGTGCAACTTTAATGTCATGAGCACTAAGCCCTTGGTTGGATAATGCTTGATTAAACTTATCAGATTCTTTTTCATTCATAGTTGTTTACATGTTTCTCATTTTTTCCTTTAGATTATGCCCCTCTTCAAATCCTTTGTCGTATTGTTCTTTGTATTGTCTGAATATTTCCATTTGTTCATCTGTAGAAGGAGTAAAGTGCCAATCACAGAAATGCTTTTGGCATTCTTGATAATAGGTAAATTGCATACCTTGCTCCTTTCCGTATTCGTATCCTTCTTTTAGGATTTCTTTAATCTTTTTTTCTTTTTCCCTCTTTTCACGTGCCTTGCGCTCAGCCTCTGTCTCTTGCTTCTGCTCAGCCTCTGTCTCTTGCTTCTGCTCTGTCTGTGTAGCAGAGCTTTCGTTACTAGAACTTTCTTCCTCATCTGAAGCGGCAAAGCCAACAGCAAAGAGTGCTATTGTTGCCATTGTCAAAAAATACTTTTTCATAATCAATTGTTTTAATTTGTTAGACTTATGTAAAATAATCACAATATCTGTTGATAATTTAATCCCACTCATAATCAGCCATTATAAAGCCACCCATATCTTGACCATTGAGGTAAAGATGATAGTCTCTAAAGTTGAATGTTACTGGTAGCTCAAACATTGCTAAAGATTCCGTTTTAGGCATGAAAGTTGCCTCGAAATATCTCTTTCCATCACTTTCTGACCTCTTTTCGCTCAACTCAAATTGACTTTCACCATCGTAACGCCATTTTCCACTTTGAGGAAGTGCTCCATACTGCTTCACTGTATTACCAACAAATTCATACCGAAGCCATGCATCACCTCTTGTTGTGTGTGTCCATACGGTGTTATTTATGGCTTGACGGAGTTCATTGATATCCTTTATTTGACTTACTGCCTTTGGACTTGATGATGTTGTTTGTTCATCGACAACCACATCTTCTTGGATTGCATCTGCAGAATTGTTGACAATCTCTTTTTTCTCTTCTAATGGTTTTGCAGGAATCACTTTCTGCTCTTCATCAGAGGCAGAAAAGCCAATGGCAAATAGAACTACCACACAAACTGCAAGACAATACTTTTTCATACACATTTTTGTTTTAGTAACTTAAAAGTACAATTTTGATAGTAATTTATCGACAAATAAACAAGTAGAGGAAAGGTATAACAAACCAAGTCGTATATATCAAATGTTCCTCTAACTATTCCAAATAGTTGCAGCAGTTCACTGCTGATTGTCACCAAAGGGACAAGTGAAACGATGATATTCCTCATGATTCCCTTTTCTTTATGCCAAATGGCATCAATGAGGAGAATGTAAGCAGCACTATACAAGCCATCTGGCAAACAAAACCTCACAAAATCTGGAATATTCCAGTTCTGAACCCACAAGCGAAGAGTGTCAATTGCAGATGAAAATCCCAAAGTGGCACACCAATGATAGATGTTTAGTGTTTTGCTCCTAAACAACAGATAGATGGCACAGCCACAAACTAGAAAAGAAATTCCTAACGCTACCTTTTGATGCACTATTATTTGAAGTCGCATATTATCTAAATTAATAACGTTAACAAGAAATTATCCACATAACACATCATCGGTTAGGTCCTCATACGCATCAGGTTCTGACTTTAAAACTGTCCACTTTTCTTGTATTAATTCTGCTAATTTCTCACACCGCTCGTGTAAAACAAGCTTAGAGATAATTCCTCGAAAAACATCGAGACTGTATTCCCGATCCTTATGGTAAAGAGGATCGGTCAAGTCCCGCAAGATGTCTGCTTGTTCATCTGAAAGTTCAGCTTCCGCACAGATTAATGATAACCTTTCTAAGTAATCCATTACAATATTAATATGCATTTGGCTCTATATGCATTCATTCAAATTTATATATAATATATAAGCCACAACAAAAAGAAGTGTGAGCCTGTCAGCTAATCTAACTGATAGGCTCTCGACTGCCTGGAAAAAAGATTAGTGAAAACAGCTCACACCCAATGTATGACGTAATTGGATACAATCCACCTACTATCATTACACAGGGAAGAACGTCCTTACTTTTCCATTTTCCCAGATGAGGTGTCGAGATTCATCAGTTTGGAAAAAGCTAAACGCTTCCTATGTTACGACTGCGGCGGTCCTTCCGCTACGAGTGCAAAGATAAGCATTTATTTTCAAAC
This sequence comes from uncultured Prevotellaceae bacterium, assembly GCA_946184965.1. GTDB lineage: Bacteria > Bacteroidota > Bacteroidia > Bacteroidales > Bacteroidaceae > Prevotella. The sequence continues at coordinate 8,164 of CAMHHO010000073.1, read as the reverse complement.
GACGTTCAATGTGAGCTGTATTTTTTGCAAAAGTACGCATTTTTTTCAAAATACGCTCTTATTACCGCCTTTTTCTTAGAAAAACAGAGTAATTATTTCAATGTCTGTATCTGGACTGTGCCGCCTGTCGAGGTAAAGGTCATCTTGGGTCCGTCATAGTTCTTGGGATAGACTACACAGATATCTCCCGTTCCTTGCCAAATCTCTACTCCTCCCTCAAGTCCTTTCTGGGATAGTGAACCGTTATACCAGATCATCACTTTTCCGTGGGAAAGGCAATTGGAGGGTTGGCTACCTTTAAAACTGGCTGTGCCGTAAGTCCAGTCAGCCATTGCAGTCATCAGCATACCGCAGAACACAAATAGAATCGCTAATCTTTTCATCATAGTTTTGCTTTTAATTGTTCGACATTCTTTTTCGGCTGCGAAGGTAAGGAATAAAAACGAGAAATGGAAGAAACGGCGTGACCATTTCTTCCATTTCACAAATATTGACTTAACTGGTAGTATGCCCAAAGAAGTCAAGGTCAACAGAACGGCGATGCCCATACTGCAGGGCAAGTGCTGTACCACCTACAAGACGCATTTGCCCTAATATGGGCAAGCGCTGTACCACCTACAAGACGCATTTGCCCTAATATGGGCAAGCGCATTAATGTCTTTAGGAGTTCCAGAGTGTCGGGGTAGACTGTCTGAAGTGATAGAATCTCTCAATATAATCCCTATGATTCACTATCCATATTATTATAACGTCGGCAAAGTTAAACATTTATTTCCATACGGCGTTCATTGTGAGCCGTTATTTTTGTTTTTTTATAGCTTAAGAGTCTATTCACGGCAGTTTATTGCCATTGACAAACGCGCGGTGCTCTAAAGCCTCCTTGTATTTTCGAGTATAGGAACTTATGGGGTTCATGGGGCTTTTATACAACGGACGGAACCACTCATCGGCCTCTATCCGCTCCCTCGTTCTTTGAATGATTTCCTGATAGCGCCGTAAATAGGAAATATGCGATGGATACCTTTGGAAGTTGGCCGTATCGTTGAGGAAAGCGTTTGCTTCTCTGTAGTATTCGTCCAATTGGCGCTTGTAACGGTCAAACTCGTCAGAAGATGCAATGTGCAGGTGGGGTTGATTCAGGAATGCCTTCTCTTCTTCAGAAAGTTCACTCTTAATGGGGCCTAACACTTCTGGAGTAGTTCCCTGCTGCTCTATTGTGGCTGTTTCTCGCTGTTCTATCGGGGATGTTTCTTGTTGATCTATCGAGGCCGTTTCTTGCTGCTCTATTGGGGGTATTTCTTCCTTATTATGGCCAACAGGTTGGACATGTTCTCTCACTATAATGGTTTCAGGCTTTTCCATGATTATTTCCGTCTGAGGTTCAACGACTTCCGCTGGTTGCCGTTCCCTGCCGGTAAATATGAAACAGCCAATGGACATCACAACAACGAGGAGCATGAGAACGGGCCAGAAAGTGTGTGTCCTCCTAGCGGACAGGGCATCTTGCAAGTCTGAGATGGTCTGATAGCGGGCAGCAGGGTCAGGAGCGGTGCAACGGGCTATCACCTTATTATATTTATGATGGTCTGGAAGACAGTCGAGGATTCTGCCAATGGCATAGATGTCTGTGCGGACGTCCACCACCCCACTCGTCAGCTGTTCCGACGCGGCGAAGGCATCGGTATGGCCTGTGGTATCAGGGAAGGCGTCGGTATAGCAGCACCCGAGGTCGATGAGTTTCACATCATCATTGATGCGGGTAAGGAGAATATTGTCTGGCTTCAGGTCGAGATGGAGCACCTGATGGCTGTGGAGATAGCCGACAGCATCCAACAGCTGACGGACGAACTTGTCGGCGTTCTTCTGTTTTCGGAAATAATCGGGATGAGTGGCCAAAAGTTGTGAGAGGCTCTCCCCATCAACATACTCCATCAGGATGCTGTCGTCGTCGAGCGAGATATAACGCACCAAATTGGGATGCTCCAGCCGGTAGCCCGTTTCAAACTCCTTGCGAAGGGCTTCCTGATAGCGGATATCACCTCTGTATTCAGCCTTCAGACGCTTCAAGAAATGCAGTTTTCCGTAGAGTTTCACACGGAAGGTGTCGCAGGTGGCTCCTTGTGTTTCCAACTGTTCAACAGCCTCAAAACGGGACTGGCTATCTGAGAACTGCGAAGAATCCATTGAATGAATTGAGAATTGAGAATTAGCTTTGGACAACAATCGACGAAAGGCCTGAAACGCGGCCTGCGGTAAACTGTCCCAACGTCTGGCCACTTCGCCAGACATTGAGCACTAACAAAGGATGATGCAGCACAAAATTCAGTATTTCCACCTCATCGCCCACCAGTAGCTTGCTGTTCAGACTCTCTATAATCTGATAACGGTTGTTGCCTTGATACTTCATCCTTACCTTCCTGTCGGGCAGGTAGGTCACCTCAACGACAGCATCCGTCTGCAAGTCGGCAGAGCGCACTTCCTCATCCGTGGTGTCAAAGTCGGAGTTGCCCTTATCTTCAATCTGCGACAGTTCCTCCCAATGAGCAAAACCCAGATAGCGGGCAATGGCATCGAGCGTACTGGCATGGGGCGTGCGTTCGTCCTCTGCAAAACCAATGAGCCGCTTCAAGGTTGTTGAACCTATGTGTATGCCTGTTTTGCTCTCTATGTCGAGCGATAAACATTCGCAGTCGGAAGGCTGTCGCAAGTCAGTTGCTGACTTTCGCTTCAGGAGTTGTATGATATGGAAAGGTAATCTCATTGTAATTTAGCAAACGACGTTCGTTGTAAACTGTACTTTCTGCAAAAGTAATGCTTTTTTTCCAAATTCAGCCCATTCATCCAGCTTTTTCCATCTTTTTCGTTGATTATTTGTTTATTCTCCCCTCTTTTTGAGATCGGCAAGCCGTTTGATGCTGACAACTAAAACATGAGAATTTTCTTTTTTTCTGTTAAAAAATTGGCTCTTTTGTTGGTTATTCCAAATATTATTTCTATCTTTGGGCGCTAATTTGGGTTATTGTGCCCTGTTGACACCTAAGCGAGATAGAACAAAAATAATAATATAAATGCATTTCAAATGGAATTACGAACCACCAACATCCGACAGAACCGCGGCGGCTAAAGAGCTGGCAGAAAAGATTGGGATGAGCCCAATCCTGGCCGACCTGCTCATTCAGCGCGGCATCAAGACGGAATCGGCGGCCAAACGCTTCTTCCGTCCAATGCTCAACGAACTGATAGACCCCTTCCTGATGAACGACATGGACGTGGCGGTCGACAGGCTGAACGACGCAATGGGCCGAAAAGAGCGTATCATGGTATACGGCGACTACGACGTTGACGGATGTACGGCGGTAGCTTTGGTGTATAAGTTCCTGCAGCAGTTCTATTCCAACATGGAATACTATATCCCCGACCGCTACGAAGAGGGGTACGGTATCAGCAAGAAAGGACTGGACATTGCGGCGGAACACAACGTGAAACTGATCATTGTGCTCGATTGCGGCATCAAGGCAATCGACGAAATCAAGTATGCCCAGGAGCTGGGCATCGACTTCATCATCTGCGACCATCACGTGCCGGATGAGGAGCTGCCGCCTGCGGTGGCTATCCTGAACCCGAAGCGTGAGGACTCTACCTACCCCTTCAAGCACCTCTGCGGCTGCGGCGTGGGCTTTAAGTTCATGCAGGCGTTTGCGAAGAACAACGGTATTCCGTTCTCGCGACTGATACCGCTGCTGGAGTTCTGCGCCGTATCGATAGCGGCCGACATTGTGCCGATAACGGGCGAGAACCGCATACTGGCCTTCCACGGGCTGAAGCAGCTGAACCAGAACCCGTCGGTCGGTCTGAAGGCCATCATCGAAATCTGCGGACTGACGGGGCGCGAGCTGAACATGAGCGACATCGTGTTTAAGATCGGGCCGCGCATCAATGCCTCGGGACGCATGCAGAACGGCACGGAGGCCGTGGACCTGCTGGTGGAGAAGGACTTCAACAAGGCGCTGGCCGAGGCCACCCACATCAACGAATATAACGAGCAGCGCAAGGACGTGGACAAGCAGATGACGGAGGAGGCGAACCAGATTATCGAGAAGCTGGAGAGCCAGAAGCACCACAACTCGATTGTGCTCTACGACGAGAACTGGAAGAAGGGCGTGGTGGGCATCGTGGCCTCGCGCATGACGGAACTCTACTTCCGCCCGACGGTGGTGCTGACGCGCAGCGGTGACCTGGCCACTGGCTCGGCCCGCTCGGTGGCCGGCTACGACATCTACGACGCCGTGAAGTCGTGTCGCGACATTCTGGAGAACTTCGGCGGTCATACTTACGCCGTCGGACTGTCGCTGCCCATTGAGAATATTCCTGAATTCCGCCGCCGGTTCCAGCAGTATGTCAACGAGCATATCCTGCCCGAACAGACAGAGGCGACGCTCGACATTGAGGAGGAGGTGGACTTCAAGGATATCACCAAGAAACTGCACAACGACCTGAAGAAGTTTGCACCCCACGGTCCGGACAACCCGAAGCCGCTTTTCTGCACGCGCAATGTCTACGACTACGGCACGTCGAAGGTGGTAGGCCGGCAGCAGGAGCACATCAAGCTGGAGCTGGTTGACTCGAACTCGAGCAACGTGATGAACGGCATAGCCTTCGGTCAGAGTCAGGCTGCCCGCTACATCAAATCGAAGCGCTCGTTCGACATTGTCTACACCATCGAGGAGAACATCTACAAGCGCAGCGAGGTGCAACTGCAGATTGAGGACATCAAACCGAGTGAAGAGCTATAGGGAGATTCTCAAGCAGTACTGGGGCTACGATGACTTCCGCGGCATTCAGCGGGAGATTATCGAGAGCATCGGTGAGGGGCACGACACGCTGGGACTGATGCCAACAGGTGGCGGCAAGTCGATTACCTTCCAGGTGCCGGCACTGGCCCAGGAAGGCGTCTGTATCGTCATCACCCCGCTGATAGCCCTGATGAAAGACCAGGTGCAGAACCTTCGCCGACGAGGCATCCGCGCCGCCGCCATCTACAGCGGCATGAGCCACGACGACATTCTGACCACGCTCGAGAACGCGGTGTTCGGAGCCGTGAAGATTCTCTATGTATCGCCCGAACGCCTCTCCTCAGACATCTTCCGCACAAAACTGCGCCACATGAAGGTGTGCTTCATCACCGTCGACGAGGCCCACTGCATCTCACAATGGGGCTACGACTTCCGCCCTTCGTACCTCACGATAGCCGACATCCGCCACGACCTGCCCGACGTGCCCGTGCTGGCACTGACGGCGACGGCCACGCCCACCGTCGTCGACGATATTCAGGAGCGGCTGGCCTTTGCCGAGAAGTGCGTCTTCCGCATGTCGTTCGAGCGCAGCAACCTGGCCTACGTCGTCCGCACGGCCTCCGACAAGCGCGACGAGTTGCAGCATATACTGAATAATGTGGAAGGATCGGCCATCGTCTACGTGCGCAGCCGCCGCCGCACCAAGGAGATATCTGACCTGCTCAACGCCGCCGACATCAGTGCCACCTTCTACCATGCCGGCCTCGACACCACCGACAAGGACGAGCGCCAGAAGGCGTGGCAGCAGGACAAGATACGCGTGATGGTGGCGACCAACGCCTTTGGCATGGGCATCGACAAGCCCGACGTCCGCGTAGTAGTCCACATCGACTGTCCCGACTCTATCGAAGCCTATTTCCAGGAGGCGGGGCGTGCCGGCCGCGACGGCGACAAGTCGTACGCCGTGCTGCTCTACAACGAGGGCGACAAGCGCAAACTGCTGAAGCGGATCAGCGACACATTCCCCGAGAAAGACTACATCAGACAGGTCTACGACCATCTGGCATACTACTATCAGGTAGGCACCGGCTCGGGCTACAACGCCACGTTCGAGTTCAACGTCGACGACTTCTGCCACAAGTTCCACCACTTCCCCATTCAGGTGCACTCGGCGCTGAAGATTCTCAACCGTGCGGGCTACGTCGAGTACATCGAGGAACAGGAGAACCAGGCACGCGTCATGTTCTGCCTCACGCGTGACCAGCTCTACCGACTCAACCAAGTGTCGGCCGACGAGGAACGCGTCATCACCGCCCTGCTGCGCAACTACGGCGGGCTGTTCGTCGACTACGGCTTCATCGACGAGGCCTTCATCGCCCACGAGACCGGTCTGACGAAGCCGCTTGTCTACATGACGCTCAAGGGACTGGCACAGCGCAGCATCATTCGCTTCATTCCGCAGAAGCACACGCCCTACGTACGCTACATGCAGCGCCGCGAAGACTCGGAACACCTCATGATTCCGCCCGCCGTCTACGACGACCTGAAGCAACGCTACACCGACCGCATTCACGCCATGATTGACTACGTTGAGACTGACGACCAGTGTCGCAGCCGCCAGCTTCTGCGCTACTTCGGCGAGCAGAACGACCACGACTGCGGCCAGTGCGACGTCTGCCTCAGCTACAGCCACACGCTGACCAGCGAGCAGAAGCGCGAAGAGGCCCAGCAGCGCATTCTCGACCTGCTGGCCGACCGGAAGCCCCATCACGTCACCCAACTGCGCAGTATTCCCCTACCCTACGAGCAAATCGATGCCGCATTGGAGTATCTCATGCTCGAGGAGTTCGTCTATATGGACAGCGGCTACCTGACGCTGGCCCAGTAAGTCTGTTTTTATTCTTCGGATTCCTCGTCGTCGAAGCGACGCGTGGCGGCCTCGGAGGCATTGCCTCCAGTCTCGATGGAATTCATATCACCCAGGGTACCCTCATTGTTCAAGAACTTTGTATTACCACTGCCTGCACAGATATGGGCACTACTTCGTAAAGGGATAATCTTGATTTGCGGCTTCAGATATGACTTAGCACCTTTTTTCATCGTACACATCTTTTTCTGACGGATCAATCAAAAGTACTTCTCGGTCTCGGGGCTGTGGCAATAGCTGGAGCCATCGAAGCAATGGGTGCAGACCTTACACTTGGGCATTCCAATACTGTCAATCAGGTCCTCAAGCTTGGCAAACTTCAGCGTGGTGAGTCCCAGGCGGCGGGCAATCTCCTGAACCATGCGCTGGTACTCAGGCGAGTCGGTCTGCGAGTACTTCTCAAGGTTGGCCTTGTCGTCGCCCTCGAAGTCGCGGATGATGCGACGGGTAATCAGCTCGAGGTCGCTCTTCGATGCAGTAAAGCCGATGAACGGACAGCCGAAAACGAGCGGCGGGCAGCTGATGCGGCAGTGGACCTCCTTGGCACCGTACTCGAAGAAGGTACGGACGTTGTCGCGCAACTGTGTGCCGCGAACAATAGAGTCGTCGCAGAAGACGACGCGGCGGTCCTTCAGCAGCGCACCGTTGGGAATGAGCTTCATCTTGGCCACAAGGTCGCGGCGGCTCTGGTTGCCGGGCGTGAAAGATCGGGGCCACGTCGGCGTGTACTTCAGCACGGCACGCTCGTAGGGAACGCCCTTGCCCTCAGCATAGCCCAAGGCCATGCCGACGCCGGAGTCGGGAACGCCACAGACGCAGTCGACCTCCGTATCGTCCTTCTCGCCAAGCTTGCGGCCGTTGTCCTCGCGCACTTTCTCGACGTTGATACCCTCGTAGCTGCTGGCGGGGAAACCGTAATAAACCCAGAGGAACGAACAAATCTGCTCATGCTCAAAGGCAGGCTGCAGCACTTCAATGCTGTCGTGCCTGAGGCGGACAATCTCGCCGGGGCCGAGGTCGCGCACCACCTTGTAGTCGAGATTCGGGAAACTGCACGTCTCGCTGCTGACGGCATGGGCCTTGATGACCTCTTCGGTGCCGATAGGCGTCAGACGGTGAAGTTCCTTGTGGCCGATGACGATAGGCGTGCGGCCCAGGAAGTCGCGTGCTGCAATGATGCCGTCCTCAGTCAGTATGAGCATGGAGCACGAACCGTCAATCTTGCGGTAGACGTTGTTGATGCCCTCAACGAAAGTGTTACCCATATTGATGAGCAGGGCCACCAGCTCGGTCTGGTTGATGTTGTTGGCCGACATCTCACTGAAGTGCATGCGTTGCTCTAACAGTTCCTCGGCAATCTCGCGCTGGTTGTTGATCTTGGCCACGGTGACCACGGCATAGCGGCCGAGGTGAGAGTTGACAATGATGGGCTGCGGGTCGGTGT
>CAMHHO010000072.1:0-16827 GCA_946184965.1 uncultured Prevotellaceae bacterium | reverse complement strand
GAATCCGTCGCGCGAGGCGCTGAACGGACGGCTGGCCTTCTCGGGCTCGTCGTTGCGCGTCGACAGGGCGTGCATGGCGTTGAAGCCGCCGACGCCGCAGGCGCAGATGGCAGCCTCGGCACCACCGGCCAGAATGGCGTTGGCCTTGCCTAAGCGGATGAGGTTGAAGGCGTCAGCCAGTGCGTTCGACGACGAAGCGCAAGCCGAGGCCGTGATATAGTTGGGGCCGTGGAAGCCGTACATAATCGAAATCTGTCCAGCAGCGATGTCGGCAATCATCTTCGGAATGAAGAAGGGGTTGAACTTCGGGCCGTCAGCCTCGTGCAGACTGTAGTATTTCACCTCGTCCTCGAAGGTCTTGATACCGCCGATGCCCACGCCGTAGACCACGCCGATGCGGTTCTTGTCCTCTGTCTCAAGGTCCATGCCGCAGTCCTCGACGGCCTGCTTGGCAGCAATCATGGCCAGCTGCGTGTAGCGGTCCATCTTGCGGGCCTCCTTGCGGTCCAGGTAGTCGTTGACGTTGAGGTTCTTCACCTCGCAGGCGAACTTGGTCTTGAACAGGGTTGTATCGAAAAGTGTAATAGGTGCGGCTCCGCTGACGCCTGCCAGGAGGTTCTTCCACATCTCGTCGGGCGTATTGCCGACGGGCGTAACGGCACCAAGACCTGTTACAACTACTCTTTTTAATTCCATATTTTGGGGGTTGTAGGGTGTCAGGTGATGGATATTTGTTATTACTGAACGGGTGTTGAATCCTGGTTGAAAAGAATCAACCAACACCCAACACCCATCACCTATCACCTAAGTGACATTATTTAGAATTCTCCTCGATATAAGCGATGGCATCGCCAACGGTACCAATCTTCTCAGCCTTATCATCGGGAATAGAAATGCCGAATTCCTTCTCGAACTCCATGATGAGCTCAACAGTGTCAAGAGAGTCGGCGCCGAGATCGTTTGTGAAACTTGCTTCGGGCTTAACCTCTGCCTCGTCAACACCTAATTTGTCTACAATAATTGCCTTTACTTTGCTTTCAATTTCTGACATAATTTTAATCTTTAAAATGTTAATAATTATTTGCTATCTTGAAAATTTTTCACGGCCTTTCGCCGTTTGCGGGTGCAAAGTAACACAATTTCCGTCAGTTACGCAAATTTTTTCGGAGAAAAGTGACTCTCTTATGCACATTTGGGGTACAATTGTGCAAAAAACAACACCTTTTTCGTGTATTTTGTACGCTTATTATGCAAATTATAATGAAATAATTATCGTTTTAGTTGCAGATGTGGAAAACTTTCTGTAGCTTTGCAGAGAAAATCAAAACAAAAAGAAAAAAGCATGTCATTTACAGAACAAGCAAACAACATTTTCAAGCAAGCCATCAACGACTATCATCTGACAGACAACGTTGACACGCCCGTCAAAAATCCCTATCAGCGTGACTCCATTGAGTACTCGCTTTACATGAAATGCTGGATTGACACCGTTCAGTGGCACTTCGAAGACATTATCCGCGATCCGCACATCGACCCCGTCGAGGCTCTGTCGCTGAAGCGCCGTATCGACCGTTCGAACCAGGACCGTACGGACCTTGTAGAACAAATCGACACTTACTTCCGTCAGATCTATAGCCATGTGAAGCCGCTGCCTGAGGCACGACTCAACACCGAGAGTCCGGCTTGGGCCGTTGACCGTCTGAGCATTCTCGCCCTGAAGATTTACCACATGCAGGAGCAGGTGAATCGCGACGATGCTACCGACGAACACCGCCAGCGCTGTCAGGCAAAGCTCGACGTGCTTCTGGAACAACAGACGGATCTTTCGGCAGCCATCGACCAGCTGCTTGAGGATATTGAGGCCGGTCGCATCTACATGAAGGTGTACCGACAGATGAAGATGTACAACGACCCATCGACTAACCCCATCTTGTACCAGAAGAAGTGAAACGAGAGCATATACTCATCATACGCTTCTCGGCTATGGGCGATGTGGCTATGGCCGTGCCTGTGGTCTATTCTTTGGCTAAACAATACCCTAATGTTCGCATTACGGTATTGAGTCGGGGTTTTGCACGTGCTTTCTTCGAAGACCTGGCTCCCAACGTCGACTTTATGGAAGCCGACCTCAAAAAAGAATATCATGGCGTACGTGGGCTCAATGCACTCTATCGCCGGCTTACGGCAAAGCAGTTTACCAAAATAGCCGACTTGCACAATGTGCTGCGGTCTGAGTACCTGCGCATGCGTTTCAACATGGGCCGATATCGTGTTGAGCATCTCAACAAGCACCGCCGAGACCGCCGAAGACTCACTTCTAATAATAATAAGGTACGCGAGCAGCTTAGGACTCCTTTCGAAAACTATGCCGATGTACTTAGCCGTTTAGGTTATCCAGTTAGGTTGGAGTTCACGTCGCTTTTCCCACCTGATGGCGGCAACTTAAATTTGCTTCCTGCCATTATCGGGCCGAAAAAGAGCTTTGAACAGTGGATTGGTATTGCACCAACGGCTGCTCACCCTGGCAAGACCTACCCTACTGACCGCACGCGGCAGGTTATTGAGCAGTTACAGAAAAAATATCCCAATGCCCGTTTCTTCCTTTTCGGCCAAGGTAAGGAAGAAGACCGGTTGTTCACTACATGGTGCCAGGAACTGCCTCGCTGCATCTATGTCAGTAAAAACTTGGAAAGCATGCATCAAGAACTCATACTTATGAGTCATCTCGATGTGATGTTCTCTATGGACTCGTCAAACATGCACTTGGCTTCGCTCACAGCTACGCCCGTGGTTAGTGTTTGGGGAGCCACCCACCCATTTGCCGGCTTCATGGGCTGGAACCAATCAATTGAAAACGCCATACAGGCTGATCTCGACTGCCGCCCGTGCAGTATTTATGGAAACAAACCTTGCCGACGAGGCGATATGGCCTGTATGAACCTCATCAAACCAAAACAAATTACTGAGAGAATAGAACAGATTATTAACCAAAAATTAAACAGTCAAAACGTATGAAAAAGTATGTATGCGACGTATGCGGCTACGTGTACGACCCTGAGGTCGGCGATCCCGACAGCGGCATTGAACCCGGAACCGCCTTTGAAGACATCCCCGAGGATTGGGTATGCCCCATCTGCGGCGTCGGCAAGAGCGATTTCTCGCCCGAGTAAGTTTAAGTCAGGAGCAGCTGCTCGGCAAACTTATAGATGACAATGCCAGCCGTTACGCTGACATTCATCGAATGTTTCGTGCCGAGTTGCGGTATTTCCAAGCACCCATCACTGGCGTCTACCACTTCCTGGTGGACGCCTTTTACTTCGTTACCCAGCACAACGGCAAACTTTAAACCACTCTCAGCCTGGAAATGGTGAAGCTTCGTCGAATGTTCCACCTGTTCAACGCTGTAGACCGTATAACCATCAGACTTCAGTTGCTGCACCGCTTCCTGCGCGGTACGAAAATAGCGCCAGCTAACGCTCTCCTCAGCCCCCAGCGCCGTTTTGTGAATCTCGGCCATTGGTGGCGTCGACGTTATTCCACACAAGTAAACCGCCTCTACCCGGAACGTGTCAGCCGTCCGGAACACACTGCCAACATTGTGCATCGAGCGCACATCGTCGAGCACGACTATTAACGGCAGCTTCTCAGCCTCGCGGAATTCCTCTACCGTGAGCCGCTCCATCTCTATAGTTCTTATTTTTCTCATATTGTCTGCAAAGGTAATAATAATTGTGGAAAACTCAGTGGATAACTATGGGATAACTTCACAAATATCAAATAAAGAGACGTGAATTGGGTATATGCGCTTACTTATTTATCGGTTTTTCGAAAGATTTCCACTGTTTTTTGATAGAAAAAGATATAAACTTAGTAATTTTGCACCGAAAAAGGAAATTGTGGATAACTATCGAAGTAGCCGCAAGGTCAGCAAGTTAGTATTCACACAGGATGTGGAAACCGCAACGTCTATAGGGGAAAAACAATCTGGCAAATAAACGACAGAAAAGTTTTGCACTTATCAACGGCCTATCATCCTTTACATTTTATATTCTTAAAAAGAAAAAGAAAAAAGAATAATAATATGATGAAGTTGAAAAAGCAGTGGAGAGAACAGGGTTTCATTGACGAGGCAGCCAACGAAAGCATCGACCTGAAGGCTGAGATCCGTCGTATGTGTAAGGAGAAAGATGCAATCATCTTAGCTCACTACTACACCGTTGGCGACATACAAGACATAGCCGACTTCGTTGGCGACTCGCTGGCCTTGGCGCGCAAGGCAGCAGAGACCGACGCACGGATGATGGTGATGTGTGGCGTTCACTTCATGGCCGAGACGTGCAAATTGCTGTCGCCTGAGAAGACGGTGCTCTGTCCTGACCTGAATGCCGGCTGCTCGCTGGCCGACTCATGCAAGGCTGAGGACCTGAAGAAGTTCAAGGACGAGCATCCCGGGTATCAGGTCATCAGCTACGTCAACACGACGGCAGCGGTGAAGGCGCTGACGGACGTGGTGGTGACGAGCGGCAATGCGAAGAAGGTTGTGGACCAGTTGCCTAAGGACGGAAAGTACATCTTCGGGCCTGACTATAATCTTGGTAACTATATTAATGAGGTGACGGGTCGTGACATGCTGCTCTGGAATGGCGGCTGTCATGTGCATGAGCGCTTCTCGGCACAGAAGATTGTGGAGCTGAGGAAGCAGTATCCTGAAGCTGTTGTGATGGCTCATTTGGAGTGTAAGGGTCCTGTCCTGGCGCTGGCTGATGTGAAGGGGTCGACAGCAACGATGTTGCAGTATTGCCAACAGAGCGACAAGAAGCAGTTCATTGTGGCTACTGAGGCTGGTATTCTGTATGAGATGCAGCGGACGTGTCCCGGTAAGGAGTTTATTCCCGTGCCGCCTGAAATATCAGAGAGCGGTCTGGAGTGCTCGTGCAACGAGTGCCAGTACATGAAGATGAACACGCTGCTGAAGGTCTATAACACGCTGAAGTACGAGTGGCCGACCGTGGAGGTCGACCCCGAGATAGCGAAGGAGGCCGTGAAGCCTATCGAGCGGATGCTGGAGCTGAGCTGAGGCTGGTCTGGTGATGGGTGAAAGGGTAAGTGAGGTTTTGCGGTTTGCGGTGGTTGGCACTGTTGCTACTGCCGTTCATTATGCCATTTACTATCTGCTGCTGTCGGCTGTTGACCATAACGTGGCCTATACGACAGGGTATGCGGTGAGTTTTTTAGGCAACTACGTGCTGACGTCGTTGTTTACGTTCCGTGTGCGCATGACGGTGCAGAAGTTTGTGAGTTTCTGCATGAGTCACTTGCTGAACTACCTCATAGGCATTGTGCTGCTCAATGTATTTGTGCTGATGGGGCTGTCGTTGGCGGTGGCTCCGTTGCCGGTGTTCGTGTTGGCTGTACCTTTGAATTACTTGTTGGTACGCTATGCCGTCACCCATGCCGAAAGTCGTAGCGAAGGCTACGTGCTTTTCCTGTTGGCGGTCGGAATGGCAATGCTCTGGCTGAACTTTGAGGACGTTCCGACGTTGAGCGACGACATGGTCTACCGATTCCAGTGGCAGGCGCATGAGGGCGACGAGGTAGTGCCAATCACGTCGCTCGGCGACCTGCTGCACTCTCAGCAGCTGCATTACATGCTTGTAAACGGGCGTTTGCTGGTGCATACGGTGGCACAGGCTTTTCTGGCGTTTGTGCCGCCCGTGGTGCTGCAGATTGTGAATGCCGCGCTCTTTGTCGTGCTGCTGCATCTGCTGACGTTGTATGTTCACCGGCCCAAAGAGCAGCTTACCGTCGTCGTCGTGGCCTGCTTCCTGCTGACGGTTGTTTTCCAAGGCTTTCGGACGGCTATATTCTGGAGCATTGGCAGTTTCAATTACCTCTGGGTGTTGGTGGCTACGATGCTGTGGCTGCTGTGGGTGCGCCGTTGCCGGGTGTTGGGAGTTAGTTGTTGGGTGTTGTCGCCCTTGGCCCTTGTCGCAGGCTGGAGCCATGAGGCCATATCGCTGCCTTTGGCAGTTGCTGGATGTTGGGTGTTGGGTGTGAAGATGAGTGATAGGTGGCGTCGTACGGTTATACCTTATATATTATTCTATGTGGTAGGGACGGTGTTGTGTCTTTTGTCGCCTGGAATCTGGAACCGTTCGGCTGATGCGCCGAGCTTCGCTATGCGGCTGTTGAGTGGCGGACTGAACTACATCTTCAACGTCCGTGTCGTGTGGCTGCTGTTGGCATTGATGATTTACCAGTGTTTTGCCGACCGTCGTCGCCTTAAGGCCTACGTGTGTCGCTATGACTATGGTTTTGTGGCCTTGGCGGTTTCTATGGGTATTGTGCTTCTTTGTGGCAGCACGCTTGAGCGTGTGGCGTTCTACACAGATTTCATTGCTATGCTGTTGCTACTGCCGCTGCTGGTCGATGTTGCGCCACGGGTGTGGCTACGCCGTCTGACGGTGTTCTGCAGTGTGGTAATGCTGCTTACGGTCGTCCCTGCGTATATCGTCAGGCATGAAAACAAGGAGACGTGGCAGTTGGCCGAGAAGCAGATGAAGACTCCTGGCAGGGAAGTCGTCGGCGTGAGGACCGTCGTCAAAGGTCGGAACGTGCTGATGGACTATATGCGCGACCGTTACGTACAACCGTCGTTTGAGTTTGGCTATTATTGCTGCTATATGGCCTTCGACTGCACCGACAGCAACATACGCTGTGCTGCCCGGCTGTCAGGCAAGGAGCGGCTGGTGTTCCTGCCGGCCGACGTGCTGGAACGTATTGAGCATGACAGTACGGCCTATGTCGACTACGAACTGGACTCGAGCCAGGCAATCTACGTATGGCGGCTGAGAGCTGGTCAGACGGTAAATAAGGTGACGTTCGTACTGAATGATGAAGACCCCTCTGAACTGCTGCCCCACCAACGGCTTCTGGCCTACGACGGCAATCGCTTCGAGCTCGACCCGTTCAGATTCGAGACGGTTGAAGCCTTCGGTCGCAGGTACTTAGTCTTTACACGTCCGACGACTAAAGTTTATCGTCGGATTCATCACGTGGAACTTGAGTGATATGCCGTTCGGCGACGAGGTAAGCCGGACGGTTCTTCGTCTCGTAGAAAATGCGGCCAAGGTATTCGCCGATGATGCCGAGCGACACCAGCTGGATGCCGCCTAAGAAAAGTATGACGATGATGAGCGTCGGATAACCCTGAACAGGGTCGCCGTAGATGAGCGTCTTGACGAGGACGAAACACATATAGAGGAAGGCAGCCAGCGAGACGACGAGTCCGGCAACGGTTGAGATGCGCAGCGGGGCGGTGGTGTAGGAGGTAATGCCCTCGATGGCCAGGTTGAACAGACTGCGATAGCTGAACGATGACCTTCCCTGAAGGCGGTCGCCTTGGCGGAACGTTATCTTCTGCTTCTTGTAGCCTATCCAGCAGTAGAGTCCCTTGTTGTAGCGCTGCGTCTCACGCAGGGCTTTGAGTGCATCGATACACTTACGGTCGAGCAGTCGGAAGTCGCCGACATTGGGCAGTATGTCAATGCGCGTCATCTTCTGCAGCAGCCAGTAGTAGGCCATCGTGAAGCGTTTGCGCAGCCAGCTTTCGCTGCCTCTGCTCTGGCGCTCGGCGTAGACGTCGTCGTAGCCCTGTTCCCACAGTCTGAGCATCTCGCCGATGAGGAGGGGCGGGTGTTGCATGTCGGCATCGATGATGACGGTGCAGTGCCCGCCGATGTGGTCGAGTCCGGCGAGTATGGCGTTCTCCTTCCCGAAGTTTCTCGACAGGCTGACGTAGCTGACGCGACTGTCGTCGGCCTGCAGTTCCTTAATATTCTGCAGGGTGAGGTCGGTGCTGCCGTCGTCGACGAACATAAATTGCCAGTTGTAGGCCGTCTCGCTGGCCGTCAGGTCGCAGAGCGACTGATAGAGCGGGCCGACGTTCTGCTGTTCGTTATGGCAGGGTATGATGACTGAGACTGTTTTCATGGGTGGTGGGTGTTAACGGATGATTGCGATCTTGCATACCGTTCCCTTATTGCCTTCGCTTGTAGCCGTGATGACCATGTAGACGCCGCTGGCGACGCGGTTGCCGCTCCGGTCGCAACCGTCCCAGGTGAAGGTGCCGCCGTTGCTGCGGCCCTCTGCTACGAGTTTTCCGCTCGGTGTGCAGATTTTGACGTCGGCGTTGAGCGACAGGCCCACGACGGTGATAAGTCCTGTGTAGTCTGCAGCGACGGGGTTGGGATAGGCGTAGACGTTGTCTTTATCCATCGTCTCTGCCGACTGTGTGGCATTGCTCAGATAGGAGCAGAGACCGTTGTCGGTGCCGAAGAAAACCTCGCCCGTGGCGTTGTTGATGGCAATCGACTTGACGGTGTTGGACAGCAGTGGACTGTTCTCGGCCGTGAAGTGCTGCAGCTGTGTCATGTTGTCGGCACTGATGAGGTAGACTCCGTTGTCCTGCGTGCCAAACCACTTACGGCCGCCGCCGTCGACGGCCATGCTGCTGATGATGACGCCTGAGAGCAGGTAGTCGGCATAGTCGCTGCCGTCGTTGCGGGGCACTTTGACCTGTTCGACGTTGACACCTGTCGATGCATTGTCGGGTTTGACGATGAACGGTCCGATGTTGGTGCCCACCCAGACGTTGCCGTCCAGGTCCTCCATCATGCACTGCGGCGTAGAGCCGTTATAGACGGTAGCATCCTGGTTGGTAAGCGATGTGTAGGTGCCTGTAATCTTGTCGGTCGACGGGTTGTAGCAGTAGAACGACGGCAAGTCCCAGTGAACGTTGATGAACCAAAGGTTGCCGCTGCGGTCGATGGTCGGCGACTGTAGGACGTGCAAGCCTACGCCGTCGTCGTCGGCCAGCTCGTCCTGATAATGGTTAACCCATTGGCCGTCCTTCGTCAGTTCCAGCAAGTTGACGCCCTTGGCCTGGCTGTTGAGCACCCAGAGGTTGCCCTCACGGTCGAATTTCAGTCCGTTGATGAGGTTGTAGTCGTTGCCAAGCTCCTTGTCGTTGTCGATGGCTCCGCCGAGCAGGCTGTTCTGCTGGTTGTGATACTTGATCAGCCGGCCGTTGCTGAACTCATACAGTCCGCAGCGGCCGCCCACGGCGACGTGGGTGGGGTCGGTCGGGTCGTAGTCGATACAGTTGTTGTCCTTGTAACTATAGCCCGTGATGGTGTCGAGGCGCTCTTGGTAGACCTGCCAGTCGGTGCCGTCCCACACCTGTACGATGCCCGGTCGTTCCATATCAGCCCCACCCGAGACGAAGTAGCCGCCGACGGTGTAGAGTCGGCCATTGCCGAACTTTAATTCTGGGAAGTAGTTATACTTCGGCCCGTCGGGCTTCAGCGTGCGCACCACGTCGATGTACTGTGCCCAGTCGGCGTTTGTATTGCTGGCGGGCAGCGACGTCGGGTACTCGGGATGCTCGGGGGTGTAGGTATCGCTGATCTCGGCCCGCTGCATGTTCACCTTGACGATGCCGAAGCGGGCGTAGAGGTAGGCGTAGGGGCCGTCGATGGTGAGGCTGTCGATGGTCTTGTCGTCGGTCATTGACTTGCGGTAGAGCGCCGAGACGTTGGTCACGTTGCCGCTCTGGTCCATCAGGTCGATGTTCGTGTTCTGGTAGACGATGATGAGCCGCCCGACCTGCTTGTTCCAGCCGATGTGGGTGATGTAAGAGTCGCTCAGGCCGGTAATCTTGTCGTAGGTGGTTATCGAGTGGTCGTCGAGGTTGTACTGGTAGAGGTCGTTCGAGGCGCGAACGAACAGGGTGTTGCCGGCCTTGACAATCTGCTGCGGCTCGTGGTACGACATGTAGGTGCGCCAGGTGCCGACCTGCGCTGACAAGATGGAGCATTGCAGAATGAGCAATGCGATGAGTGCGACTCTTCTCATAACGTTATCTCTTTAACAAATAGTCGGCCAGTTTCTGCGTGGCCCGGGCGCGGTGGCTGATGTGGTTCTTCACCTCAGTGCCCAGTTCGGCGAAAGTCTGGTCGTAACCGTCGGGCTGGAAGATGGGGTCGTAGCCGAAGCCTTCCCCTCCCCTGCGCTCGCGGATGATCTGGCCGTTGACGATGCCCTCAAACTCGTGCAGCTCGCCCTGTTGTATTAACGCGATAACGGTGCGGAATCTTGCGTTGCGATTGTTATTTTCTCCTAATTCGTTGAGAAGTTTCGTCATATTGGCCTCGGAGTCGTGGTCGATAGGCTGCGACGACGTCGCAGCACAGCCAACAGCGGCATAGCGGGCACTGTAGACGCCGGGGGCACCGCCAAGGGCGTCGACCTCGAGGCCGGTGTCGTCGGCGAAGCAGTCGATGTGGTAGTGGTCGTAGATGTACTGGGCCTTTTGCAGGGCATTGGCCTCTAACGTCGTTCCCGTCTCGGGGATGTCCTCGTGGCAGCCGATGTCGTTGAGCGACAATACCTCGATGCTGTCGCCCAGAATCTGGCGCACCTCACTCAGCTTGTGCTGGTTGTTCGTTGCGAATACTATCTTCATATTGCTTTTTTACTTTTACTTTCATTTCGTCGAAGCCCTCGCCATAGACGCCGATGACGGCACTCTGCGAGACGAAGGCGTTGGGGTCGATCATCTTGATGAGGCGGAAGATGTAGGTCGACTCACTCTTGCGGGCCAGCAGACAGATGACCTTGCGCTCCTGACCGGTGTACCAGCCGTGGCCGTCGAGGATGGTGACGCCGTGGTCGGTCTTCGTGCCGAGGGCGTTGGCTATCTCCTGCCACTTCTTCGAGAAGATAAAGAACTGCACCGACTGGCGGCGGCGGTTCATCACGTAGTCGAGCATGAAGTTCTCGATGACCATCGTACAGAAACCGAACACAATCTTGTGGATGCGTTCCATCAGGTCGCCAAACTGTGGGATAAAGAGACAGGAGCCGATGATAATGAGGTCGACAAACGTCAGCACCGTGCCGAGCGACACGTTGCGGAACTTGTTGACCGAGGCCGCAATGATGTCGGTACCGCCCGTAGAGCCGTTGTTCAGGAAGACGATGGCCAAGGCCGAGCCCGTCATCATACAGCCGATGACCAGCGACATGAAGTCCTGACCCTCGCCAAGAATCTTCACGAAGTTGCCCGACGGGTCCTTGGGGATGATTTCCTGTGCCAAGCCCAGGAGGAACGTCAGCATGAGGATGGCGTAGATGGTCTTGGTCAGGAACTTCCAGCCGAGAATCTTCAGGCCCACGATGAGCAGCAGACCATTGATAAGGAAATAGGTATAGCTGATGGGGAAGTGGGTGGCATAGTAGACGATGGCGCCGATACCGGACACGCCGCCCGTCACTATCTCGTAGGGCATCAGGAAGAACGTGAAGCCGAACGTGTACAATAAGAGGCCGAGGGTTATGCCGACATAATCCCCGACCTCTTTGAGTATCAACTTGTGATTGATTGTCATTTACTACTTCTTCAGCACGATGTTCACCATACGCTTAGGGACGATGATAACCTTTGCAACCTGGAAGCCCTCGAGATACTTCTTGGCACGCTCGTCAGCAAGCACGGCCTCCTCGATGGTCTTATTGTCGGCATCGGCGGGGAACTCCATCTCCAGGCGGGTCTTGCCGTTGAAGGCCACACCCAGCTTGACGGTGTTCTCCACCAGGTACTGCTCGTCCCACTTCGGCCACTGGGCGTCGCAGACGCTGCCCTCGCCGCCGTACATCTCCCAAAGTTCCTCAGCGATATGCGGGGCAAACGGGGCAATGAGCACGATGAGCGTCTTCAGCACCTCGGGGCTCTTGCACTTCTGCTGCGACAGCTCATTCACGCAGATCATAAACGCCGAGATGGAGGTGTTGTAGCTGAAGGTCTCAATGTCCTGCGTCACCTTCTTAATCAGCTTATGCACCGACTTCAGGTTCTCGGGGGTTGCTGTCTCGTTTGTTGCGATATTATCGCAACATACAGAACTGACGAGGTTCCAGAACTTGCGGAGGAAGCGGTGGCAACCGTCGATGCCGTTGGTGTCCCAAGGCTTCGACTGCTCCACGGGACCGAGGAACATCTCATAGAGGCGCAGCGTGTCGGCACCGTACTTCTCGACAATCATGTCGGGGTTGACGACGTTGAACATCGACTTCGACATCTTCTCGATGGCCCAGCCGCACTTGTACTGGCCGTTCTCGAGTATGAACTCAGCATTCTCGTACTCAGGACGCCAGGCACGGAAAGCCTCGATGTCGAGCACGTCGGCCGAAACGATGTTCACGTCGACGTGGATGGGCGTCGTGGTGTACTGGTCCTTCAGTCCGACGCTGACGAACTTACCTTTGTCCTGGCCTTCGTTCTCAATACGATAGACAAAGTTGGAGCGGCCCTGGATCATACCCTGGTTGACGAGCTTCTTGAACGGCTCGTCCTCGCAGCTATAGCCAGAGTCGTAGAGGAACTTGTTCCAGAAGCGCGAGTAGATAAGGTGGCCGGTGGCGTGCTCCGTACCGCCGACATAGAGGTCGACATTGCGCCAGTATTCGTCGATATCCTTGTCGACAAGGGCTTTCTCGTTCTTCGGGTCCATATAGCGCAGGTAGTAGGCGCTGGAGCCGGCAAAGCCGGGCATCGTGTTCAGTTCCAGGGGGAAGACGGTCTTGTTGTCGATCTCGTCCTTCGAGACCACCTTATTGGTCTTCGTGTCCCAAGCCCACATCTTGGCGCGGCCCAATGGCGGCTCGCCCGTCTCCGTGGGCTTGTACTCGTCAATCTCGGGCAGCTCCAAGGGCAGGCACTCCTTCGGAATCATATAGGGCATGTCCTCCTTGTAGTAAACGGGGAACGGCTCGCCCCAGTAGCGCTGACGCGAGAAGATGGCATCGCGCAGGCGGTAGTTCACCTTGACGCGGCCTAAGCCCTGCTCGGTGACGAACTTCTTTGTAGCGGCAATGGCCTCCTTAACGGTCAGGCCGTTCAGCGAGAACTTCGAGCTGGCCGAGTTGCACATAATACCCTCCTTGGCATCGTAGCTCTCCTCACTCACGTCGGCACCCTCAATCAGCGGGATAATCGGCAGGTTAAAGTGCTTGGCAAAGGCGTAGTCGCGGCTATCGTGGGCAGGCACCGCCATGATGGCACCCGTACCGTAACCAGCCAGCACGTATTCGGCAATCCAGATGGGAATCTTCTCGTCGGTAAACGGATTGATGGCGTAAGAGCCGGAGAACACGCCCGTCACCTTATGGTCCATCTGACGGTCGCGTTCTGTGCGCTTCTTCACGTAGTCGAGGTATTTTTCCACCTCTTCCTTCTGCTCCGGCGTGGTCAGCTCAGCCACCAGTTCACTCTCAGGAGCCAGCACCATGAACGTCACACCGAACATCGTGTCGGCACGAGTGGTGAAGATGGTAAAGTGCTTGTCGCTGTCGGCTACTTTGAATTCTACCTCCGTACCCTCCGAGCGGCCAATCCAGTTGCGCTGCGTCTCCTTCAGCGAGTCGGTCCAGTCAATCTCCTCAAGGCCGTCAAGCAGACGCTGGGCGTAGGCGCTCACTCTGAGACACCACTGGCGCATCTTCTTCTGCACCACGGGATAGCCGCCGCGAACGCTGACGCCGTCGACCACCTCGTCGTTGGCCAGCACCGTGCCGAGCTTCGGGCACCAGTTCACCATCGTGTCGGCCAGATAGGCTATGCGGTAGTTCATAAGCACCTCCTGCTTCTTCTTCTCCGAGAAGCCGGCCCAGTCGGAGGCCGTGAAGTGCAGCTCCTCCGTACCCAGAGCGTTGCAGTTCTCCGTACCCATCAGTTCGAAGTGCTCAATCAGCTTGATGGTCGGCTGGGCCTTGTGCGAAGCCGTCGAGTAGTAGCTCTTGAACATACGCTGGAAAGCCCACTGCGTCCACTTGTAGTAGATAGGGTCGCAGGTACGCACTTCGCGCTCCCAGTCGAACGAGAAGCCGATCTTGTCAAGCTGCGAACGGTAGCGGTCGATATTCTCGAACGTTGTCTTCTCAGGGTGCTGTCCTGTCTGTATGGCATACTGCTCAGCGGGCAGTCCGTAGGCGTCGTAGCCCATCGGGTTCAGCACGTTGAAGCCCTGCTGGCGCTTGTAGCGGGCATAGATATCCGAGGCGATATAGCCGAGCGGATGACCCACGTGCAGACCGGCTCCACTGGGGTAAGGGAACATATTCAGTACGTAGAATTTCTTCTTCTTCGGGTCCTCCACTACGCGGTAGGTCTTCTGCTCTACCCACCGCTTCTGCCATTTCTTTTCAATCTCTCTGAAATTGTAATCCATTGTTGTATTCTTGTATTAATTGTTTCCGTACATTATATAATTGCGACTGCAAAGGTACGAATAAGTGAGAAGAATGCAAAATAAATCACAATTTATTTTCACTTTTGACTGCGTTCGTAGATGCGGACATAGTCTATTTCGTAGCGCATGGGGAAGGCAGCGTCGTCAATATCGCCACCATTATCGCCGCCAAGTGCTAAGTTGAGCAGGATGTATTGCTTGCGGGTGAAGGGGTTGATGTTGCGCCCGACTTGTCCGTTGACGGTCTGGCTCATAGGCACCTCGTTCAGCAGCTCATCGTCCAGATACAGCCTGATACTCGTTTCGTCCCAGTCCATGCGCCACACGTGGAACTGCTGAGCCCAAGCCTCATCGCGACTGGTAAAACGGGTGAAAGGAATCTTCTTGCTGTTCCAGACGGCCTGGTAGGGGCGGTCGTTGCCCCACGCCACGTTGGCCAGAATATGCGGAACGCCCTTGATGCGATAATATTCCATCACATCAATCTCGCCGCACGATGGCCATTGCATGCTGCTGCCCAATGTCCAGATGGCAGGCCAGCTGCCGCCAGCCGTCGGAATACGGGCGCACACCTCTAACCGACCATATAGGAACTCACGCTTTCCGCGCGAATGAAGACAGGCCGAGGTGTAGTCGATGTTCGTGCGCTGCTGTCCCCATTGGCGACTGCCGGCTCGGTAGGTGGGGTTAGGCCGCTGCTCTTTCCTTGCCTCTATGATGAGTAGCCCGTCCTGCAGAAAGGCATTCTCGGCCTGATACCACTGTGCTTCGTGGTTGCGTACAAAGCCTTCTTCATAGCTCCACGTGGCCTCGTCGGGCCGTCCGCTGCCGTTGAACTCATCGCTCCAAACCAGCTTCCACTCTTGTGCCGCAAGCTGCAGGGGCGCAAGCAGCAGCAACATTTCAATCCATCCTCGTTTCATAATTCGTTTAGTTAAATGTATTCGGTGGCAAAATTACACAATAAAGTCGATAGTTCCAAATCTTTTTTTGCTTCTAAAGCCAAAAAGTGATACCCCTTTCCATACCTTTGCTCTTACTTTTCCATAGGCAGAAGCCCTCTGTTTCCGGCAAATCGCTGATTATTAGTTGCTTCCTATTTTGACTCGTTTGCATCTTTTCCATAGGCAGGAGATACACCATTCGGAAAAATGTCGTATCTTTGCAACCGAGAAATAACGAAAAAACAACGACATGCTAACGAGAACATTTTACATATTCATAATCGCCGTTCTGCTGACTGCCTGTGGTCGGCAGCAGACTGATACGCCGACGGCGGCTGGTTGTCTGGAGGAGGCTGAGGCTGCCTTGGCCAACGACAGCATCCGGCAGGGTGAGACGCAGCTACGGAAGGCCATCCAGTTGTCGGAAGCGTCGGAGGATTGGCACACCAATTATATCGCGCATCAGCGGCTGGCCGAAGCCTTGTCGCAGGGCAACCCTGAGGAGGCTTTGCGGCTGATGAAGCAAGCCCTGACCGTCTATGAGCAGCATCCTGACGACGAGCGTAATCATGTCATGCTGCTCGACTACGCAGGCACTTACGCCGCTCAAGTGGCTTTCACCAAAGAAGGACCCTACGATGAAGCGCTCGATTTCACTAATCGCGCATACGATATAGCAAGGAATAGCCAGATGACTGACCTCGTATGCCAGACGCTGACCAGCCTTGCCAACATCAGCTGGGCAAAGGAAGACTATCTTCAGGCCGTCTACTACGCCCGTCAGGCAGAAGCTGTGGCAACAGCCGACCTAAGACCTGGCACGCTACAAGTGTTGGCCCGCAGCTACCTCAGCCTCAACATGCTCGACTCGGCAGAGACCGTCTATCGGCAGATAGAGCTGGGCGACGATGTCCACATGGCTTATATCGTGCAGAGCAACCTTGCCAAGATCGCACTCCGACGGATAGGAGCCACACAGGTGGAGGATAGCGTGGCCGAAGCTTTCGCACAAGTGGAGGACTTCTACTACAAGGCGCTTGAACAGAAAGACGAGTACTATCAGGAGACGCTGCGTCAGGAGATGGAGAACCAGCAACTGGAATACCGCTCGCAGACGTACAGGCGCACACTCCTGATGACAATCGTTGCATCGCTCATAGTCATATTGGCGATTGTGCTGTTGATTCGGAACAGAATGCACATTCAGGAACAGGAGAAGCGCCAGCTACAGCAGGAGGCCGAGCACCAGAAGACGCTGCTTCACCAGACAAACGAAGTGGTGGCATTCCTACAGAGCTTCATCCTTGAACGGACGGAGGTAATCAAGAAGCTGAACCAGAGCGGCGATTCGCTCATCACGCTCAGTCTGCACGAATGGAGCGAGATAGAACGGACGCTCAACGCCATCGACAACAACCGCTTCGCCAACATCCGCGAGCAGTACCCTGATATGACGGAAGACGACATCCGCCTGTGTATCCTCACCCGCCTGGGCCTCAGCAACCGCACCATCGGCAACATCTACTGCATCACCGTCTCAGCCGTCCAGCATCGCAAGCTCAAGCTGAAGAAGG
>CAMHHO010000071.1:0-16958 GCA_946184965.1 uncultured Prevotellaceae bacterium | reverse complement strand
CTGCCCTTGATGCTCTCAACGATGTCCTTCCAGTTGTTGTCGGCGCAGAACTGCTCGTATTTGGTGTTGATATTCTCAAAGTTCTTCTTGAAGTAGTTAGCGAGACGTCTGGCATCCTTACAGAAATTGTATTGTGCGTCCAGGAAATTCAAGACCAGGTCTACTTTCTCATCGTGCTCGCCACCGTCCATTTCCATATACTTGATAACCATGTTTTCAAGTTCCTCCCTGAAATTGTCAATCATGGTTGCGTAGTTGTTGATTTTATTCTCCCTCTGCTTCTTTATGTCCTCAGCCTTCTGCTCGGCGGGAGTCTTGTGCTCGCTGCCGTCGCTGGGGAGCTTCAGGAGCGTCCAGGGACCTACGATGTCGAAGGTGGTGCTCCACTCGGCGAGCTCCCAGCCCAGGATCTCGATCTTAGCACCTGCCCAGGCCTGGACGGTCATCTTCACCTCTGCATTCCAGTCTACGCCTTCAGGACTGACGGTGACATTGGCCTCTGCACCCAGGCGGGGACCGATGCCCAGTTCAGGACCTACAACACCGTAGATCTTGGTCGATGCCGTCATGAACAGGCCGATGCCGGCCTCTGCGCCGAACGATACCTGGGGACGGCAGAAGGTGAACTTGTTCTCCAGTTCCTCGAACTCCTTGATGGTGCTCCAGCCACCCTGATAGCGGATGCCGGCCTTGAACTTGTTGGAGTAGTCGTAGCTGAATCCCAGCGATGCCTTGGCGGTGACGCTTGCGTCGAGCTTCAGCTTGAGGGCGGGGTCGATGGTCACGGTGACGGGGACGACGCCTACTACGAAGGTGTATGTGAAGCCCTTGAACTTGGCCAGCGTAATCTTGCTCTTGTCGTCAGGCAGCTCGCACTTGCCCTTGAAGCCGATGGTGGCATTGGGATGGAAGCCGAACTCGCCGTCAACGCCCGTCTCGAACTTCTTGAGGGCAGGATAGGGAATGAACCACTTCCACTTGATGCCGCCGTCGATGGTCAGGAAGTAGTTGAGCTCGAAGTCGATGGGAATCTCACCCTCGAAGTTGATCGAGTCCTTGGAATCCTTGCCCAGGGGGATGTTCTTGTCGAACGAGATTTTGTTGTGGAACGAGATGAGTCGCGGATGGATGGAGCCGCGGGTGCCGCTGACCATCTCCTCGGCAGTCATGTACTGGTACTCGCCGCTCTGTGCTGCGCGGGTCTGTTCTGCACTGGGCTCGTCGATGCCGGGCACGTAGTAGTCCTTGTCGTAGCCGTAGGGGTCGGTGTACTGCACCACTGCGGGGTGAATCATGCCATTGTCGTCGACGTACTTGGCTGCGTACTCGGGGATGTTGTCATAGGCGGCGCGGGTGGCCACCAGGGTCTCGTCCTCGTTCACGTACCAGTCGGTGACCAGCTGAGCGCTCTTCTCGCCGACGAGCTCGGCTGCGGTGACGGCCTCCACCTTAATAATATAGGTGTCGCCCTCGAGCTTCTGCTCCAGAGCCTTGCGGCCGTAGGCCAGGTGGCTGGGGTCGTCCCAGATGCCGAGCGGGTGGTTCTCGAAGTTGGTGATGCCCAGCTTGTCGGCGAGCGACTTCCTGACGGCAATCTCCGTGGTGTCGGCGTTCAGTATCTGCACGTCGTCGGCGTTGTCGAAGTTGTGATACGTGAGGCCGTAGGGCTCGAAGTCGGCATAGTTGCCGATCTTGTCAGAGCCGTCCTCCATGCTATTGGCGTTTGCTAACTCGTCATCGCTGCAAGCGGTGAAAGCGAATGCGAAACCGTAAATACCTGCGGTAAGGATGCTCATGAGCATCGACTTTACCAAATTCTTCTTCGTTGTCATAGTCGTAAGTTTTAAATTGTTATACATTTACTTTTTTACCTTTTTACTTTTTTACCTTTCGGTGATGCAAAGTTAAGGCGGATTTGGGGCAGATTCCAGCTTTTTTCGTGTTTTTCGTCCGAGTTAGTTGCGACACGGCGCCCCTTTTGTAACAACCAGCCGGAACCTTGACACAACTGTCGCATCATGCACTCATAAAAGCGCCAAATGTCACGTAAATGATGCGAAACAGTTAAAAAGATATAATTCTTGGCAAAAACTTAGTACTTTGTATTACAAGGTACTAAAGTTTTACCTATCTTTGCAGCCGTAAACCAATTCATACTGCGAAAATGAACATTGAGAACGCCAAGTCACAAATGCGCAAGGGGATGCTGGAGTACTGCGTGCTGCTGCTCCTGAAGCACCGCCCGTCGTATGCGAGTGACATCATCCAACAGCTGAAGCAGGCCGAGCTTCTCGTGGTGGAGGGAACGCTCTACCCGCTGCTGACGCGCCTGAAGAACGACGGACTGCTGCGCTACGAGTGGCAGGAGTCGACGCAGGGCCCGCCCCGCAAGTACTACGCCCTCAGCACTGAGGGGGAACAATTCCTCGAAGGGCTCAACACCGCCTGGACGGAACTCTCGAACACCATCAACTACCTTAAACTATTGAGAATTTAGAATTGAGAATTATGAAAAAGAACATTACCATCAACCTGTGCGGCCGCTTGTTCCAGATTGACGAGGACGCCTACGAACTGCTGCAACAGTACATCGACTCGCTGCGAGCCTCATTTGGCAAGCAGGAGGGCGGTGAGGAAATTGCCGACGACATTGAGGAGCGCGTCGCCGAGCTGTTTGACGAACTGAAAGCCAAAGGCACGGTGGCCATCAACATCGACCACGTGAAGGACATCATCACCCGCATCGGACGTCCCGAGGAGCTGGCGGATGATAACGGGAACGACAACGATAACGACAACGAAAACGAAAACAGGGGGCATAGGTACGACTCGTTCCGCACGGCTGCTCAAGGCATTAGAGATAATGTACGCGCGAGGACGAAGGGCAAGCGCCTGTATCGCAACCCTAACGACAAGCTGCTGGCAGGCGTGCTCTCGGGCTTTGCCGCCTATACGGGCACCGACGCTACCTGGTGGCGCATCGGCTATGCGCTGCTGCTGCTCGGCTCTAATCTCTTTGTATTCCCGCTGTTCAGGCTGTTCCACTTCGGCGGCTTCATATTCCACTTCAATCTGGCCTTCGTGCTGTTCTACATCGTGCTGGCCATCGCTATGCCCGAGGCCAAGAAGCCCAAGGAGGTGCTCGAGATGGAGGGCAAGGACGTGACGCCGCAGACGCTGGCCGACGTCGTTGTCGAGGAGAAGGACCGCCGGCAGCCCGTTCAGAAAGGCCATATGCGTGGCTGTCTGTCGGTGCTGCTGAAGATGCTGGTGGGACTCTTCGTGGCCATTGCCGCCGTCTTCGGACTGGTGCTGCTGTGCTGCTTCCTGCTCATCGTGGGCACGCTCATCTTCATCTTCACCGTGCCGGGCGAGATTCGTCACGGCCTGCCCTTCGACCTGGGCGACCTGAACCTTGCAGAGGCTTTCTACTTTCACCCCTGGGCGGTGGTGCTGTTCGTGGCCAGTCTGCTGCTGGCACTCTTCATCCCGCTCTACGCCATTGGCCACATGCTGCTCTCGAAGGCCGGCAGGGTGCAGCCTATGAGCACGGCCCAGCGCATTGCCTGGATCGTCGTCTGGTTGGTTTCCCTGTTTGCCATCTTCCCCAGCGGCGGCGCTATCATGAAATACAACGAATGGTCGCGATTTGAGCGTCAGGCCGAGGTGAACGACTGGATGACCGACTACGCCCGCGACTATCTGACGGAACACGACCTGAAGATTGACAGCCGCCACCACTGCTACGACAACTTCGTGAAGAGCGGCGAGTACTTCACGGGAGACACTGCGGTGGCGTATATCGATGTCGAGATGTGGGGTCCTGAGCGGGAGCGACACTTCCAGGTGTCGTCCAAATACGGACAGGAGGTGGACGAAGGCACCTATACCGTCAGCTGCAACGTCCGTGCCGATGGTGGCGGCATATGCCTATTCGCCCAAGCTTTCAACGGCAGTTACACGGCGATGCACTCAGTGCCCGCTCAGGGCAAGGAGGGCGGACTGGGCAACGGCTGGCAGCGCGTCGAGATGGAGGTGAAGATTGACGGCCCCACCACGCTCTACTATGGCATCAGCGCCGACCCGAAGTTCACCAAGGTGCCCTGCACTGCCAAGTGGTTCTCGGCTGCCGACTTCAAGGTGGAGAAGAAAGAAGAATTGAAGAATGAAGAATTACAATAACGCATGATGATGAAAACGATGAGATTTCTTTGCGGGACCATGCTGATAGCCTGCATCCCGTTTACAGCTAACGCACAGTTTATGATGTTCGGAGGCGGCAACCGCGTGAACCAGGACAGCCTTCGCAAGATTGCGGCAGCCGATTATGCCGACATGCTGGCAAAGGTAGGAGTAGGCAAGCCCCGCGAAGGGCGCCAGCCCAACAGTCAGGACGAGAGCAAGCACCCTAACTACGACGAGCTGACGGCAAACCCTTATCCCTTCTATCCCGACCCGCTGCTGACCGAAAACGGGAAGAAGGTGACCAGCGCCAAGATGTGGTATAAGGTGCGCCGTCCGGAGATTGTCAGGCTGTTTGAGGACAATGTCTACGGCCGTATTCCCGCCAACGTGCCGGGCGTGAAATGGGAGGTTACGAACGAGGAGAGGAAGGACTTTGTAGGGACCAAGGTGGTGGTACGCTATCTGAAAGGCGTGGTCGACAACTCCAGCTACCCGTCGATTAAGGTAGAAATTCAGGCCAACGTGGTTTATCCCGACAATGGCAAACAGAACATGCCCGTCGTCATTGAATTCGGATTCGGAGCCGGCGACCCCACGCGGTCGTTTGGCAATGCCGTTTCATGGCGGCAGATGGTCGTGGAGCGCGGTTGGGCTGCTGCCACCATCAACCCATCGTCCATCCAGGCCGACGCGGGCTCTGGACTGACCAACGGCATCATCGGTCTCTGCAACAAGGGGGCGCACCGCCAGCCTACCGACTGGGGCTCGCTCCGCGCCTGGGGTTGGGGACTGTCGCGCCTGATTGACTACCTCGAGACCGATAAGACGTTTGATGCCACGAAGTGTGCCATCGAGGGCGTCTCGCGCTACGGCAAGGCTTCGCTCGTGGCGATGGCGTTTGAGGAGCGCATTGCCGCCGGATTCATCGCCTCGTCGGGCAAGGGCGGTGCTGCTGGCTGGCGTCGCGACTGTGGCGAGAGCATCGGCAACATCGTCTCGGACGGGGAGTATCACTGGGTGTGCGGCAACCTGATAAAATACGGTGCCGACCCATTGACGGAGAACGACCTGCCGGTCGACCAGCACGAGTTGATAGCACTCTGCGCCCCACGTGCCTGCTTCATCTCGACCGGCAGCTGGAATGGCGACAAATGGCAGGATGTGGTCGGCTCGTTCATATCGGCCTCGAAGGCATCGCCCGTCTATGAGCTGCTCGGCTATAAAGGCGTTGGCACCGACCTCTTCCCCGGCATGGACAACGGTCTGATGGAGGGACGGCTCACCTATCGCCAGCATCACGGCGGCCACGAGGCAGGCCCTAACTGGCCCTTCTTCCTCGACTTCTTTGAGCGCGAGGTAGTCGGTAAGTGACAGGCGAGGGCAGGAGCTGTTCGCAATCGGTTACGGAAGTTTTTTAGTGCTTTATTTGGTGGTTTGGAAAAATCATCGTATCTTTGTAGTCGCAAAATGAAATAAGGTAAAATCTATAAAAACTAATTGGAGTAAAAAGAATGGCAAAGATTGTAACATTGGGCGAGATCATGCTCCGCCTGTCGCCTCAGGGCAACGACCGTTTCATCCAGAGTGAATCATTCCGCATCATCCCCGGCGGTGGTGAGGCTAACGTGGCTATCTCGGTGGCCAACTACGGTCACGAGGCCTACTTCGTGTCGAAGCTGCCGAAGCACGAGATTGGCCAGATTGCCGTCAACGCGCTGCGCCGCTATGGTGTAAACACTGAGTTTGTGGCTCGTGGCGGCGACCGCGTAGGTCTGTACTATGCTGAGACGGGTGCCTCGATGCGCCCCTCGAAGGTCATCTACGACCGTGCACACTCTTCTATCGCTGAGGCTGTGCCTGAGGATTTCGACTTCGACAAGATCATGGAGGGCGCTGCCTGGTTCCACTGGAGCGGCATCACGCCTGCCATCAGCGACAAGGCTGCCGAGCTGACGCGCCTGGCCTGTGAGGCTGCCAAGCGTCACGGCGTGACCGTCTCGGTCGACCTGAACTTCCGCAAGAAGCTGTGGACCTCGGAGAAGGCTATCTCCATCATGCGCCCGCTGATGAAGTATGTCGACGTGTGCATTGGCAACGAGGAGGACGCTGAGCTGTGCTTAGGCTTCAAGCCCGATGCCGACGTTGAGGGCGGTCAGACCGACGCTGCCGGCTACGAGGGCATCTTCAAGCAGATGATGAAGGAGTTCGGCTTCAAGTATGTAGTGTCGACGCTGCGTGAGAGCTACAGCGCTACGTTCAACGGCTGGAAGGCCCTCATCTACGACGGCAAGGAGTTCTACCAGTCGAAGCGTTACGAGATCAACCCCATCATCGACCGCGTGGGTGGCGGCGACTCGTTCTCGGGTGGCCTGATTCACGGTCTGCTGACGAAGGAGACGCAGGGCGAGGCTCTGGAGTTTGCCGTAGCAGCAAGTGCCCTGAAGCACACCATCAACGGCGACTTCAACCTGGTAAGTGTCGACGAAGTAGAATCACTGGCTGGTGGCAATGCCAACGGCCGCGTACAGCGCTAATAAATCCGCAAATCGAAAATCGAAAATCCGTAAATCGTAAATTATAATAAGGTGGCAAAGTTTGACAAGATAGCCGTACTGAAGAAAATCGGCGACACGGGTATGGTTCCCGTGTTCTACAACAAAGACCTTGAGACGTGTAAGAACGTGGTGAAAGCCTGCTATGAGGGCGGCGTGCGTGCGTTTGAGTTTACCAACCGCGGCGACTTCGCCCAGGAAGTGTTCGGCGAGCTGGTGAAGTGGGCCGACAAGGAGTGCCCTGAGCTGGCCCTCGGCATTGGCTCGGTGGTCGATGCCCCAACGGCAGCCATGTACCTGCAGCTGGGTGCCTGCTTCGTGGTGGGCCCGCTGTTCAACCCCGACATCGCCCCGGTGTGCAACCGCCGCCTGGTGCCTTACTGCCCGGGCTGCATGACGGTCTCCGAGATTGGCAAGGCCCAGGAGCTGGGCTGCGACCTGACGAAGGTGTTCCCCGGCGACGTCGTAGGCCCCAACATGGTGAAGGGCCTGAAGGCCCCGATGCCTTGGTCGAAGATTATGGTCACTGGCGGCGTGTCGCCCGACGAGGAGAACCTGACGAAGTGGTTCAAGGCCGGCGTGTTCTGCGTGGGCATGGGCTCGAAGCTCTTCCCCAGCGACAAGGTGAAGGCCGGCGACTGGCAGTACGTGACCGACAAGTGCAAGGAGGCACTCGGTTATGTGGCTAAGGCGAGGGCTTAGGCTGCTGATAACCGCAATTATACTTACAGCTTGTTCATCGTCGGATAGGCAGACGGTGGACAAGCTGAATTCTCTTTCGTATGCCTATCACTACCGCTCGACCGACTCTACAGCTCACTTTGCGGCAATGGCCGAGCGCATAGCCGACAGTTGCGGCTACAACGACGGACGGGCTGAGGCGCTGAACAACAAGGCCTTCGTCAGCATCGTCCACATGGACTACAACGGGGCGCAGCAGATGCTCGACGCTATTCCCAAGATTACAGACAACCAGCTGGAACTGCTCGTGAGCTACGTGCAGCAGATGCGACTGTGCCAGCGCCGGTCGCGCAACAAGGAGT
Source organism: uncultured Prevotellaceae bacterium (assembly GCA_946184965.1). Taxonomy (GTDB): domain Bacteria; phylum Bacteroidota; class Bacteroidia; order Bacteroidales; family Bacteroidaceae; genus Prevotella. The sequence goes on along the minus strand of CAMHHO010000071.1, from coordinate 9,178 downwards.
TCTACGACTACCGCGAGCAGGCCAGCATCAGCATGGAGCGCATCGACGAAGAGCGGCACCTGCTGACTGAGCGCCAGCGGCTGAGGCTGCTCTACGCCGAGACGGAGTTCGCCATTGTCAACTCCACCTATTATTATTATATGGGACTCGAACAGCAGTCGATCGACGCGCTGGCGGGACTGAATGCCGACGAGGTGAAGCAGGACACGACGCAGTTCCTGAACTACCTTTACAACATCGGCGCAGGCGGTATACTGACCGAGGGTACCGATGCCGACATCTACAGCCAGGAGATTGACTACCTGCTGCGCTGCTTCCAGATAGCCCAGCGCGAGGGCTATCCTTACTTTACGGCCAACGCGCTGGAGGCCATTGCCGAACACCTGATATCGGCGCCCGCCGACCAGGCCGACGAGCCGGGGCTGGCGCTCGTCAACCCCAACGACCTGCCTGCCGACCAGCTGGCAGTATGGCTGGCTGAGGAGTCGCTGCTCATGTTCCAGGACTTTGGCGACATCTACCAGATTGCCGGTGCCTACCGCACGCTGGCCTCCTGTCACCGCGCGTTTGGCGACTACGGCAAGGCGCTTGAGAACCTGGAGCTGGCACTCGCTGACTCAACCATCCTGCAGGCACCCGACCTCGTGGCCAGCATACGCGAGCAGCTCAGCGTGGCCTATGCCGCCATCGACGACAAGGTTGCCAGCGACTACAACCGCAACCGCTACCTCGACCTGCAGGAGCAGACCCGACAAGACCGCCAGCTCGAGGCGCGTGCCGAACAGCTCGACCGCGTGGTCCGCCAGCTCAACTGGATTCTCTTTGCCGTCGTCGGAGCCATCGTCCTGCTGCTCTTCCTGTTGTGGCTCTTCCGCCGGCTGAACCGCCGCCAGAAGACCGACAGCCCGCTCGACGAACAGATTGAGGAGCGCCGCGAACAGCTGAACGTCAGCCGACTGCACCTCGAGGAGGGCGAGCGGCGCCACCTGCAGCAGCGGGCCAAGATTTCGCTCGTCAACAGTCTGCTGCCCCTCATCGACCGCATGGTCTATACCGTCAACAGGCAGGGCGACAAGGAGTACGTCTGTGAACTCATTGACCAGATAAACAGCGACAACGAGGTGCTAACGCATTGGATTCAGCTGCACAAGGGACAGCTCGATCTGCACATCGAGAGCTTCCCGCTGCAGCCGCTGTTCGACATTCTCGCACGCAGTCGCAAGAGCTTCCAGATGAAGGGCATCGCCCTCGACGTGCAGCCTACGGAGGCCGTCGTGAAAGCCGACCGCATACTGACGCTCTTCATGCTGAACACGCTGGCCGACAATGCACGAAAATTCACCAACGAGGGTAGCGTGACCATCAGTGCCGACGAGGCGCCAAACTACGTGGAGGTGTCGGTAACCGATACGGGCATCGGTATGGACGGCGAACAGTTGGCGCATGTCTTCGACCACCAGCTGACTACCCACGGCTTCGGACTGCTCAACTGCAAGGGCATCATCGAGAAGTATCGGAAGATGAGCCAGCTTTTCAGCGTCTGCACCTTGCAGGCTGAGAGCGAGCAGGGTAGGGGAAGCCGCTTCTTCTTCCGTCTGCCCAAGGGTAAGGTGCTGGGGCTCCTCATGCTGATGGGGATGACGGGTGCCAACGCTGCCACGAATACGGAGGCACCGCTGGCCCAGGCTGCTGTCTATGCCGACTCGGCCTACTTCTCGAACATCAACGGCACATACGAACGGACGCTGTTGTTCGCCGACTCGTGTATGTACTACCTGAACCGGCACTATCAAAGCCAGCATCCCAGCGACAGTGTCTTCATGCTGCATGAGGGCGATATGTCGCTGACACCGCCCGAGGTGCAATGGTTGCACGACTCCATCAAGACGAACTACAACCTCATACTCGACATCCGCAACGAGAGTGCCGTAGCTGCGTTGGCCCTGCACCAATGGCAGCTGTATAGCTACAACAACCGCATCTACACGCTGCTGTTCAAGGAATTGTCGGCCGATAACACGCTGGCCGACTACTGCCGTGCCATGCAGCAGACGAAAAACAACCGGACGATTGCGGTCGTGCTGCTGCTGCTGGCCCTGCTGGCCATTCTGCCTATCTACTACTTCTACTACCTGCGCCCACGCCTGAACGCACGGTTCAACGCCGAGCGCAAACGGCGCGACGAACTGGAAATTCTCGACGGCGAACTGCGGAGGGCAGAACTGGAGCTGGCCAACCTGCACGTGTCGAACTCCGTGCTCGACAACTGCCTGTCGGCACTCAAGCACGAGACGATGTACTACCCTTCGCGCATTCGCCAGCTGATAGACCAGAACGACGTCGAGTCGGTAGGCGAGGTGGTGAGCTATTACCGCGAGCTCTACAATCTGCTCAGCCAGCAGGCCATGTCGCAGGTGGAGCGCGTGAAGCTGAACCTCAAGCCGCTCGACAACGGCATACTTGGCGACCCGACGCTCACGGGCTATCTCTTCGAGATTCTGAAAAAAGAACTGGGGCAGAAGCAACTCGACCTTACCAGCCGCCATCTCGACGACAAGTATGTCGAGATAACGGTCAGGACGCACCGTGAGCCTACAGCCACCGACCTCTTTACGCCGGCTATAGAAAACATTCCCTATCTGCTCTGCCGGCAGATTGTGCGTGACCACGGTGAGGCTACTAACCGCCGCGCCTGCAGCATCAGGACTGAGATACAAGACAACGAAACATTGATCATCATAATACTTCCTGCATATGGAAAAGTTCAAAGTAATCATAGTTGAAGACGTTCCCTTGGAATTGAAGGGCACGCTGGGTATTATCCGTAACGACATACCCGAAGCTGAAGTGATAGGTACGGCCACTAACGAGGCTGAGTATTGGAAAGTGCTGAAGCAGGGACTGCCCGACCTGCTGCTGCTCGACCTGGGGCTGGGAGGCTCGACAACCATCGGCGTCGAGATCTGCCGCTCGACCAAGGAGATGCACCCCGGTGTGAAGGTGCTCATCTTCACCGGCGAAATCCTGAACGAGAAGCTATGGGTTGACGTGCTCGATGCCGGAGCAGACGGCATCATCCTGAAGACGGGTGAACTGCTGACGCGCCACGACGTACAGAGCGTGATGGACGGCAAGCAGCTGGTGTTCAACGAGCCTATTCTGAAGCGGATTGTCGAGCGTTTCAAGCGGGCTGTGGGAGCTCAGCTGGCCAAGCAGGAGGCACTTATCAACTACGAGGTCGACGAGTACGACGAACGGTTCCTGCGCCACCTCGCCCTCGGCTACACCAAGGAGCAGATAACGGGCTTGCGCGGTATGCCCTTCGGCGTGAAGAGTCTGGAGAAGCGCCAGGCTGAACTGATGAAGAAGCTCTTCCCCGACGGCAACGGCGGCATGGGCATCAATGCCACGCGCCTCGTCGTCCGTGCGCTGGAACTGCAGATTCTCGACATCGACAACTTGGAGCCTGACGAAGCTTGATAGATGAAGCGGTTATTGGCATATCTTGTCTTGGCACTTGCTCTGGCCGAAGTGGTTCTGGTTCTGGCGTCGTGGCTGTTGTCGGCTACAATGGCGGGCAACGTGCGGTCGCTGCTCAGCTCTGAGGGCGTTCGCTGGTTCTTTGGCGGCTTTACCGCGATGCTGGCCTCGCCTTGGCTGGTGTGGCTCGTACTGCTGGCTATGGCTGGCGGCTGTCTGTGGCAAAGTGGCATCGTGTCAATACGGCTGCCGCTGTCGTCGCTGCATTACCGGCAGCGAGTAGCACTGCGAACGGCGCTCATCCTGATGCTCATCTACGTAGCAGCCATATTGGCCCTGACACTGGTGCCCCACGCCGTACTGCTGTCGGCTACGGGGCGGCTGTTTCCGTCGCCTTTTAGCCGGGCCTTCGTGCCCATCGTCTCGTTTGGGGTGCTGCTGGTGTCGGTAGCCTATGGCTGGGCATCGGGCAGTTTCCGCTCGATTGCCAGCATCGTCTCGGCAATGTCGACAGGCATTGCTGCTGCCGCACCGCTATTCATTCTCTACGTTGTATTTGTGCAGTTCTACGAGTCGCTGCGCTTCGTGTTCTTCTGACAGCTTTCAGACGAGTTCCACCTTGCTGATGTCCTGCTCCTTCTCACAATAGTGACAAGTCAGAATGCCGTTGGCAACGTGGAAATGAGTATCCATCGGCTCGTTGTTGGTGATACACTTTGGGTTGTTGCACTTCACAATACCGTGTATCTCGGCAGGTGTCTCAACGGTCTTTTTCTCCACCACTTCGTAGTCGCGGATGATGTTGAGAATGACTTTGGGGGCAACGACGGAGAGACGCGAAATCTCGTCGTCGGTGAAGAACTTGTCGCTCACCTTGATAATGCCCTTATTGCCCACCTTCTGCGAGGGGTAATTGATACCGATGGTGACAGGGGTGGTAAGGTCGAAGAGTCCTAAGAGACTGGCTACCTGGTAGGTTTTGGCGGCGGGTATGTGGTCGACAACGGTGCCGTGCTCGATGGCGGCTACTAATCGTTCTTTCTTATTCATAATCTTTTCAATCGTAAATCGAAAATCTGTAAATCGAAAATCAAATAATGGTTTTGTCGTTTCTTACTTCGTCTAATGATATGCCAAGCACATCGCAGAAGATGGCCTCGCGGGCAAAGAGTCCGTTGCCGGCCTGCTGGATGTAGTAGGCGTGGGGGTTGTCGTCTACCTCGTAGGCTATCTCGTTGACGCGGGGTAGGGGGTGAAGTATCTTCATGTTGGGCTTGGCCAGCCGCAGCAGTTCGTTGTTGAGCACGTAGACGTTCTTCACCCGCTCGTACTCCATCAGGTCAGAGAAGCGCTCCTTCTGGACACGCGTCATATAGAGAATGTCGGCATCCTGGATAATCTTCTCGTTAAAGGCCGTGTGCTCCTGGTACCTGATGCCGTGCTCGTCGCAGTAAATCTTGTACTCCTTCGGCATTGAAAGTTCCTTGGGGGCAACAAAGTGGAACGTGGGATTAAAGTGGCGCATGGCCATCAGCAGTGAGTGGACGGTGCGACCATACTTCAGATCGCCCACCATATAGATATTCAGGTTGTCGAGCGTGCCCTGTGTCTTGTAGATGGAGTAGAGGTCGAGCATACATTGCGAGGGATGCTGGTGGGCTCCGTCGCCGGCATTGACAATGGGGATGGGGGCCACTTCGGAAGCGTACTGAGCGGCGCCCTCGATGTAGTGGCGCATAACGATGACGTCGGCATAGTTCGAGACCATCAGGATGGTGTCCTTCAGTGTCTCACCCTTCGTCCCGCTGGTAATCTTTGGGTCGGCAAAGCCGATGACGCGCGCTCCGAGACGATTGGCGGCGGTTTCGAACGAGAGTCGGGTGCGCGTGGAGGGCTCGAAGAAGAGTGTGGCGACGACTTTGCCCTTCAGCAACTCGCGGTTGGGGTGCTTCTCGAATTCCTGGGCCAGCTCTATCATATAGAGTATTTTTTCCCTTGTAAGGTTGGCAATAGTAACGAAATTATGCTTTTCCATCGTTGATTTTAGTATTTGATGGGGCAAAATTACATATTATTTCCCGATTTCGTGCGATTATTTCAGATTATTTTGTATTTTTGCAGGCAAAATATGGAAATATGAGAAAGTTTTTCGTTCGTTTCTTGTGGACAATGCTCATCGTTGGCGTGCTGTCAACGGTGCTTGCATTCTTTGCCATTAGCGAAGGTTGGCTCGGATATATGCCCCCGATTGAAGACCTCCAGAACCCCATAAGCCGCTATGCAACTCAGGTGTATTCTTCTGACGGGAAGATTATGGGAACCTGGAACTACAACAAGGAGAACCGCGTGATGGTTGACTATACGAAGATTTCGCCTTCGCTGGTTCAGGCTTTGGTGGCTACCGAGGATGTGCGTTTCTATGAACACTCGGGAATCGACTTCTATGCTTTGGGAAGAGCCATTGTGAAACGTGGACTGATGGGACAGAAGTCGGCTGGTGGTGGCTCCACCATTACCCAGCAGCTGGCAAAGCTCCTCTTTACCGAGAAACCCGCTCACACCACCTTAGAGCGCGTGCTGCAGAAGCCGATAGAGTGGGTGATAGCGGTGAAACTCGAAAGGAACTATACAAAGAACGAAATCCTGACATTGTATCTCAATAAGTTCGACTTCCTCCATAATGCAGTAGGCATCAAAGTGGCTTCGAACACTTATTTTAACAAAGAGCCTATTGACCTCACAACTGTCGAAGCTGCCACATTGGTGGGCCTTTGCAAGAATCCTTCTTATTTTAATCCGGTGAGGTTCCCTGACAGGAGCCGTGACCGCCGCAATGTGGTGCTGGAACAAATGAAAAAGGCGGGCTTCATCACACAGGAGCAGTTAAGCAAGTATCAGGCTGAACCGCTGAAGCTGAACTTCCATGTAACCGACCATAAGGACGGCCCAGCCGTGTATTTCCGTGATTTCCTCCGCCGCTATATGATGGCTAAGAAGCCTGTCAGGTCTGACTATCCGTCGTGGTCAGGTGTGAAATTCCACATCGACAGCCTAAACTGGATAAACGACCCGCTGTTCGGCTGGTGCCATAAGAACAAGAAAAAGGACGGGACTTATTACAATGTTTATACAGATGGTCTGAAAATATACACGACGATAGACACTCGTATGCAGGAATATGCCGAACAGGCCTGCTATGAGCATGTGGTGAAGTTCCTGCAGCCTGCCTTTAACAGCGAAAACAAGCGGAAGCCCTCGGCACCATTCTCCAACAAGCTGTCGTCCTCGGATGTGAATAAAATCCTGATGCGTTCGGTAAGGCAGAGCGATCGCTATCGTGTGCTCAAGGCCAGTGGCGCTTCAGATGCTGAAATCGATAAGTCGTTCAGAACCAAGACGCCGATGTCCATCTTTACCTATCATGGAGAGGTGGATACCGTGATGACGCCACTTGACTCCATACGCTACCTGAAGTCTTTCCTGAGAACAGGCTTCGTAAGTATGGATCCGCATAACGGACATGTGAAAGCTTATGTCGGCGGACTCGACTTTACTCATTTCGCTTACGATATGGTGATGGACGGACGTCGGCAGGTGGGCTCTACCATCAAACCGTTCCTCTATTCACTCGCTATGGAGAATGGTTTCTCGCCCTGCGACGTTGCTCCCAACGTCCAGCAGACCTATATGGTGGGAGGCAAGGCTTGGACGCCGCGTAACGGAAGCTATTCGCGCTACGGTCAAATGGTGACGCTCAAGTGGGGACTCCAGCAGTCGAACAACTGGATTTCAGCCTACTTGATGAGCAAGCTCAATCCTGCTGCCTTCGTGCAGTTGCTTAATGAGTATGGTATCAACAATCCAGAGATTCACGCTTCGATGGCACTGTGTCTCGGACCATGCGAAATTACGGTGGGCGAGATGGTAAGTGCCTATACCGCTTTTGTTAATCACGGCATTCGCGCCGCTCAGATGTTCGTCACCAAGATTGAGGACAACGAGGGCACAGTCGTGGCTCAGTTCCAGCCCAGAATGAACGAGGTCATCAGCGAGGAATCTGCTTACAAAATGCTGTATATGCTGAAGGCGGTTGTTGACGGAGGTACTGCCAGCAGACTGCGCAACAGGTACAACTTGATGGGCGAAATGGCAGGCAAGACGGGAACGACCAATAACAACAGTGATGCCTGGTTTATGGGAATCACCCCGTCGCTCGTGTCGGGCTGTTGGGTAGGTGGTGACGACCGTGATATCCACTTCGATACGATGAAATATGGCCAAGGTGCCGCTATGGCGTTGCCTATCTTTGCTTATTATATGAAAAAGGTTTATGCCGACAAGCAGCTTGGTTATGACGAAAACGAGCGCTTCGATTTCGATGAGGGCTACAACCCGTGTTCATATAATGACGATGTGGACGAATTTAACGATATAGAAGAGGTTTATGAATAATATTCTTATGTTTGGATTAGGTATGCAGGAAGTGCTTATCATCGCACTTATCATCCTTCTGCTCTTCGGAGGAGCTAAAATTCCTGAGTTGATGAAGGGACTCGGCAAGGGGGTAAAGAGCTTCAAGGAAGGTATGAAGGAAATTGACGATGATAGTACGACAGACAAAGACTCATGAGTAAGTCCTCGGAGTATGCTTCTTTCTGGGAGCATCTTGATGAGCTGCGGTCACGGCTTATTAGGATGCTGATTTTGCTTGCATTGGTTACTGTTGTTGCTTTCCTTTTGAAAGAGCAGTTGTTCAATATAGTATTGGCACCGCGCAGTAGCGACTTCGTGACTTATCGGCTGATGGGAGTTTCCGCTTTTTCCATTCAACTGATTAACACTGGGCTGACCGAACAATTTATGGTTCACATGCGGACAGCTATGTTCACAGGCTTACTTGTGACTTCACCTTATATTATATATGAGCTGTTCAGATTTGTCTCTCCGGGATTGTATGACAATGAGCGTCGATATGCTTTCCAGCTTGTTGGCTCTGCTTATGTGATGTTTGTCATTGGGCTGCTGCTGAATTATTTCCTGATATTTCCTTTGACGGTCCGCTTCCTTGGAACTTACCAGGTGAGTACCGATGTGATGAATATGCTGACCTTACAGTCGTACATTGATACTCTTATTGGCATGAGTTTTATGATGGGTGTCTTGTTTGAATTGCCTGTTGTTTGCTGGCTGATGGGACGTATGGGAATAATCAATGCCCAATTGATGAGCTCTTATCGACGGCATGCTATAGTGGCCATCCTTATCTTGGCCGCAATCGTTACTCCAACAACAGATGTTTTCACGCTTTTTGTGGTCGCTTTGCCTATCTGGATGCTCTATGAATTGAGTATTTTTGTCGTAAAAGCCTCTAATTTGTAAACAATCCCGAAAACTTTCGTCGTTTTTGAAAAATAATTGTCGAAAAATTTGGATGTTATCTGAAATAGTCGTACCTTTGCATCCGCTTTCGCTCAAAAACGGGCGCTGAGCACTGAAGAAAGAGTTCTTTGAAAGATTTCCATAAACAGACAAGTAGTACAAGAAGCGAGTACTTTTCGGAGTACTTGGGTAATTGAACGAACCGTCAATGAATGATTGAATGAGGATAGTCGTCCTGAGCACAGAGAATTTCCCTTATGGGAAGAAGATATTTTTTACAATGAAGAGTTTGATCCTGGCTCAGGATGAACGCTAGCTA